>NZ_AYMF01000001.1:0-391189 GCF_000633435.1 Achromobacter sp. DH1f | reverse complement strand
CGAACTGGAACACGACTTCGAGGTCATCGACTTCCTGTCCGAAGAACCCAGCGACTACGGCATTTCCTGTGTGGGCAGCCGCGCGCTCAGCGGCCAGCTCAGCGCCGACATGCTGGCCGCCCGCAACCCCGACGGCGAAACGCTGGCGCAGGGCATCGCGCGCATCGGCGGCGACCCGGCCGCGCTGAACGCCCCCTTGCGCGGCGCCCACGGCACCGCGGCCTTCGTCGAACTGCACATCGAACAGGGCCCCGTGCTGGAAAGCCGCCAGCTGCCCATCGGCGTGGTCACCAACATCGTCGGTATCCGCCGCGTGCAGATCGTGGTCGAAGGCCAGCCCGACCACGCCGGCACCACCCCCATGGACATCCGCCGCGATGCCCTGGTGGGCGCGGCCCGCCTCATCGACGCCGCCAGCCGCCAGGCCAGCGCCGCCAGCGGCAATCCGCATTACGTGGTGGCCACAGTGGGCAAGCTGGCCATGACGCCCAACGCCGCCAACGCCGTGCCCGGCCGCGTCGAACTGACGCTGGAAATGCGCAGCGACAGCAATGCGGTGCTGGACGTATTTCCCGAAACGCTGATGGCTTCGGTGGCCGATGACCTGAAAGCGCTGCGCCTGACCGCCGGCTTCACCCAGCTGAGCCGCGCCCAGCCCACCGACTGCGCACCGCTGGTGATGGACGCCGTCAAGGCCGCCGCCGACCAGCTGGGCTACGCCAGCATGCGCCTGCCCAGCGGCGCGGGCCACGACGCGGTCTACATGGCGCCCACCGGCCCCATCGGCATGATCTTCATTCCCTGCCTGAACGGCCGCAGCCACTGCCCCGAAGAATGGATCGAACCGGCCCAACTGCTGGACGGCACGCGCGTGCTGTATAAGACGGTGCGGGAACTGGATCGAGTACTGTCTCGCTAAGCTTGCGCCACCCAGACCCCCACGGACGCCATGGAACAGATTGAACTGAACGACAGCACCGCCGACCGCTACCTGCTGGACGCCCCCGGGCTGTCGCTGCTGGTGTTCCACAGCCGCACCTGCGGCACTTGCCGCATTGCCCGCGAACAGCTGCCCAAGCTGGAATTGCCGGTCGAACGCGTCTGTTGGGTGGATGCGGGCGAAAACGGCGGCCTGGTCGAACGCTATGAAATCTTTCACCTGCCTGCCATGTTCGTGACGCGCGACGGCGCGTTCTTCGGCCCGGTGCAAGCCACGCTGGCCGAATGGGACCTGCGCCAGCAGATCGGCCTGGCGCTGGACAGCTACCCCGCCGAACTGCCTTGAACCGGGGCCAGCCATGACGCCCTTGCGCCGTCCGCTGGACACGCTGGCCACCAGCGTGATGCTGCTGCTGTGCCTCTGCTGGGGCTTCCAGCAGATCGCCATCAAGCTGGTGGCCGCCGACATTTCGCCCATCATGCAGGTCGGGCTGCGCTCGACCTTTGCCGCGCTGGTGCTGGCGGTGGTGGTGTGGCGGGCCGAAGGCGGGCGGGCGCTGCGCGACGGCACCCTGGGTGCCGGCCTGCTGGTGGGCCTGCTGTTCGGACTGGAGTTCCTGGCGGTCGCGCAGGGGCTGGTCTACACCACGGCCTCGCATATGTCCGTGTTCCTGTACACCGCGCCGATCTTCACCGCGCTGGGCCTGCACTGGCGCATACCTGAAGAACGCATGGCACCGCTGCAATGGCTGGGCGTGGCGGTGGCGTTCGGCGGCATTGCCGTGGCCTTCCTGGGCAACGGCAAGCCGCAGGCCGGCGGCAGCGACATGCTGCTGGGCGACGCACTGGGCTTGCTGGCCGGGCTGTTGTGGGGCGCCACCACGGTGGCGATCCGCCGCACCGCGCTGTCGGAAGCCGCGCCGGCCAAGACCCTGTTCTACCAGATGGCGGTCGCCGCCGTGCTGCTGCTGGGCTATGCCGCGGCCACCGGCAACGCCGGCATCCGCTACACCCAGGCGGCCGTGCTCAGCGTGGCGTTCCAGTCGGTCGTGGTGGCGCTGTCCAGCTACCTGGCGTGGTTCTGGCTGCTGCGCCGTTATCTCGCCTCGCGCCTGTCCATCCTGTCGTTCATGACGCCGCTGTTCGGCGTGTCGTTCGGCGTGCTGATCCTGAATGAACCGCTGGACGGCGCCTTCGTGGTCGGCGCCGTGATGGTGCTGGCGGGCATTTCGCTGGTCAGCGGCGCGGGCTTGCTGCGCGAGAAGTTTCGGCGCACGCCACGCGCCTGAGCCTGACCCTTGCCGGTTTTCTAGGCCGACGCGCGCGCCGGGCTTTTCTTTGCCCCCAGGTTCAGCACGATCAGCGCCGCCCCCGCCAGCACCAGCGCAAAGCCCCACCAATCGGCCGGGGCCGGGCGGTCGCCCACCAATGCCATCGCGCCCAGCACCCCCACCACCGGCACCATCAGGGTGGTCAGCGCCGCCACTGTCGCGCTGACCCGTTCGCTCAGCACGAACCACAGCCAGTAGGCCACCGCCGTGCCCAGCACGATATGGAAGGTCAGCGCCGCCGCCACCCGGCCATCCCACCCCTGCAGCGGAAACGATTCGCCCGCCAGCAGCACGCCGGCCAAGGCGCAGGCCGCGCCTACCGCCAACTGCCAGGCCGTGATGACGATGCGGTGGCCGCTCACCGGCCAGCGCTTCAGGTAGACCGTGCCGGCGGCCCACCCGAAGGCGGCGGTGAGCGGAAACACCAGGCCGCGCGCGGCGGCCAGGTCGTGTTCTGCGAAAACGGCGCGCAGTACCGGCCAGGCCAGCACCGCCACCCCTGCCCCGCCCAGCAGCAACGCCAGCCCGCGGCGGCGGTCCAGGCGTTCGCCCAGCACGGCCCAGGCCAACAGCGCCGACATCATCGGCATGGTGAAGGTCAGCACTGCCGCGCGCGACGTGCTGGTGCTGAGCTGCGCCCAGGCCACCGCCAGGTTGAACACCGCCACGGCCAGGATGCCGCCCACCACTATGCCCAGCCACGCGTCGCGCGGCGGCAGCAGGGGCAGCCGCTTGGCGCGCGCCAGCGCCAGCAGCAGCAAGGCCCCGCTGCCCAGACCCAACAGGCGCAGGGTGAACGGCGGGCAGATCGACAGCACGATCTTCACCGCCGGCCAGTTCAGGCCCCAGAACAGGGCCAATGCCACGGGGATCAGGCGCACGCGGCCTTTTCCTGGGCGATCAGGTCCGCCAGGCCCTGGCGCTGGCCGCCTTCGGCATCGAAGTTGTCGGGGCTGAGCCAACGTTCGTAGGCCGCGCGCAAGGCTGGCCATTCGCTGTCGATGATCGAGAACCAGGCCGTGTCGCGGCTGCGGCCGCGGTACACGATGGCCTGGCGGAATATGCCCTCGAACTGAAAGCCCAGGCGGGCGGCGGCCGAGCGCGACGGCGCGTTCAGGCTGTCGCACTTCCATTCATAGCGGCGATAGCCCAGCTCGTCGAACGCGCGGCGCATCAGCAGGAATTGCGCCTCGGTGGCGATGCGGGTGCGTTTGAGCAGGCGCGAGAACGCCACGTGGCCCACTTCGATCACGCCATGATTCGGGTCGATGCGCATCAGCGACAGCGAGCCGACCGCGCGGCCGCTGGCCAGGTCGATGACGGCGTGGTGCAGCGGATCGCTGCCCGGCTGCGCCTGGTGCTGTTCGGCGAACTTGCGGTAGGAGGCCTCGTCGGGAAAGGGGCCGGCGGTCATGTAGGTCCAGTCGCTGCCGTCCGGCGCCTGGCTGAAGGCCTGGAACAGGTCGGCCGTGTGGCGCTCGGCCGACAGGGGTTCCAGCCGGCAGTAGCGGCCCTCGATAGGCGTGACCGGCGGACGCGGGCGCGGCGTCCAGTCAGGCAAGTCGGGGCCGACGGGTTGTTGGTAAGCATTGACGCGGGGTTGCATGCTGCTGGCCTCATCCAGGTTGGAAAACGCCGCCGGCGGTGGCGACGCAAGCCGGGCCGTTACATGATGGCAATCGGCCCTGGCATGCACTCACGATAGCGAAATCGTGGCATGATAAAAAGCACCACGATCCCTGAATTTAATAGAGCCATGATAGACGGTGCCGGTTTGTTGTCCAGCCCCCTGGCGCGCGGGCCCGGCGCGCTGCCGCGCCAGCGCCAGCTGATCCAGCGCCTGAAACAGGCCATCCTGGCCGGCCAGTTGCCGGCCGGCGGCAAACTGCCCGCCTCGCGCGTGCTGGCCGACGAACTGGCCATTTCCCGCAACACCGTGCTGATCGCCTACGAGCAATTGACGGCCGAAGGCTATGTCATCGCCGACCGTCAGGGCACCCGGGTCGCGCCCCTGTCGGCGGCAGCAGCCAGCGCCGCCAAGCAGGCCGCCGCGCCCGAGGCGCCCGCGTTTCGCACCGCCCAGCGGCTGTCGCGCATCGTCGCTACCCGCGCGCCCAACGACGGCGCGCTGCCGCTCACCCCCGGCACCCCGGCGCTGACGCAATTTCCCATCAATGCCTGGCGCCGCGCGCAAGACCGCGCCCTGCAGGCCGCCCCCGCCGCCACGCTGGGCTACGGCCCGCCCGTGGGCGAACCGGCACTGCGCGAGGCCATTGCCCAATACCTGCGCGTGTCGCGCGGGGTGCGCTGCGACGCCGACCGCATCGTCATCACCGAGGGCGCGCAAGGCGCGCTGGCCCTGTGCGTGCAACTGTTGACCAATCCGGGCGACACCGCCTGGCTGGAAGAACCCGGCTACCGCGGCGCCAAGGCCTCGTTTCATGCGGGCGACCTGAACGTGGTCGCCATGCGGGTGGACGCCGACGGCATCGCCATTTCGGATGACGCCTGGGACAAGCAGCCCCCGCGCCTGATCCAGACCACGCCCACCCACCAATACCCGACCGGCGCGGTGCTGTCGCTGGCGCGCCGGCTGGACCTGCTGGAACGCGCCCGCCAGGCCGGCGCCTGGATCATCGAAGACGACTACGACAGCGAATTCCGCCACCAGGGCGAACCCATCGCCGCCATGCAGGGCCTGCTGCCCGACGCCCCGGTGCTGTATGTGGGCACCTTCAGCAAGACCATGTTCCCGGCCCTGCGGCTGGGCTTTCTGGTGCTGCCGCAGGCGATTGCCGGGCCGGCCATGCCGTCGATCATCGAAATGCTGCGCGGCGGCCACCGGCTGGAACAGCTGACCATGGCCGCCTTCATCGAGAACGGCCAGTTCTCGCGCCACCTGGGCCGCATGCGGCGGCTGTACCGCGACCGCCAGGCGGCGCTGCGCGATGCGCTGGCGCAGCACCTGGGGGTAGACCACGAGGTGCTGGGCGGCCACAGCGGCCTGCACCTGACCGTGCGCCTGCCGCCCGACATCCCGGACCGCGCCATCGTCGAACAGGCCCGCAAGCTGGGCATGAACCCCAACGCGCTGTCGACCTTCGCCATCACGCCGCAGCCGCAGGACAACGGCCTGGTGATCGGCTACGGCAACACCAGCGCCGATCGTTTCCCGGGGCTGGTCAAGCAGTTGGGCAAGCTGGCGAGGGCGGCACGCGGGTAAGGCGGTTTTTCAGGTCTCGCCAAGCCAGCAGCAGCCGGACAGCTGCGATCGCGCTGCGGCCATCAGCGCCGCGAATCCAGCGCCATGCGCAGCGCCAGGCCGGCCAGCACCGTACCCATCAGCCAGCGCTGCACCACCATCCACAGCGGGCGTCCGGCCAGGAAACCGGCAATGGACCCCGCCATGATGGCAATGACCGCGTTGACCGACAGGCTGACCGCCACCTGCGTCATGCCCAGCGCCAGCGACTGCGTGAACACGCTGCCGTGATCGGGCTGGATGAACTGCGGCAGCAGCGACACGTACATCACCGCCACCTTGGGATTGAGCAGGTTGGTCACCAGCCCCATCGAGAACAGCGTGCGCGGGCTGCTGGCGGGCAGTTCACGCACCTGGAACGGCGACCGTCCGCCCGGGCGCACCGCCTGCCAGGCCAGGTACAGCAGATACAGCGCGCCGCCAAAGCGCAGCGCATCATAGGCATACGGCACCGCCATCAGCAGCACCGTGATGCCGAACGCCGCGCACAGCACGTAGAACACGAACCCCACCGCCACGCCGCCCAACGAAATCAGCCCGGCCTTGGGGCCCTGCGAAATCGAACGCGACACCAGGTAGATCATGTTGGGCCCAGGCGTGAGCACCATGCCCAGGGCGACCAGGGCGAACGTCAGAAGATTGGCAATGTCAGGCATGATGAACCGGCGCGCGCCGGACGGCAGTGAAGGGAGTGCTGTGCACGTTATCTGAAATCTGTATCGGAACAGCACGCTTTTTGTTGCGCCGCCGGGTTGCTCCCACCCGACGCGGCATCCGGGCAACACCCCGGCTGAACAATCGCTGACAATCCGCGGTTTTAAATGTGGACGGATGGGATGCGCGGCCCGTCAGGGATAGAGTGGCAGAGACGCCCCGCAACATCGGAAAGGACCCCCGCCCATGCCCCTGCGCAAATCGCCCGCCGCGCACAAGCCGGCCGCCATCCGGGTCGGCATCGGCGGCTGGACTTACGCCCCGTGGCGCGGCGCCTTCTATCCCGAAGGCCTGCCCCACGCCCGCGAGCTGGAATACGCCAGCCGCCAGCTCACCGCCATCGAAATCAACGGCACCTACTACAGCAGCCAGAAGCCGGCCACCTTCGCCAAATGGCGCGACGAGACGCCGGACGATTTCGTGTTTTCGCTGAAGGCCTCGCGCTACGCCACCAATCGCCGCGAACTGGCCGGCGCCGGTGAATCCATCCACCGCTTCGTGCACGGCGGCATCGCCGAGCTGGGCCCGAAGCTGGGGCCTATCGTGTGGCAGTTCGCGCCCACCAAGGTGTTCAACCCGGACGATTTCGGCGCCTTCCTGGCGCTGCTGCCCGATGCGGTCGACGGCCTGCCGCTGCGCCACGTGCTGGACGTGCGCCACCCCAGTTTTGCCTGCGAGGAATACCTGGACCTGGCCCGCCGCCATGGCGCCGCCACCGTCTACACCGACAGCGAAGACTACCCGTCGCTGGCCGACCGCACCGGCGCCTTCGTCTATGCGCGGCTGATGCGCGCCAGCACCGCCTTCAAGGCCGGCTACGCGCCCAAGGTGCTGGACGCCTGGGCCGAACGGCTGCATACCTGGGCGCGCGGTGCGGACCCGGCCGACCTGCCGCGCGTCGGCACGCGCAAGGCGGCGGGCGGCGCCAAGCCACAGGATGTGTATGCATTTTTCATCAATGGCGCCAAGGAACGCGCGCCGGCTGCGGCGCGCGCCATGATCGAACGGCTATAGCACGGACGATGTCCGCGCCAAGCCCCCGCACCGCCAAACCCGGCGCGGGCTAGTTCGCCACCGGCGTGCGCAGCGTCACGAACTCTTCGGCCGCCGTCGGGTGGATGCCGATCGTTTCGTCGAACACCTGCTTGGTCGCGCCCGCCTTCAGCGCGATGGCGATACCTTGCACGATCTCGCCGGCATCCGGGCCCACCATGTGCACGCCCAGCACGCGATCGGTCTTGGCGTCGACGATCAGCTTCATCAGCGTCTTTTCCTGCGACTCGGTCAGCGTCAGCTTCATCGGGCGGAAGCGGCTTTCGAACAGCTTGATCTCGTGGCCGGCCTCGCGCGCCTCTTCGGTGGTCATGCCCACCGTGCCGATGTTGGGCAGGCTGAACACGGCAGTGGGGATCAGCTTGTAATCCACCTTGCGGTATTCCTCGGGGCGGAACAGGCGGCGCGCCACCGCCATGCCCTCGGCCAGCGCCACCGGCGTCAGCGGCACCCGGCCGATGACGTCGCCCAGCGCCAGGATCGACGGTTCGGCCGTGCGGTATTCGTCGTCGACGGCGATGAAGCCCTTGTCGTCAAACTTGACGCCGGTGTTTTCCAGGCCCAGGTTGTCCAGCATCGGACGGCGGCCGGTGGCATAGAACACGCAGTCGGTCTCGATCACCGAACCGTCTTTCAGCGTAGCGGCCAGCACGCCGTCGGCGCGTTTGTCGATACGGGCGACGTCGGCATTGAAGCGCAGGTCGATACCCTTCTTGGTGAGCTCGTCGCGCAGGTGTTCGCGCACCGCGCCGTCAAAGCCACGCAGGAACAGCGGGCCGCGGTACAGCTGGGTGGTCTGCGCGCCCATGCCATTGAAAATAGAGGCGAATTCGACCGCGATATAACCCCCGCCCACCACCAGCACGCGCTTGGGCAGCGCCGGCAGGAAGAAGGCCTCGTTCGAGGTGATGGCGTGTTCCTTGCCGGGAATGTCCGGCACCTGCGGCCAGCCGCCGGTCGCCACCAGGATGTTCGCGGCGGTGTACGTCTTGCCGTCCACCTCGACGGTGTGGAGGTCTTTGATGCGGGCGTGGGCTTCGAGCAGCGTCACGCCGCTATTGACCAGCAAATTGCGGTAAATGCCGTTAAGACGCTGGATCTCGCGGTTCTTGTTGGCGATCAGCGTGGCCCAGTCGAAGCTGGGCTGGCCGGCGGTCCAGCCAAAGCCGTGCGCCTGTTCGAAATCTTCGCTGTAGTGGGCGCCGTAGACCAGCAGCTTCTTGGGCACGCAACCCACGTTGACGCAGGTGCCGCCCAGGTAGCGGCTTTCGGCCACGGCCACGCGGGCGCCGAAACCGGCCGCAAAACGGGCCGCGCGCACGCCGCCCGAGCCCGCGCCGATCACAAACAGGTCAAAATCGAATGCCATGGTGTTTCCTTCGCTGCCGCCTTACGGCGCCGCGTTCACTGTCCGGGAAACCTGTATTTTGCACCACCTGACCCCGGACGCGCCCCATCGCCCCGCGCCTTGCGATACATTGGCCGCCAGGGCGACGCCGCCGCCCCCCCACTCTGGAGCAAGACCCATGTCGCTGGAAACCTGGCTGGCCTTCCTGGGCGCATCCACCCTGCTGGTGATGCTGCCCGGCCCCACCATCCTGACCGTCATCAGCTATTCCATCACCCATGGCAAGCGCGCCCGCCTGCCGCTGGTGCTGGCCGTGACGCTGGGCGATTCCACCGCGCTGGCGCTGTCGCTGCTGGGCCTGGGCGCGCTGCTGTCGGCGTCGGCGTTCTGGTTCACCGTGGTCAAGACCGTAGGCGGACTGTACCTGCTGTACCTGGGCTTCAAGCTGCTGCGGGCCGGCGTGGCCCCGGCCACCTTGCCGCAGGCCGACGCCGCCGGTTCGCGCTGGAAGCTGTTCGCCAACACCTACCTGGTGACCGCGCTGAACCCCAAGGGCATCATCTTCTTCGTCGCCTTCCTGCCGCAGTTCATCGACCCGGCCGGCGACGTGACCCGCCAGCTGTGGACGCTGTCGGCCACCTTCGTGGCCTGCGCCGGCATCAACGCCACCGTCTACGCCCTGTTTGCCGGTTCGGCCCGCCGCCTGCTGGCCTCGCCCAGGGCGCAGCGCGGCTTCAACCTGGGCGGCGGCGCACTGCTGTCGGCCGCGGGCATCTGGGCCTTGCTGGCGCGCCGCGCCTGAGGGCGCGGTTTCTGCCAGGAAACAGGGCGGCCAGCGCATGCCGCGCCGCCGCCCTGCTTTGACACCGCTCTGCCCTGACACCGCTCTGCCCTGACACCGCTCTGCCCTGACACCGCCCTGCCCTGACACCGCCCTGCCTTAGCGCCGACTCACGGCAGCGCCGCTGACACGGCTTGCGGGTCCAGCCCGTAGCGCCGGATCGCATCCGCCGCCTGCTCGGCCGGCAACACACCGTCATCGGCCAGCGCCTTCAGGGTGGCCAACACGATGTGATGCCGGTCCACCTCGAAGAACGCCCGCAGCGCCTGGCGTGTATCCGACCGGCCAAAGCCGTCCGTGCCCAGCGTCACATAGCGGCGCCCTGCCACGAAGGGGCGGATCTGCTCGGCCACCGTCTTCATGTAGTCGGTCGCGGCCACCACCGGGCCAGCGGCATCAGCCAGGCAGCTTTCGGCGTAACCGCGGCGCGCCGCGTCCAGCGGATGCAGGCGGTTCCAGCGTTCGGTTTCCTGGCCGTCGCGGCGCAGCTCGGAATAGCTGGTGACGCTCCAGACGTCGGCCGCCACGCCGTAGTCCTGTTGCAGCAGATCGGCGGCGGCCAAGGTTTCGGCCAGGATCGCCCCGCTGCCCAGCAACTGCGCGCGCACCTCGCCCGGCCCGCCCTCGCGCAGCCGGTACATGCCTTTCAGGATGCCGGTTTCGGCGCCTTCGGGCAGCGGCGGATGCGCGGTCTTCTCATTGATCAGCGTCAGGTAGTAGAAGACGTCTTCCTCTTCCTGATACATGCGGCGCAGGCCGTCCTGCACGATCACCGCGATCTCGTAAGCATAGGCCGGGTCGTAGGCGATGCACGACGGAATCACCGAGGCCAGCACGTGGCTGTGGCCGTCGTCGTGCTGCAGCCCTTCGCCTTCCAGCGTGGTGCGGCCAGAGGTGGCGCCCAGCAGGAAGCCGCGCGCGCGGATATCGCCCGCCGCCCAGGCCAGGTCGCCCACGCGCTGAAAGCCGAACATCGAATAGAAGATATAGAACGGAATGGTGGCCACGCCGTGCGTGCTGTAGGCCGTGGCCGCCGCGATCCATGACGACATCGCGCCAGACTCGTTGATGCCTTCCTGCAGGATCTGGCCGCGACGGTCTTCGCGATAGACGCTGAGCTGGTCGGCGTCTTGCGGCGTGTACAGCTGGCCCACGTGCGAATAGATGCCCACCTGGCGGAACATGCCGTCCATGCCGAAGGTGCGCGATTCGTCGGGCACAATCGGCACCACCTTGGCGCCGATGTCCGGGTCCTTCAGCAGCTGCGCCAGGATGCGCACGAACGCCATGGTCGTGGAAAACTCGCGCCCGTCGCTGCCCTTGAGGTGCGCGGCAAACGCGGCCAGCGCCGGCATGGCCTGCGGCCCCGGGCCGGCGGGCCGGCGCGGCAGGTGGCCGCCCGCGCGTTGGACACCCGCGTCGAAATAGGCCTGCTCGGCACTGCCGGGCGCCGGCTTGATGTACGGAATCTCGGCCAACCGGTCGTCGGCCACCGGAATGCCGAAGCGATCTCGGAACGCCCGCACCGCCGGATCGGCCATCTTCTTTTGCTGGTGGTTGGTATTTGCCGCCTCGCCCGCTGCGCCCATGCCGTAGCCCTTCACCGTCTTGGCCAGGATCACGGTGGGCTGGCCGCGGTGCGCCAGCGCCTGGGCGTAGGCCGCATGCACCTTGACCGGGTCGTGCCCGCCCCGGTTCAGCGCGCCGATCTCCTCGTCGGACAGGTGCGCCACGCGGTCGAGCAGCACCGGGTCCGCGCCGAAGAAATGCTCGCGCACATAGGCGCCGCCGCGGGCCTTGAACACCTGGTATTCGCCGTCCACGCATTGCATCATGCGGCGGCGCAGCCGGCCGTCGTGGTCCTGCGCCAGCAACGCGTCCCAACCGCCGCCCCAGACCACCTTGATCACATTCCAGCCCGCGCCGCGGTACACGCTTTCCAGTTCCTGGATGATCTTGGCGTTGCCGCGCACCGGGCCGTCCAGCCGCTGCAGGTTGCAATTGACCACGAAGATCAGGTTGTCCAGCTTCTCGCGCCCGGCCATCGCCACGGCCGCCAGCGTTTCGGGTTGGTCCTGTTCGCCATCGCCCAGAAAGCCCCACACCCGGCGGTCTTGCGCGGGGATCAGCTCGCGGTCTTCCAGGTAGCGCATGTAGCGCCCCTGGTAGGCCGCCATCAGCGGCCCCAGCCCCATCGACACCGTCGGGAACTGCCAGAAGCCCGGCATGGTGCGCGGGTGCGGATACGAGGCCAGCCCGCCGCCGCCGATCTCGCGCCGGAAGCGATCCAGCTCGTCTTCCGAGATGCGCCCTTCCAGGTAGGCGCGCGCGTAGATGCCCGGGGCCGAATGCCCCTGGATGTACAGCATGTCGCCCAGATAGTCCGGCGTGGCCGCCCGGAAAAAATGGCGGTAGCCGGTTTCATACAGGGTGGTTGCCGACGCGTAGGTCGCGATGTGCCCGCCCACGCCCGAGGTCTTGCCGGCGCGCAGCACCATGGCCATCGCGTTCCAGCGCAGGTAGGCGTCCAGGCGCGATTCGATACCCACGTCGCCCGGAAACGCCGCCTGCCCCGCCACGCCGATGGTATTCACGTACGGCGTGGCGCCCGGCGCGGCGTAACCGCCCAGGCGCTCGCGGTCCTGGTTGATCAGCTGGTCCAGCAGGTAGTGCGTGCGCGGCAGGCCTTCGTGCGCCAGCACGGCCTGCATGGCGTCCAGCCATTCCCGGGTTTCCTGCGGGTCGGCGTCGATAGGGTCGATCTCGGTTTCCATGGCTTGCTCCTTTGGGGAAAGCGGCGCCTGGACGGAAAGCACCGGCGCCTTCATTTCATATCGTGAATTGCATTTGCATAATGTGCAATTGCAATCGTATGAAGGTTCCCGAACAATTGCAAGTGCAACTGTTGGCGGTTTTGCCGGCCGCCGCCTCTACAATCGCGGCAGCAAAATCCCCAGACAAGGAACGAACGCATGGCCACGGGCAAGCCCGACGCGTGGAGCCTCTTTCTGACCGCGCATGCGCTGGTGGTGGAAGAGATCGAAAAAAGACTGTCCGCCGCCGACCTGCCGCCGCTCGCGTGGTACGACGCGCTGTGGGCGCTGGAACGCGCGCCGCAGGGCACCGCCCGCATGTTCGAGATGGCCGAACGCATGGTCATCGCGCGCTACAACCTGACGCGGCTGATGGACCGGATCGAAGCCGCCGGGCTGGTCGAGCGGTTCCGCAGCGACGAAGACAGGCGCGCCACCTTTGCCCGGATCACGCCTGAAGGCCTGGCGCTGCGGCGCAAGATGTGGAAGATCTACGGACCCGCGATTGACGAGCTGTTCCTGTCGCGGCTGACGCAGGCGCAGCAGGACGCCATGGCCGAACAGTTCCGCGGCATCGCCCGGCATGTGCGGGCGTTGACCAAGAGCACGGTTGAATAGCAGGCAAGCGCTTGTTGCCAGCCCCCCGACTCACCACCTCTTGAGTACAAGGCGCGCTTAGTGATATCGAGCGACTTGTACGCTACCCCCTAGTGTTTCTCTCAAAGGAATCGTCTGACCTTCTTAGCTAAGACGTTAGGGAATTACATTGGCCATCATCAGACTAAAGCCGCTTTTCCACCCGAGACGGCCACCTCCGCCGCCAACAACGGGATCATTTCGCCCCAGATTGCCGTCCGACGCGGACTTTCAACGCTGGCCAGCTGAGATTGCGTACATCCAATCTGTGCATCAAAAGGGCTTCGGTTTCGCTCTGCCCCTGACCGGCTCATCGAGTAGCGAGATCTTCCTTAATGAAAGCCGGATTGCATGGCTGCGCCGAAGCAGGCATACGTTGGAAGGTGCGTTTGTTCTGGTCAAGACCATAGACCGAGCTGATGGCCGCATAGCAGCCCAGGAAGCTCGCCACTTGGACCTGGCGGACAGTGGTGTGGCCTCGCAGCTGTGGCAACAGGTGGCACATAACCACAACGAACATCTGGAGAATTGGGCAGCGGCCATGGCGCTACTTCCCGATCAACCCGTATTGCTGCCGTTGGCTCTGGCAGCAATTGATACAGTCGTTGGTCAGGGCCTGATTGAGGACCTCCTACGAAAGCTACCGCCGCAAGCCTGGACTTGCTGCGACCATATCGGCACTAAGCTTCCACTGGAATATGCAGGACACGGCGTGAAACTGGCCGTCGTGCAGCATTTCCTAAAGCAGAGTCCGGATCGGGTAGCCGTGCATCTGGAATCATTTCGACAAGACGGCTTTGACGGATTGGAAAGCCTCAATGCAACGGAATTTGAGCAACTGTGGAAGGCGCTACGCGGACAAAGAGATGCTCTCATCAATTGGCTGAAAGCATGCGGTCGAAGCACTCCGACGCAAGAACTGATTGCTTGGGCAGCCATGAAGGTCGAGGGCGATAGCGATAGCGAGAGTACAGGTCTTGGCTGGCAGATCATCGAAGACACCATGGCTCGGCCAAACGCCGAGTGGCCAGAGGAATGGGACACATGGCCGGCTCTGAAGACGGTCCCTCTAACAGTTGCGGCATCGCTCGCTCGAAAGCGCTACCAAGATTGGTCCAGCGCGATGACGACACTACAACGATTCTGGGACCAAAGCGTGAAGCAGCTATGTTTTGACGCGGACAAGGTACTGGCGTCCCTCGATTCGCGTGACCTTCAACTGGCCAATCTCTGGGCCCCAGCTGCAGACCCTGAGGAAACAGAGATCGCGGTACGGCAGCGTGCCCAAATGCAGACTGCGCGCGCGGCGGAAAAATGCGCGTATCACTATCTGGAGGGATTTGGCCTGCCTGTCCAGGACATCGCCATCACTCAGCTGGACGGTAGTACTACCGCGTGGCCCCTGATGGACCTTGAACTCGATCGCAAGCATGGCATTGACGTAAAGAACTGTCGACGCACCCCAGGTGGTGGACTACGCTCAAGCAAGTGGAAAGTAAAGGCGTTCAAGGCGGATGCGGCCGGCAACCCAGTGACCCTGCTGGGTATCAGCAGCCCCTACACCAAACTCGACAGCGAAGGTCGGATAGCCGCTGTCAAACCAAGCGTTTGGCGGAGCTTTACGCGTCATGACATACCCGAGATGAATACGACCTCCATGGTTGTCCTGGGTGTGACTACGGCATTGGAAGTGCAAAGACTCATGAAGCGATTCCAGGACCTTGCAGACATCGACATGCCGGCCCCCAAAAAGCTATCGGAGATACCCGCATGGTCGTGGGATTACCCTGGTCTGCACTACCGCCTGCGGGATGAAGCCCTGCAAAAACTTGTCGAGCACTTTGAACGCACCGACCAGGTTTTGATGAATCGGCTACGAGATGGTCTGCCCCCGGTGCTTTGTGCCTTGCTGGATCTGGATGCATCAGCTTTCGGGCAGTTGGATGCGCAGCAGCGGAACTTCCTGCACGAACTACGGACGCACGCACGTGATCACCGAACGCAGCGCCCTGGAGCAGTTTTCGTGCCGAGATTGCCTTGGCTATACCTGTTCACGTTGCATGCCTGGCTCCAATGGAGGTTAGCTGGAAATCCATCCAGGACATCCCGTATTTCCCAGCTGTTTCGCCATCCCAGTGTCACATCTGACCGCGGGGATAGCCGTGGCTCGAACTCGCTCGCATCCGGCATCGGTATCATTGATATAGCTAGCACATTGGAAGCGCTATTCCAGGTCCTGGAGCTATTGGATAGCGCACTGACCGAGGCTGAAATGCGTGGCATGACCCGATTCACACTGCAAACGAATGGCATTTTCCGCAGCAGATTCCCAGACGGAAAAACACGGACTCTGATTGCCCACTGTGGAGGAAAAAATCGCAATCACGTCGAATGCGGCAATTGGCCCCTGGTCTACGGAAAAAACGAGACTTGTGCCTGCGGGCGCTTAATTTGTGAAATGTGCGATTCTTGCACTATCGATTCATTTCCATGCGAGCACGAGCGAGAGCGCAAGAACGCGATCTAAATCTGCACCTTCCCCCGTAGATCCGGCCTTTACTCCTAGGAAAAAAATGTCGTACAGCTCTTCCCTGCACATCGGCATCGTCGCCTGCTCGGCCGAAGGTGCCGCGCTGTGCTATCGCACGATCTGCGCCGAAGGCGCCCAGGCACTGGGTCCGCACGCCCACCCCGAGGTCTCCCTGCACACCCATTCGCTGGCCGACTACGTGGCGTGCCTCAACCAGGGCGACCTGGCCGGCGTGGGCGCGCTGATGCTGTCGTCGGCCGGCAAGCTGGCGCGCGCAGGAGCCGACTTCCTGATCTGCCCCGACAACACCATCCACCAGGCGCTGGGCCACGTGCTGCCGCAGTCGCCCCTGCCCTGGCTGCACATCGCCGAAGAAGTCGCCTTGGAAGCCGCCCAACGCGGCTATCGCCGCATCGGCATCACCGGCACGCGCTGGCTGGTGGACAGCCCCGTCTACCCCGACAAGCTGGCGGCCCAGGGCCTGGAATGCGTGCGCCCGCCGGCATCCGACCGAGACCTGCTGGCGCGGATCATCATGGACGAACTGGTCTATGGCGATTTCCGGCCGGCGTCGGTCGCGTTGCTGCAAGGCGTGGTGACGCGGCTGCGCGACGCCGGTTGCGACGCGGTCGTGCTGGGCTGCACCGAACTGCCGCTGGTGCTGAACGACGGCAACTGCGCGCTGCCGACGCTGGATTCCACCCGCATCCTGGCCCGGGCGGCGCTGCGGCGCGCGTTGCAGGGCGAGTGACACGGCCATTCATCGAAGAGACTTCCCATGACCCACCTATCGGATGACGGCGACGATGCCGGCTTTGTCGAACCCGATGTCGAGCAGACCTTCGCGCTTTTCAGGCAGATCGGATTCGTTGCGCCCCTTCACGCGTCGGACGGCGACCTGCCCGGCTACACGTTCGCAGGCCGAGCCGAAATCAAGCTTGCGACACTGAGACCGGACGAGCCGCTGGGCGTGACGTCGCCCATTCCGGAAGAAGCGAAGGATTTCTTCGCCAAGCTGGCGGACTTTCGTCAGGAAATACAGGTCATCACGGACCCGTCCGGCACGTGGGTCTTTGAACCCGGTGCGGCGCCCGAACATATTCCGCCCCCGGACGCGCCCTCGCCCCGCAAACCCTGGTGGAAAGTCTGGTAACGCATGGCCGCCAGCTAGCGGCCAAGCCGGAATTCCGCGTCCCCTCTACCCCTTCCCCGTTATGGTTGCCTCTACGCTCGTCGCCATGCTGTGTGCACACCTGTTGTGCTTTTCCGGCATGTTCTTATTGATCAGCCGTCGCCTGCCCGGCAACCGGATGGGGATGGATTATTTTGCCGTGGGCAACCTGTTGCTGGCGTCGGCCTACATCCTGCAATTGCTCGAAGGCGGGCCGGCCTGGAGCCTGATGAGCGTCATCAACCATATTCTTACGCTCGCCGCCCCGATTGCGTACTGGCTGGGCGCCATGCGCTTCTTTGGGCGCCAGGTTCCCTTGTGGCGGCCACTGATCGCCTTTGCCGTGGCCTACGGCCTGGCGCAATGGTGGGTGCAAGCAAGCGCCGGCCCCGCCGCCCGCTACGCCATGCTGGCGGCGATGGCGACCGTGCTGTTCTTTGCCATGACCCTGACCGTGATCTACGGCGTGCGCACGTTTGCCAAAGACCTGTACGGAGAAATGATTTTCTTCTCGCTGCTGATCGGCGGCATCTGTGTCCTGAACGCGCTGAAGTTCATGAAGATCGTGGACGATGGCCTGGATGCGCTGCACATGGACAGCCGCTTTCAGATGATCTTCTACATCTACATGTCCACCCTGGCCACCATCGTGCCGCCCGCCATCGTCTGGCTGGTGCTGCGGCGCCTGACCGACAGCCTGCGCAATATCGCGGCGCGCGACCCCATGACGAACCTGCTCAATCGCCGCGGGTTGGCGGATGCGCTCAAGCAGTACTTCAACGCACGACAGGCCGCGCCGGCCTGCCTGCTATTGCTGGATGTGGATCATTTCAAGCGCATCAACGATACCTACGGCCACCAGGCCGGGGACGAGGTCATCTGCCAGGTGGCCGACCTGCTGCGCGCCACCGTCCGTCGCGGCGACCTGACGGGTCGTATCGGCGGGGAAGAATTCGTGGCCATCTTCCTGGATGCCGACACGGAAGGCGTCACGTTCCTGGCCGAACGCCTGCGTGCCAACATTGAAAGCCAGGCCATCAAGGTGGCGGGATCCGACCAATGGCTGCGCTGCACCGTCACCATCGGGATTTCGCCCCACTTCCATGGCGTGCAGGGGCTGGAAGACGCGCTGCGACAAGCCGATTCCGCGCTCTACCGGGGCAAGGCGGCGGGACGCAACCGGATCGAATGGGCTGACGCCAGCCACGGCATTTCAGCCGAGACCCCGGCACCGGTGATTGCGGCGTAGACGGCTAGTCCCCACGGCATCCCGGAAATCCATGGCTGCCGCTTGAGACTTGCCGGCACCCCAAGCTGCAGCAATTGCCGCCTCAAAAACGTCGGCCGCTCAATAGCCATCCATGAATAACACCATCTCAACTTCTCTGGTCGTCCAGACCGCGCCCTCATTGGCGGGGCCCACGGGATAAACATCGGGCCGCCGATTCAGCTCGTCGCGCACGCCTCTGACAAATGCGCTACCGGCAAACTGGGTTGACCACTTCTGGTAGCCATTGGGCCAGTTGAGGCGATAGCGCGGCGCGACGCGCGTTCCGGCTCGTCCTGGGACGCGGCCCAGATTGACCAGACAATCTGGCACGTCTTCAACGCCGGAAGCCACCAGAATGGCATCAAGCCGCCGCAAGAGGGAATGCGCAACGCGACTATCCCAAATGACTTGTTCGCAGCCCGAACCGCAAGCTGCGCTTGCGAAGGCTGCCACTTTGGTCCAGCCGCTATTCATCAGCGCGTCACCGACGCGTTCGCCGCGATTCACGCTGTCGAATACCGCGCGCACTTTGCGCACCGTCACGTCCGGCTGCGGCACGCCACCCCATTGGAAGATGTCCTTGGCCAGTTGTACCGCCGCAACCCCCTCGGCCTCGGTCCATGCCCGACCTTGCATGGCAGAACTCTGAAGCACTGCGGCCTTTTCCAGCATGGGACGCAATCGAAGGCCGGTGACCCTGGCATCTACGCCTGGATTGGGCCAGAAGTAGCCCTGCAATCTGGCCGACCACCCCGTGACCGCAGGCGTTCCCGTCGGCTTGCCGCGATAGTGGGCCACGAACGGATCCTGGTCGATCGCGTCGACAAGGGCAACGGTCAGCGCTTGCACAGACACCTCTGCGATTGCGGCAACGGCGCGTGGCGAATTGAACGGCACGATCTCGGTGCCAGGCAACCCGACATCGATCAGACCTTTACCGGAGTCTTCAATATCCGCGGCAATCAGGGCATCGATATCGTCCCTGTCCTTCGACGAGAGCGATGCCCATAATTTCTGCCCTTCATCAGACAGGCGTACATGATTCACATGACGCCCCGTGGTGCCATGCCGGGCTGAGTATTCAACCAGCAGATGGGCATTGCTCGTACGAAATTCGCGTGTCGCCTGCATGGTGTTTCTGTACGGCACCAGCAGGCGGCATAGCACATCCAAAGAGAATATCCGCCCCCTGGTCATCTGCTCTGCCAGTCCTACCGCGGCATTGGATATCGGCATGCCGTCCAACTGTGGATCCCGATTGGCGTCGCCGTCAAAATAAGCAAACCATCGATCCCAAGCAGCAATAAACCGGCTGTCCGGCACGGTGTAATCAACGGGACCGTATGGAAATCGGACGGGCATAGGGGCTCTCTTTTTTAATAAGAAGGTCACGATTCAAATGCGATGCAGGCGGCAATAATAATTCTGGATAATCAATCCCAACGCCAGAATTTAAGGGGAATAATGGCGCCAAACTTCGGCGCTCATTCGCAGCCCTTCAACCGGGCGGCCCGTTCCGCCTGCATCGCATCACCCTGATGCCCTCTCTGGCCAGGCAGGCCAGTCACCGCTCCGTGCGCGGCGTCTCGTCCTCGGCTTCCTGCCGCGCTTCGAGCTCATTGCCCAGCACCTCGGCCGAATCGTCCGCACCGGATTCCGGCACCAGGGGACGGCGGGTGTGTCCCGCCGCCCGGGCGTTGTCGCCCTCGTCGGGGCGCTCGGTCTGCACGGCCACATTGGCCGGCGGCGCGTAGCCGCGCTTGTCCTGCCCGAAGTACACCACCGTGTGCGGGTACGGCAGCTCGATGTCGGCGGCGTCGAAGTGCTTCTTGAGCAAGCGGTTGTAGCCGCGCTGCACCGCCCACTGCATGCCCGGCGTGGTCTTGATCAGGATGCGGATGGTCACGCCCTTGTCGTTGACGGCCGTGACCCCGGCCACCGTCATCTCTTCCAGGATTTCGGGTCCCAGTACCGAATCGGTCATCAGCTCGGCAAACGCCGCGCGCAGATGCTCGATGGCATCGTCCACGCTTTCGCGGTGCGCGATGGTGTATTCGCCCAGGTGGTACGAGAAGTCGCGCATGTGGTTGGCCACCACGTCCACCGACGAGAACGGCACCAGGTGGTAGCCGCCGTCCAGCGTGCGTATGCCCACGGACCGGATGGTCATCTTCTCGACCGTGCCGAACACGCCCGCGACCTGCACCACGTCGTTCTCGTTCATGCCGTTTTCCAGCTGGATGAAGACGCCGGTGATGATGTCCTGCACCAGCTTCTGCGCGCCAAAGCCGATCGCCAGGCCCACCACGCCGGCACCAGCAATCAACGGGCCAACGTCGATGCCGATCTGCGACAGCAGCACCATCAGCGTCATCGTCACGATGACGATCAGCGCCGCATTGCGAAACAGCGCCAGAAGCGTGCGTTCGCGCGCGCTGGGCATGCCCCGCCCTTCGCGCTGGCTCAGGCGATGTTCGATGATGCTGGCGATCACGGTCCAGGCCAGCGCCGCGATCAGCAGCACGATGACGATATTGAGCGTCACCTTGATCGCCGCGCCCCCGGCGTCCGACGCCAGCCAGCGCGACAGGTCAAAGGCGCGCCAGGCATCCAGAATCAGCAACACCGCCACGATGCGGATGATCCAGCCGACCAGCTTCAGCAAGGCCGGCACGTAGGCGTTCACGCGCGCTTCCAGCAGCGGCAGGCGCTGGCGCAGGTCGTCGGACAGCCGGATGGGCTTGGCCAGAAAGGCGTTCAGCAGCAGGATCAAGAGGCTGCTCACGCCGATCACCAGCAGCGTCTGCGCCGTGGCCCGGGCCATGAAGGGCAGCGCGTTGGTGGGGTCGACCTGGCTGACCACCAACAGAACGGTGAAGTAGCCGATGCCCAGCACATGCCATATGCGCGACAGGAAATGCAGCCGCGCCCCCAGGAACGTGGCGGCCCCCGCGGCGCGGCGGTCGAGATGCTCGCGCACGGCCTGGCGGTTCTGCCAGATGGTGCGCACGGCGTACACATAGACCGCCAGCATGATGACCATGCCCGCCAGCCGGCCCAGCGCCGGCGACAGCGTGGCCGACATCACCGGATCGATCAGCAGCGTGCCGTACCCGGCCGCCGCCACGATGCGCACCAGCCAGCCATTCCAGAACCTGGCGGATTCGTCGGCCATCGGCAAGAGCCGCAGGTGCGGGTGCCGCACCGCGAACACCGTGCGGATCACCACCTTGATGATCTCGACCGACACGAAGGCACGCAGGAAGACGGCGGCCAGCGTGTCCAGCGAGCCGCGCCCGGGCGTGCCCCACAGGGCCGCCGCGCCGCCGGCCATCGCCGCCAGCACCACGACGCCCACGTCGATCGCCAAGGCCCCGATGATTGCGCCCGCCCGCCGGCCCAGCACCCGGATGGGCAACGGCGTGCCGCGCGCGGACGGGGCGGCGGGCTTGCTGCCATGTTCCGCCACCCAATGGTCAATGCGCGTGTAGATGCGCATCGCGATCAGGCGCAACAGAAGGAAGGCGATGATCGTGGCCACCGCCGCCATCAGCAGCGGCATCAAGGCATGGCCCGCCGTGCCGCTGTCCATGCGCAGGCTGCGCCCCGAGGCCAGCGCCACCATGTCTTCCACGCCCTGGCCCATGTCGGTGGCCACGCCGGTCAGGAAGCGCTGCACGTCATCGGCCATGCGCTCCTGCAACCCGGGCGTTGCCTGCGCGGGCGGCGCTTGCGAGGCCGCGCGCGAGGCGGCCGGGTCCGTCCCGGCCGCCTGCGCACGCAGCGCATCCACCAGGGCCTTGCGCGCGTCGGGATTGTCGAGCAGATCGGCCAGCGCGGCGGGAGACAGCGCGCTGGGGGCAGCGGTCGCGGCCGGCGCCGGGGCCGCCGCGGCCGGCAACAGCGGCGTTGCCGCCCTGGCATCAGTCTGCCAGGATAAAGCCACGCAACTCAGCATCATCGCCATCACCAGCGGCAGCCACGGCCTGCCTCGCCTATGCCGCCACACGCTGGCGGCAAACTGGCGAAACGGGAAAGCGATCGATACTATCGTTGCGGATAGAACCACTAAGAAATCTCCTCTACGAACAAGATGAATCCGGCCGCGCGAACCCGCCGGCAGGCCAATATCTTGCCAGACTACAATTTCAAGCCGCTTGATTCCCAGCCGGAAAACATTTTCAAACATTTTTCACGGCCGTTGCGGCGTGTGGATCCGCCTGTTTTTGCAGACGCTTGCCATGCCTGCATGCGCCGCTCAGGTCTCCCTGGCGTGATTGACCGTGTACTTCGGGATATCGATGGTCAGGTCCTCTGCCCCCACGACGGCCTGGCAGCTCAGGCGTGACTGCGGCTCGACGCCCCACGCGCGGTCCAGCAGGTCTTCTTCGGTCTCCTCCACGGTATTGAGCGTGTCGAACCCCTGGCGAACGATGCAGTGGCACGTCGTGCAGGCGCGGCTTTGCTCGCAGGCGTGCTCGATCGGGATGCCGTGATCGAGCAAGGCCTCGCACAGCGACATGCCTGTCGGCACGTCCAGCACGGCGCCGGCGGGCGCGAGGTCGGGATGGGGAAGAACTGTGATTTTCGGCATGGTGTCGCCCCTGGCGAGTCTGATCGAAACAAGATCGCCAGCGTAAAGATGGCTACGCTGGGAAGGTCAAGCGGCTTCGGTGAGGGCGAACGCGGGCAATCAGTACCGGCAGCCGCAACGGGGCAACCCCCAACCTGGCATGACGGGCCACTGGGCATTGCAGCCACGGCGCATGCCGGCAAGCGATAATCTCTCGACAATATCTTGCGGAGGTCACAGTGAATACTCTTGAAGGCAAGCCGAATCAAACGCCACCTGCCGGCACGCCGGTCCCGCAGGATCCCCTGGCATGGCAACGTCACTGGCATCAGATCCTGGATTCCTACAACGATCACCCGGACGAAGTAGCCGACGACAAAGGCGTGCCTGATCCCCTGCCGGACCTGGACCATGACTTTCGCCTGCTGTTCAATTTCTGGTCGGGCGGCTGGCCCAGCGGCGCCGACGCGCGCAAGCGGGCCTTCGCGATCCTGCCCCGCGCCGATCAACTGCTGGCCCGCATCGAAGCGTATCTCTCGACCCCGGCCCAGGCCATCGATGCCGACCAGGCCACGACGATCTTGCGCCAGGGCGTGGATATCACCCGCCGCGCGGGGTTCGAGACGCCTGACCCTGCCGGCCCGGTGCGCATACTGGCCCGCCCGGCGGTGTCCTTGAACGACGCCTATTCCCGTGCCGAATCGCCCTTTGTCGACTTGCGCGATGCGATGGATGACATGGCGGAAAGCGAAACCGGTGAGGCGGGGACCGCGGCGTACTATTTTCTCTCCGAGCCGCTGTACCGCCTGGCCACCACCTATGACGTTTCCAGCTGGATCGTCTGGCCGCTGTGCAGCCGCTTGACCGCGCCGGCCGATGACCCCACCGTGGCCGCCATGCGCTTGTGGCTGGGCGGCTGGTCGTCCGGGTGGGATGAAGAAGGCCTGTTCCTGTTCGACCGCAGGCAGGAATTCGGGCTGGCGCCCTGACCTTGCAGGAACAACCCGATGACGGACACCGATCGCTCGAACGCCGGCCAGACGGCCATGCAGCCCTGCACGCACGACGGCATTGCCGCCCAGGAAACCTGGCGGGACTGCACGGCGGCCCACGGCGGCCGCCTTCGATTGGTGCTGCTGGCGCCAGACCCGCAATCGGCGGCGCCGCTGCTCGAACAGGCCGCGCGCATCGCCGATACCCTGTCCGTGCGCACCGAAGCGGCGCTGCGCTACCTATGGGAAGCCGGCCGCGAACCCGCCGACCCGGACGCGCCGCCGGACACCTTCCTGCAAAGTTTCGCGCCGTCCGACCTGGTGCTGGCCGCTGATGGCGGCTATGTCCTGCACCTGGCGCCGCTTGACGATGCCTGGTTCATGGACGGCTACTGGCCGTCGCTGCAGTTTTCCGTGCAACACGAGCCCTTGGGATGGGTCTGCGAGTCTTGAGGCGAGCATGAAGAGGCGCCTGCCCCAAGGCGGCGTCAATACCGCCCAGCCGCAAGGATGTCATCCAGATAGGCCTGGGCATCAGGCCGGGCGGTCAACATGTGCCGCACCCACGCATCGCGCTCGTGCGCGGTGACCACCAGTTCCCAGACGCAAGCCAGCGCGGGCGCCATGACAGGCATGAAGCGGCCGGGATCGGCCAGCGGCGCCGACAGCATGCGCTGGCACACGATGCCGCCCGAAATCCACCAATCCACCAGCAGCCAGACGGCTTCTTCGCCGACGTGTGCGATGCAGAAGCCCAGGCCATGGCTACGCGGGTCAGCGGCCTGCTCGGCCAGCACGGCGTCCACGGCGACGCGCACCGACGCAATGACCGAGTCGGACAGGATTGGGCCGGCGTTGTCCGAGTCGCAGTGAATGGTGTAGATCTTGGTCGCATGGCTCTCGCTGTGCCAAGTGTCCAGATGAGCAATGTGGCGAGGGGCGTACGGTTCCGGAGGTAGCGGCATGGCGCGGAAAAACAGGAATGGAATCGCCGGATTCTAATCCGCGCGAACGGGCTTCAGGCTACAGTGATTGTTCACGTGGATCGAGGACGGATGGGGCATGGCCGACGCAAGCACGCTTTTGAATGACAACGCGGTATACAAGACCTTGCTGGAGTCGACCAAGGCGATTCCCTGGAAAATCGATTGGGCGTCCATGAAATTCGCCTATATCGGCCCCCAGATCGAGGCACTGCTGGGCTGGAGCGTCGACAGCTGGGTCAGCGTCGAAGACTGGGCCATGCGCATGCACCCCGAAGACCGTGAATACGTGGTCAATTTCTGCGTGTCGCAATCCCAGGCGGGCGTCGACCATGAAGCCGACTACCGCGCCCTGACCAAAGACAACGGCTACGTCTGGATTCGCGACGTCGTCCATGTGATGCGCAATGAGCAAGGCGAGGTGCAGGCATTGATCGGCTTCATGTTCGACATTACCGAACGCAAGAAGACCGAAGAACAATTGCTGAACCTGCAAAAAGAACTGGAAGCCCTGTCGTTCAAGGACGGCTTAACCAATATTGCCAACCGGCGCCGCTTTGACAGCAGTTTCGAACTGGAATGGGATCGCGCTGGCAAAGAACGCCAACCCCTGTCCATCTTGCTGCTCGACGTGGATTTCTTCAAGCAGTACAACGACTTGTACGGCCACACCCAGGGTGACAAATGCCTGGTGGATATCGCCCAGACGCTGAGCCTGGCGCTGGATGGCCCGCGCGATCTGGTGGCGCGCTACGGCGGTGAGGAATTCGTCGTGCTGCTGCCCGAGGCCGATGCCGCGACCGCCCTGAAAGTGGCTGATCGCTGCCAACGGCTGCTGGAAAAGAAAGCCATCATGCATGCGCTGTCGCCCCACGGCCGGCGCGTCACGGTGAGCATGGGCGCGGGCACCCTGATTCCTGACGGCAACGCCACGCGGGATGCCTTCATCAAGACCGTGGACAAAGCGTTGTACGCGGCCAAGAACAACGGCCGCAACCGCATTGAACATGTGCAATGGGAGAGCACGGCGCGCTAGCTGCCACGCCGGCCTCCCGCATTTTCAGGAGACCCGCATGCCCAAGTTCATCACGATCGGCTACGGAGACCAGGCCGGCTACGACCGCACCGCCGCCCCCTTGCGCGATGCCGCCCACGCGCACGATGCCGATTTGCGGCGCCAAGGCGTCTTGATGGGCATTGCCGGCGCCCCGATGCAGGTGCGCAATCACGACGCGGCGGGGGTGGAAACGACCACGGCGCCCTACATGGCATCAGCCTTGCCGGTGGCGGGCTTTGCCATCATCGAGGCGGCTGACCTGGCCGAGGCGATAGCGCTGGTGTCGCGCACGCCGTGTGCGGTGGCGCAGGGGGTGGTCGAGGTTTGGCCGTTGGTGGAACCCTAGCCTGGCCTCGCCCGCGGGTTGCAAATCGAAGCGTTCCTGTTCAGCTCGTTAGCCTATGCTGACGGGCCGGGGTTTCCCCACACTCTCTCAAGGAGCTGCGAATGCTGGACCATGTCGAAATCAACGTGAGCGACTTCGAGCGCAGTCGGGCGTTTTACCTGAGCGCGCTTGCGGCGATCGGCTATGTGCCACGCAAGGCGCTGCCGGCCGGCATGGGATTCGGCATGGGCGAACCCGGCGATGCCGGTGACGGCCCGGGCGGCGCATTCTGGATTCATCAAGGCACGCCCAGCACCCCGCGCGTGCATGTGGCCTTTCGGGCCCGCAGCCGGGCCGAGGTCGATGCCTTTCATCGGGCGGCGCTGGAAGCCGGCGGCAGGGATAACGGCGCGCCCGGCATACGCCCGCAGTATCACCCGCATTATTACGGCGCCTTCATCCTGGACCCCGACGGCTACAACGTCGAAGCGGTATACCACCGCCCGGCGTGATCGCCATCACTTCTTCTTGCAGTCGATCAGACTGGCTTCGGGCATGCCTACCATCGTCCGTCTTTGGCCAACGTATCCGACTGTAGTCTGACGAATGGGCTGCGCACCTCTTCAGCACGCCGCCCAAAAGCGAAAGAGCGATTCACTGCCTCAAAGCTGATCCGCCCCGAACAGCCTTAACCGCCCCAGGTCCAGCACCTGGATCTGGTTGTAGGCCAGACTCAGAATCCCCTGATCCGCCAGCGTCTGCAACGTCTGGTTCACCCGCTGGCGCGACAGGCCGGTCAGGTATCCCAGTTCTTCCTGCGAGATCGCCAGCGTCAGGTCGGTGGACGGATACAGCTGCGGATTGAACAGCTGCGCCAGGGACTGCGCCACGCGGGCATCGGCGTCCAGCAGCCGATGATTCTGGATCGAGGCGATGAATTCGCCCATCCGGTTGTTCAATTGCCCGATCACGAAGTGCGAGAACGGCAGGCTGGCCGCCAGCAGCGCGTGAAAGGTATCCACCGGCACCCGCAGGACCAGCGACGGCTGGATGGCGACCACGTCGTATTTGCGCAGTTCGCGCTTGATGACGCTGCCCTCGCCGAACCAGCCGCCCGGCGGCACGCCGGAGAACGTGCAGCTGCGCCCGGATTCGTTATAGATGGCCAGCTTCAGCAGGCCGGCGTGCACGCCCAGCCAGTAGTCCGACGGCGCGTTGCGGCGCGCGATCCAGGCGCCGCTGGCGACATGATCGGCATGCGACGTGGCCAGAACCAGGGCTTGATGCGGGGCGTCCAGCGCGCCGAACCAGGCACAGGCGCCGAACAGCTCGGCAAGCGCGTTGGCGGAAACAGCGTTTGAAACATCGGACATGGAAAGAACCGTGTAAAACTAGCAGTTGGCACGTGCACGGAAGGTCTGTCATGCAGGCGACAGACAGGTTTCTCCGGCGACGGATACGCTACTCGCAAGCAGCGGGATACGGCAACGGGACACAGCAAAAGAACGGACCCACGCGGACAGCAAGATCCGCGATTCCGATCATGCGTTCCGCACACAGGCTATCCGGGCGCACCATGCGCCCGACAGGAGACAACGATGAGCAGCATGTTCGAACACGGCCTGGCGCGCCGGGACGCCAACTATGAGCCGCTGACCCCGGTGGATTTCATTGCCCGAGCGGCGCAAGTGTACGGCCAGCGCCTGGCGGTGGTGCACGGCAAGGTGCGGCGCACCTGGGCCCAGACCTATGAACGGGCGCAGCGCCTGGCCGGGGCGCTGGCGGCGGCCGGCATTGGCCGCGGCGACACGGTGGCAGTGATGCTGCCCAATATTCCCGCGATGGTCGAGGCGCATTTCGGGGTGCCCATGCTGGGCGCGGTGCTCAACACGCTGAATACCCGGCTGGATACGCCCAGCGTGCTGTTCATGCTGGGCCACGGCGAAGCCCGGGCACTGATCGTGGACACCGAGTACGCCGACGTGGCGCAGCGCGCCCGCGCGGAATTTCCGCACCTGACGGTGATTTCGGTGCATGACCTGGACAGCGCCCCGGCCACCTTGCCGGGCGCGACGGATTACGAGGATTTCCTGGCGGCGGCCCCTGCCCGCTTCGACTGGCAGCCGCCGGCAGACGAGTGGGATGCGATTGCGCTGAACTACACGTCGGGCACGACGGGCGACCCGAAGGGCGTGGTCTACCACTACCGCGGCGCCTACCTGAACGCGGTGAGCAATATCCTGGAATGGGATATGCCCAAGCACCCGGTGTATCTGTGGACGCTGCCGCTGTTTCACTGCAATGGCTGGTGCTTCGCCTGGACGGTGGCGGCGCGCGCGGGGGTCAATGTCTGCCTGCGCAAGTTCGATCCGAAGACGGTGTTCGACCTGATCCGCAGCGAAGGCGTCACGCACTACTGCGGTGCGCCCATCGTGCAAAGCGCGCTGGCCAACGCGCCGGCCGAGATGCGGGCGGGCATCGACCACACGGTGCGCACGATGGTGGCCGGCGCGGCCCCGGCGCCCGCAGTGATCGCGAAGATGAAGGAAATCGGCTTTGAACTGACGCACGTGTACGGGCTGACCGAGGTCTACGGCCCGGCCGCCGTCTGCGCCCGCCAGGAAGCCTGGGATGCGCTCGAAGACGAGCAACTGGCTGCGCTGACCGCCCGCCAGGGGGTGCGCTACCACCTGCAGGCCGGGGTCTCGGTGCGCGACCCGGAGACCATGCAGGAAGTGCCGGCCGACGAGCAGACCGTGGGCGAGATCATGTTCCGCGGCAATATCTGCATGAAGGGCTACCTGAAGAACGAGCGCGCCACCGAAGACGCGTTCAGCGGCGGCTGGTTTCATACGGGCGACCTGGGCGTGATGACGCCGGACGGGTATATCCGCATCAAGGACCGCAGCAAGGACATCATCATCTCGGGCGGCGAGAATATCTCCAGCATCGAGGTCGAGGACGCGCTGTACCGCCATCCCGCCGTGGCCGCGGTGGCGGTGGTGGCGATGCCGGACCCGAAATGGGGCGAAACGCCCTGCGCCTTTGTCGAACTCAAACCCGGCTGCAGCGCGACCGAGGCGGAGATCATCGCCCACTGCAAGCTGCTGCTGCCCGGCTTCAAGGTGCCGCGCGCGGTGCGCTTTGGCGAGCTGCCCAAGACGTCCACCGGCAAGATCCAGAAGTTTGAACTGCGCGCGGCGGTGGGTTCCACCCGCGCGATCGATGCCACCTGATTCCCCTTCCACACGCCAGGAGCGCTACGCCATGACGTACCAAGCCCCCGTGAAAGACATGCTGTTCGTGCTGAACCACCTTGCGGGCCTGCCGCAGGTGGCGGCGCTACCCGAATACGCCGAAGCCACGCCGGACACTGCCCAGGCAGTGCTGGAAGAGGCCGCGACCTTTGCCGCCGATGTGCTGGCGCCGCTGAACCACCCTGCCGACCGCGAGCCCAGCGCCTGGAAAGACGGCGCGGTGACCACTGCGCCGGGCTTCAAGCAGGCGTTTGCCCAGTACGCCGAGGCCGGCTGGCAGGGCATGACGCATCCCGAACAGTACGGCGGCCAGGGCCTGCCGGGCCTGTTGGGCGCGCCCTGCGCCGAAATGCTGAACGCGGCCAACCTGTCGTTCGCGCTGTGCCCCTTGCTGACCAACGGCGCGATCGAAGCGCTGCTGACGGCCGGTTCGCCCGAGCTGCGCGAACGCTACATCGGCCCGATGATCTCGGGCCAGTGGACCGGCACGATGAACCTGACCGAACCGCAGGCAGGTTCCGACCTGGCCTTGCTGCGCAGCCGCGCGCAGCCGGTGGGCGACGGCAGCTACCGGATTTCGGGCACCAAGATCTTCATTACCTACGGCGAGCATGACCTGGCCGAGAACATCGTGCACCTGGTCCTGGCGCGCCTGCCCGATGCGCCCGAGGGCGTGAAAGGCATTTCGCTGTTCCTGGTGCCCAAGTTCCTGGTGAACGAAGACGGCACGCTGGGCGCGCGCAATGATGTGGCCTGCGTGTCGATCGAGCACAAGCTGGGCATCAAGGCCAGCCCCACCGCGACGCTGCAGTTCGGCGATGCGGGCGGCGCCATCGGCTACCTGGTGGGCCAGGAAAACCGCGGGCTGGACGCCATGTTCATCATGATGAACGCGGCCCGCTTCGCGGTGGGCGTGCAGGGCATCGCGGTGGCCGACCGTGCCTACCAGCACGCGCTGGCCTATGCCGCAGAACGGGTGCAAAGCCGCCCGGTGGATGGGTCGTCGCGCGAATCCGTGACCATCATCCATCACCCCGACGTGCGCCGCATGCTGGGCACGATGCGCGCGCTGACCGAAGCCGGCCGTGCGCTGGCCTACTACACGGCCGGCCACGCCGACCTGGCCCACGCCAGCGCCGACCCGGCTGCCCGCGCCCGCCACCTGGCGGTGCAGGAATTCCTGGTGCCGATCGTCAAGGGCTGGTGCACCGAGGCGTCCATCGACGTGGCCAGCCTGGGTGTGCAGGTGCACGGCGGCATGGGCTTCATCGAAGAGACCGGCGCCGCGCAGTACTACCGCGACGCCCGCATCCTGACCATCTACGAAGGCACAACCGCCATCCAGGCCAACGACCTGGTTGGCCGCAAGACGCTGCGCGACGGCGGCGCGGTGGCGCAGGCGCTGATCGAAGAGATCCGCAAGACGGAAGAAGCGCTGCAAGCGCGCAGCGAACCGGCCGCCTGGCTGGTGCTGACGCCGCTGCGCCAGGGCCGCCTTGCGCTGGCCAACACGGTGGATTTCGTGGTGGCCAATGCCGCCGCGCATCCCAACGCCGTGTTCGGCTCGGCCGTGCCCTACCTGCTGCTGGCCGGCACCGTGCTGGCGGGCTGGCAGATGGCGCGCGCGCTCTTGGCGTCGCTGGACCACCAGGCCGAAGACCCGGCCTTTCACCAGGCCAAGATCGCCACTGCCCAGACCTACGCACTGCACAAGCTGACGCAGGCGCCGGGGCTGGCGGCGGTGGTGGCGGGGTCGATCGAGTACGACGTGCAGCCATGAGCGTGATCGACGCCGCGACGCGCCTGGATGCCCTAGCGGCGCTGGGCGCATCGGCGCCGCTGGTCCGGCTGGCCAGCGGCGACTGCGTGCATCCGCTACTGCGCAATACGTGCTTGGGGCCGCCGTTCCATTCCTATCACGGCGCCCGCGCGCCGCAGGGACCGGCCCTGGCGCCGCTCTGGGACGACGGCGGCTATGTCTACGCCCTGCGGAGCACGGCGACGGGACGCGAGTTCATCCGTTTCAATATCGAAGACCCGCAATCGGTGGACGTCGTGGCCAAGACGGAACAAGGATTCTGGGCGCACCGCTTCGACTTCCTCTACGAAACCGATGCGCCGCTGGACGATTTGCGGGCAGCGGCGGACGCGGTGCAATTTCGCGACTTCGATGCCTATCTGGCCGCGCGCGAGGAATTTGAAGACCTGCCGGGCGATTTCCCGGCGCACCGGACGTGGCTCGCCCAGACCATCGCCGAGATCGACCAACGCACGCGAGCCGCCTGAGGCTCTTCGCTAAAACGCATATGTCGTCGTCAGCATGACCGTCCGCCTGGGCTCCAGGAACGTGCGCGTAGCCAACGCGTGCCCCAGGTACAGTTTTCGATCGAACACGTTCTTGACGCCCAGCGTCGCCGAAAAGGCCGGCTTGCGGTAGAACAGGCTCAGATCGGTGCGCGCCTGCCCCGGCAACGCCCAGTGGCCCAGGCCCTGGTCATCGACGGTATAAAGGCTACGGGCATATAGCCCTGCCCCCACGCCCCAGCCAAGCAAAGCCGGTCGCTGGAACGCGTAGGTTGTCCACAAGCTGGCCGTATGGCGGGGAATCTGGTTGATCTGCCCGGCGGATGGCCGATAGCTCGTATAGGTGTAGCTGCCGATCACCTGCCAGCCCGGCGCCAACTGGCCTTGCACATTCCACTCCACCCCCCGGCTGTCCCCGCCGTCGACCAATTCGTAGCCCACGCCGTCCGCCGCCGCCTGGGCCAACTGGTTCTGGGACACCTTGAAGACCGCAATCGAGACATCCAGCGGCAGATCGGGCCACCCGAACTTGACCCCCGCTTCAAGCGTCTTGCCCGTCACGGGTGGCGCGACCCCGCCATGGCTCAGCACGAGCGGTTGCACCGAGAAGCTCTTCGCAATGTTGCCGTAGACGGAGACCTGCGGCGTCACGTCATAGGCAATGCCGCCGCGCGGCGCCCAGGCCGTGGATGAGCCGGCTTGCGCGGATGTACGGTTGTACGTCAACCCGCCCAGGACGTGCCACCTGCCCAGCGAGATGAAGTCTTGCGCGTAGACGCGCATACTGTCCAATGCGTCCGTGCTCTTGAATACGAAGTCGCCAGGCCGAGAGGCGGGCACAGGCAGATCCGGCCGAAACACATTGCCCCATGTGCCGGGAATGAACGCCTGACTGAAATCGGAGTCCAGCGTATAGCGGGTAGCGCCGAATGTGACGTCGTGCCTGAGCGGGCCGGTGTTCAGATGCCCTTTCAGGTTGTTGTCCAAAACCACGTCCTGCTGGCGATATTTGCTGACATACCCCTGGAAAAACGCATTGCCCGAGACATCGGCCGGAGTGACGTTGTAGCCCCTTATGGTGGAAGATTGCCGGGTCAGGCTTGCCGTGCTGTTGAATGACCACGCGGCGCCCAGCTTCTGTTCGAATTGATAGTACGGGCGGACCTGATGAAAATCGGTGCGAAGGTCGGCATTGCCCAATGGCCCCTCCAGACTGGCTGGGCGGCCAGCCTGCCACACGGTGAAAGGCCGAGCCGGCAATTGGCCTTCCACATACTGCAACCCAAGCACCAGGCGCGTGCGGCCATCATCCCACGCAATACTCGGCGCCAGATAACGTTGCCGGAAGTTCCGGTAGCCACCGGCATTGCGGTCGGCCTGTTCCGACGACAAGATCAGGCGGTACTGCACGCGCGTATCGTCCATCACGTCGCCCAGGTCCAGCGCCAAACCGACATGATCGAACGAGCCTGCTTGCAGGGTGCCCTCGCGCACCGGTTCCGGCTGAGGCTGCTTGAGTTGGACATTGACGACACCGCCCTGCACCATGTCGCCCAAAGCCGCCGAGTCCAGTCCTTTCAGTACGGTCACCCGCTCGATGCCGACGGCAGGCACGCGGAATGTATTCTGCGGGATGACGCCATCGAGCAGCACGCGCGCGGTATACCCGCGCAATTCATAGGCATCCGTCGAGAAGCCGTAGATCTGCGCGTTGCCGGATGTGCCGCCGATGTTGCGCAGAATGTCGTCCAGGGTCTGCGCCTGCTGATCCCGGATGACCTGATTGGTGACCACATGCACGGACTGCGGAATGTGCTGCAGCGGCGTCGGCACGCCAGTGGCCAACGACTCCGTCGCGGCCGCATAGCCGTCCCGCACCGGGTAGCCAACGACGTTGACCTCTCGCAGCATCGGGACCGGATCCGCACTCGCGTCCGCCTGCTGCGTGGCAGGCTGCAACACGTAGCCGTCGGGCCCATCGGCCACCGCCATCAGTCCACTGTCCTGGAGCAATTGCACGAATCCATCGGCGACCGTGTGCACCCCCGACAGGCCGGGGCTGGTCTTGTCCTGCACCAGCGCCGGGGCGTACGACAGCAGAATCTCGGCGGCCTGCGCGTAGCGGCCCAGCGCCTGCGCCAACGGCCCGGCGGGAATCGAATAAGCCTTTTGCGCCGCACTGGCCACGCTGCCCTGGGCAAGGGCCCCAGGCACGGTGACGCAGGCCAGCCCAGCCAGGGCGAGCACGTGCCAGAGGCTGGCGCGAACTAGTCGCGCTTTGGTCCGACCGTGACCCAATACGAACTCAATCGCGTGATGCTGACCGGCAACGAGCTCGCCAGCAACCGCAGCGCCAGATCCGTATCGTCAAGGTCATACCTGCCTGACACCCGCAGTGCCGCCACGCGCGGATCGCAGCGCAAGATACCAGGACGGTATCGCGCCAGTTCCCGGATCAGATCACCCAGTGCCATGTCCTCGACCTGAATCCGGCCTTGGATCCACAGCAATTCCTGTTCGTTCACGGCGGTGGGCGAGGCCACCGCCGTGCGCGAGAATCCGGCCTGCTGTCCGGCCCGCAGAATCACCGGGGAAGCATCGGCCTGCGCGGCGGTGATTTCCACCGCCCCCTCGGTGACGGCGACCTGGCTGAGCTGCGCATTCTGGCGAACATCGAAACGTGTGCCGATCGCGCGCACCTGCCCTTGCCGCGTGCTGACCGTGAAGGGCCGGCCAGCCGGATCAGCCGCCGTGGCTACGAAAATCCGGCCGGCGACCAACGTCACCTGCCTGCGGCTCTCGGTGAACGCCACGTTGATCGCGCTGGCGGTGTCCAACGTGATCCGGCTGCCGTCCGCCAGATCGACGACGCGTCGCGCGCCCGTGCCGGTGTCGTAGTCCGCATTCCACTCCTGCCACGGCAGGCGCAGAGCCAGCCACGTTGCAGGCCCCGCGACCAGCAGCACAGAAACCGCTTTCAAGGCCGCGCGGCGGCTGGCGTTGCGAGGTGCGTTCAGGGCGGGCCATCCGATACTGGGCGGAACACGTTGCAATCGCTCGGTCAGCGCCTGTGCAAGATGGCGCAGTTGTTCGTGCTGAGGGCTTTGCGCTGTCCATTTGCGCCAAGCCTCCCAGTCGGATTCGCTGGCGTTCTCGTCCGACAGGCGCATCATCCACGTGGCGGCCTCTTGCACGAGGGCAGGATCGATTTTCTGCGGGTTCATGCCATCGACGCCAGGCATTGCGCAAAGCCAAGCACGATATAGCGCTTGACCGTGCTGAGCGAAATATTCAACCGCTGTGCGATTTCGCTATACGGAAGCTCGTCGAGCTGGGAAAGCAAGAAAGCCTCACGCGCCTTGGCAGGCAGTTTATCGAGCATGGCGTCGATCTCGAACAGCGCTTCCAGCATCAGCGCGCGGTCTTCGGGCGAAACGGAATAGGCTTCCGGGCGGGAGGCCAGTTCCTCGAGGTAAGCGTTTTCGATGGCACGGCGCCGGTACCAGTTCGAGACCAGGCCCTTGGCGATGACGGTGAGATATGCCCGTGGTTCCTGCAGATCGCCCTGGGGAGGTTTGCTGAGCACCCGCACAAAGGTGTCCTGCGCAAGATCGGCAGCGGTATCGCTGTCCCCCATCCGCTTGCGCAACCATCCCTTCAACCAAGAATGATGCCCGGCGTACAGATCGGAAATCTTGCGCATATGGCACTCGGTACTCCCCGCTATTCCGGCATGTCGCCGTCACGCGGGACCATAGTTATCTTACGAAACGCAGGGAAAGATTACCACGCACGTCTGGGCGGAATTCTGCTTTCCCGATGATATGCAGGCCGGCTTTGCAATCCTTTAGATTTTCCGGCCGATCGCCGCAATCGGTTGATTACATAGAGTTACACATAGGTTGTCGAATTATTGAGCCGTTTTCGCTGGCTCGCGTGGCAAGCAAGGTAAGCCCCGCCCATGCAGGGCCTGCGTCTCTGAGGGCGCGCCCCTTCTTTTTGCCCTCGGTCACCTTTCTGACAATCCATGCTTATGAAAACCTCTTTTGTTACCGCTGCACTCCTGGCTGGCGCCGCACTGGGCAGCCACTCCGCGTTCGCCTCCGATGGCACGATCACGTTCAACGGCTCGGTTTCGGACACTACCTGCAAGATCAACGGCGGCAACACCGGCGATTTCACGGTCACGCTGCCCAATATCCAGACAACCGCCCTGCCGCAAGCCGGCGCTACCGCGGGCACCACCGGCTTCACGATTTCACTGTCGGAATGCCAGGGATCGGCCACCAAGGTATCCACTTACTTCGAAGATGGGGGCATGGTCGATGTCAGCACCGGCAAGCTCAGGCTGGATGCCGGCGGCGCGGGCAATGTGCAGATCGGCCTGCTCAAGGCTGACGGCGTGACCCCGATCACGCTCGGCCTGGGCGTGACCGGACAGCAGCCGGTTCCCGTCGACATCGCCAACCGGGGCGCCCAACTGCGCTATTTCGCACAGTACGCACGCATCAGCGGCGACCCTGTCACTGCCGGCGTCGCCGTCACGCGCGTGGTCTATTCCCTGAACTACCAATAAGCCCAGGCAGGCCGGTGCGGCCGCACCGGCCCTGCGCCACCCTGTTCTGCATCGCCCATGAAAACCTCCTGCACCACCGCCCGCCTGGCACGACTGGCCGCGTCCGCCGCATTCGTGCTGGCGATGGGACACGCGCACGCGTCGATCGTCATTGCCGGCACCCGCGTGATCTATCCTGCCGCGGAATCCGAAGTCACGCTCAAGCTGTCCAACGAAGGCCAGGCCCCCGCCCTGGTGCAGGTCTGGACCGATAAGGGCGATCCCGCACTGACGCCCTCCGAGGAAGGCGGCCCTTTCCTGGTCACGCCGCCGATCGCGCGGGTCGATCCGCGAAAAAGCCAGACGCTGCGCATTGCCTATACGGGAGCGCCGCTGCCCCAGGACCGTGAATCGGTCTTCTGGTTGAACGTGCTGGAAATTCCACCCAAGCCCGACGCCAATGCCACCGACATGAACGCGCTGCAGTTCGCCTTTCGATCCCGGATCAAGCTGTTCTTCCGGCCGGCCAGACTGCCGGGGCAATCCGAGCAGGCGCCTGGCCAGGTCACCTGGCGGGTCGTGGACAAGGCAGGCGCGCAGAACCTGGAAGCACGCAACCCGTCCGCTTATCACGTCACCTTCCTCACGATCGACATCGACGGCGGCGATGCTCGGGCGCCAGAGATAGAGGCCGGCGTCATGCTGGCGCCGGGGGAGTCCCGCCTGCTGCCCATGAAGGGCAAAGCCGCTTCGCCTGTCGGGAAAGTCCGATATGAAGCGGTGAACGACTACGGCGGCGTCATTTCGGGCGAGGCCACGCTACAGCAAGGCGGCCGCTAGCCGGGCCGCGCGGCCCCTCGCCTTCGACCTTTTTTGTCTTTCCCATGCTGCATCGTCGCGGCAGGGCCGGACTCACTCCGAATTCCTGGCTTCTGTTATGAAAACCCGAAGGAAGAACCCGATTTCGTCCTCCCGCCCGCGGCTGCATCCCAGCCATTTGCTGGTGCTCGTGGCCATGGCAGTCGCGGACTGTATCGCGGGCGCCCACGGCGCCGCGCCCCATGTGGCCGCCGTGCAGTTCAACGACCAGTTCCTGCTGCGCGGCGACGGCCCCGCCATCGACCTGAGCCTGTACAACCTGGGTCAGGCGGCAGCGCCGGGCAACTACCGGGCGGACCTGCATGTCAACGAACGCTGGCTGGGCCGCGCGCAGATTGTGCTACGGCAGAGCAGTGCCGATCCGCGCGATGTCCAGCCGTGCTTCGACCGTGAATTGCTTGAACGCATCGGCGTCGATCTGCAAAAGCTGTCCCCCGAAGCCTCGGCCATGCTGCTCGGGACTGGCCCATGCACGACGCTCTCGCAACTGGTGCCGGACGCGACGGCCTCGTTTGACGGCGGCGAGCAGCGCCTGGACATCAGCGTGCCACAGGTGTCGCTGGCCCGCAATGCGCAGGGCTATGTCGATCCACGCTATTGGGATGACGGCGTATCCGCCGGCCTGCTCCAGTACAACGCCAATTTCTATCGGTCGACCTCGCAGGGACAGACCTTCAGCCAAGGGTATACCGGGTTGACGGGAGGGTTGAACCTCGGCCCCTGGCGCTTGCGCCACAGCGGCAGCCTGACCACGGCCACCCGCTATGGCACGCATTACCAGAGCATGCAGACCAACCTGCAACGCTCGATCCCGGCGCTGCGCAGCCAATTGCTGATCGGCGATGCCTACACCGACGGCAGCCTTTTCGACAGTTTCGGCTTTCGCGGTGTGCAACTGTCCAGCGACGACCGGATGCTGCCCCAGTCACAACGCGGCTATGCCCCGCGGGTCACCGGCATCGCGCGCAGCAACGCCGTCGTCCGCATCCGCCAGAACGGCAACACGCTCTACGAAACCAATGTGGCGCCAGGCGCCTTCTCGATCGATGACCTGTACCCCACCGGCTACGGCGGCAACCTGGATGTCGAGGTGACGGAGGCCGACGGTAGCGTGCATGTGTCGAACGTGCCGTATGCGTCCGCCGTCAACGCATTGCGGCCTGGCATCACCCGTTATGGCCTGACCGTCGGCCGCTTTCGCGACGCGCAGATCAACGCCGAACCGATGGTGGCGCAGGCAACGCTACAGCATGGCATCACCAACCTGCTGACCGGCTATGGCGGCGTGGTGGGTGCGCAGGGCTACGCTGCCGGCCTGGCCGGCGTGGCGCTCAATACCGGATGGGGTGCGATCGGCCTGGACGCGACCCAGTCGAAGGCCGACCTCGGCAGGCTGGGTTCGCGTGCCGGCCAAAGCGTACGGCTGTCATACAGCAAGCTCGTGGCGCCCACCAACACCAATATCACCGTGGCCGCTTACCGTTACTCCAGCAGCGGCTACCTGAACCTGCGCGACGCGATGGCGTTGCGCCACGGCGAGACCTCGTACCGGGGGCCGGTTTTCCTGAACGGCATCGCGCAGAACGGTTTCCTGCAAAGCGGCTCGTTGCGCGGCCGCCTGCAAGTCGCCATCAACCAACAACTGCCGCGCGAGGCTGGAACCCTCTACGTCAGCGGTTCCAGCCAGGATTACTGGAACCGCAAGGGACGGGATACCCAGTTCCAGGCCGGCTACAGCACGCGCTTTGGCCGGGTGAACGCGGGCCTTTCCCTGGCTCGCCAGTTCGACGCCGGGCCGGGCAAGTGGGACAACGTGGCCATGCTGAACCTCGGCATTCCGATCAGCATCGGGACCCAGCGCCTCTACACGTCGACCAGCGTCCAACACGATTTCAGGGGCCGCAGCAGCGTGCAGGAAACGGTGACCGGATCGGCCGGCACGGATAACGCGTTTTCGTATGGCGTGAATGCGATGCGCGCGAGTGGCGGCGCGGGCGGCGCACGCACCAGCGTCGGCGGCAACATGGCCTATGCCTCGCCGATGGCCACGTTGCGAGCCAATGCGTCGGGCGGCCAAGGGTTCTCGCAGTTGGGCGCAGGTCTGTCGGGTGGCGTGGTCGCCTATGGCGGGGGGGTGGTGTTGACGCCCTCTCTGGGCGACACGACGGCGGTGATCGAAGCCGACAACGCCGCGGGCGCTCGTGTGGTCAACGCCAGCGGCCTGCGCGTGGACCGGTGGGGCCACGCGGTCGTGCCCAACCTGACGCCGTTTGCGAGCAACGAGATCGAGCTGGATCCCAAGGGCCTGCCGCGTAGTGTCGAACTGAAGACAAGCGCACAGCACGTTGCCCCCACGGCAGGCGCGGTGGTGAAGCTGAAATTCGACACCGTCGGCGGCGGACGCGCGGTGCTGGTGCGCGCGACGCTGGCCGATGGCAGCCCCGTGCCGTTTGGTGCGCGGGCAACCGACGGCGCGGGCGAGGCCGTCGGCACCGTGGCGCAATTCGGCCAGTTGCTGCTACGCGGGGCCGAATCTGGCAGGCACGAGTACCGCCTGTCGTGGGGCGACGCGGCAGACGACCAATGCGGCTTGACCATCACGCTTGCTCCGCCGGACAAGGCGGACGCGGCGCAGGCATGGACAACGTTGGACGCCCGCTGCGGCGTGACCGAACAAGAGGAAAGATCGTGATGAAAGGACAGAAATTCAAGGTGGCTCGACGGGTCGCCAGGCATGGCGTCATCGCGGCAGGGCTGCTCTTGGGAGTATCCGGGCAAGCGTGGGCACAATTCACGGATCCGCCGCGGGCTTGCCGAGGCGGTGGCAACTACACTTTGACCTTGCCGGCTGGCATCACGGTCGCACGGGACGCCCCGGTCGGAACCATTCTGCTGGCTCCCGTGGTCGGCGCGCAGTTTCCGGCGTTGTACCAATGCGCCAACTCGACAACCAGGAACTCGGCAGGCGTCGCCCGAAAATCGGTAAACCTCACCCGTTCTGGTCTGAGGGTCAACATCGTGGTCGGAGGCGAGACGCTGAACAACACACCGGTCTACAACACCGACGTGCCGGGCATCGGCATGGTCGTTGCCGTCAGAAACCTCGATACCGGTTGCGCGCCGTCTGGCTGGCTGGATGTCGACACCCCCGAAAGCGGTCTCGTCGAAGGATGGCCGAATTCCACCTGTAACGGCGCCGGCAACCCCACGGCAAACGCGGGTCTGCAGTGGGCGATCGGCCTGGTCAAGACGGCCACATCGGTGCAGCCGGGCATGATCGCCGGCAAGAACGTCATGGAGATGGCCCTGGTGCTGAACAACACCACCCTCGCCAAGAACCCGGAAGCACAGCATGGCTTCGTCGCCATGAGTCCGGTGCGGGTAACGGTGCTGACCTGCTCCACGCCGAACGTAACCGTTCCCATGGGTGACTATCCCAAGCAGACGTTCAAGGGCGTGGGGTCGACGAGCAAGCCGGTCCGATTCAAGGTGGCCATCAACAATTGTCCGGCCGGCATGCGATCCATCGGGATCCAGTTTGTGGAGCCCGGCAGTCGTTACATCAACCAGGCGCAAGGCGTGATCCAGCTCAGCGCCGACTCCACGGCCAGAGGCATCGGCCTGAAGCTGACCCAACCCGCCGACGGGGGACCGATGCGCTTTGGCAACCCCGGCTACGTCTTGCAGGCCTATGACCCGGCCAGAGGCGGATCGCTTGAGATCGCCTTCGACGCTGCCTACTACCAGGCCCAATCCGCGGTCACCGCCGGCAGCGCCAACGCGGTCCTCGAATTCACGATGAATTATCAGTAGGCCCGGAACTGGCTCGATCGTTCTCACTGGAAGGCCCATGCCCATGCTCATCTGTCCCGATTGCCGCACGCCTGCCGCGCCGGCCCTTGTTGCCAATGCCGCCCCCCTGTCCGGCGACGGACAACGGATTGCGCCACAAGACGATCTGGCCTGTGCCGCCAGGTTGTCTGCGGACCTGCACCGACAGGGCGTTGTGCTTGCCTTCCAGGCCATCGTCGCGACCGTCGAGCCGGCGGGACCTCTCCTGTATCACGAGGGGCTGGCGCGAGCGATCATGCCCGATGCACACGGGGAAATGGCCACGCTTGCCCCCACGATCCTGTCGTTGGAGCAATTGGGACAGATCCGCGGCTTCGACCGATGCGTCGTCAACGCCACGATCAATACGCTGCGCGTCCACCCCCACCTGCAACTGGGTTGCAACGTGTCAGCCCAAAGTGCGGTCATCGATGACGACTGGACTCACCTCGTCCGGCAATTGCGTCAGGAGCCGGGCATTGCGTGCCGCCTGACCCTTGAATTCACCGAGACGTCACGCATCGACGATCCGCAGGCGGCCCTGGAATTCATTCAGCTGATGCAGACGCTGGGTTGCCGGATCGCGTTCGACGATTTCGGCACCGGCGCCATTGCGCCCGACTTCGTGATCCGGGCGCACCCCGACATCATCAAAATCGACAAGGGCTACCTGTTCAGAGCCCGCGAAAGCCGGCAAGGCCGGACCATCCTGCGTCACCTGGTCCAGTTATGTGCGGCGATCACGAGGACGGTCGTGCTGGAAGGCGTAGAAACACGCGAGGACCAGGTTCTGGCCGAGCAGGCCGGCGCACCCTGGATGCAGGGATATGGGGTTGGCCGTCCAACGGTGCTGCCGCCGGGGCTGCACACCCCCTGCGTCGTATTGGCCCCGTCGTCATCTCTGCCTGGCAGGGAATGCCTGCCATGAGCCGCCACGTCAGCGTACCCGTCGTTGTCCTGTTGCCAGGGCTGCCGACAGCCGAAGGCACCGCGCCGGCGATCGGCGGCTTCTGGATCTGGGAAGCCTTGAATGCCACCGATGTCGTCTTCCGCTGCTGCACGACCGTAGGACAGCTGTTCGCGTGGTTGGCGAAAGAACAGGACACGATCGTCGTCCTGGACGCCGGCACGATCGACAACGTGGACGGCTATACCCTGTGCACACTGCTGCGCAACACGTTCCAGGCAGGCGTGATCCTTCTGGTACACGGCGGCGCCGACGACCGCGCGCGGGGGCTGCACGCCGGCGCCGACCTGTGTCTGTCCAGCCCGGTAGGCGGACCGGAATTGAGCGCCATTCTGCATGCGCTGCATCGGCGCACGCAGCTTTCATCCGAAGCGCCGCCATGGCCAAGGGCGCTCCCGGATGCCGCTTTGACACCACCCATGCTGCAGGGCGATCCCTTGCCTGTTCCACCCCGGGAGGGCTATTGGATCTTCTCGGACCAAGGTTGGTCGCTACGCACACCCGCTAACCAGATCATGCGTCTGACGCAGGCAGAGCGCGAATTCCTGACCCGGCTCTTTTCGTCGCCGGATTACCTGTTTCTGCGGGCAAGCCAGGACAGCGACGTGACTGCCGACCTGATATCGCACCGCAAACTGGACGTGGTCGTCAGCCGATTGCGGGTGAAGGCCGGCAGGCTGGGGCCCCCCCTGCCCCTGCATACCTGCCGCGGCATGGGCTATCAATTTTCAGGAAAGGTGCTGCTTGCCGACCAACGCGATGTTGCCCTGGGACGGCTGGCCAGTCCGAGCATGCTGCTAAACATATAACCAAAAAGAATAAAGAAAAGAAATAAACATATCTAAAATTATTAAGCGGACACTGCCCGCAGGCAAGACGCCAGCCGTATCAAGGCGTAGTACAGGACCCTTCCCCATGCTTCGCAAGCTGTTTTCCGCCGCCCTCATCGCCACCGCTTTCGCCGTTGCCCCCGCCCATGCCGCGCCGCCCACGCTGGAAATCGGCTACCTGCCGATCCTGCCGGATGCGCAGTTGTTCGTGGCGCTGGAAGAAGGCACCTTGCAGGCCCAGGGCGCCCCCGCCCCCAAGCTGGTGCAGTTCCAGAGCGGCCCCGCGCTGACGCAGGCGCTTTTGGCCGGCCAGCTGGACGTGGCCTACGTCGGCATCGGCCCGGCGCTGGTGGCCAGCGCCAAGGGCGCCGGCATCAAGGTGGTGGCGTCCAACATCGTGGAACAGGTGAACGTGGTGGCGCTGGGCGCGCTGGCGCCGTATTTCGCGTCGGGCGATCCGGCCACCGCCTTTGCGCGCTTTGCCAAGGACAAGGGCAGAAAGCCCGTCATCGCCAGCTACCCCAAGGGCGCCGTGCCCGAAGCCGCGCTGCAATACTGGCTGCGCAAGCAGATCAAGGCCGATCCGGCCAGCCTGGACCTGATCTACCAGGGCGAGGCGCAGATCCAGCAGTCGCTGCTGACGGGCGCCATCGACGGTGCGGCCATTCTGGAGCCCACCGTGACCACGGTGCTGACGCGTGCGCCGGATTCGCGCGTGGTGGCGCGCGGCTCGCAGCTGTTTCCGAACCAGCCCGGCGCCGTGCTGCTGGTGCGCGACAAGCTGATCGCCGACCACCCCGAGGTGGTGCAGCAGTTGGTCAACGCCCAGTTGTCCGCCACGGCCCTGCTCAAGAACGACCCGGCGCGCGCCGCGGGCCACGTGCAGAAATACGTGGGCGGCGGCCGCCTGGACCGCGCCCTGGTGGAAAAGGCCATCCGCAATTCGCACGACCAGTTCGTGGCGGACCCGCATGCCATCGTCAACGCCACTGCCGAGCTGCAGACCTTCCAGGCCAGCCTGGGCACGGTCGAGGCCCCGCCCGTGGACGTGAAGCAATTGTTCGACACGCGCTTCTTCGACAAGGCCGCCAAGCCATGAGCCAGACCGCCCAGGCCTATGCCGCCCCGGCGGCGCGCCCGCGCGGCGAAACGCCGCCGTGGCACGCCGCCGCCCGCCGCGCCGCCTACGGCATGGCGGGGCTGGCGATCTTCATCGGCATCTGGAAGGCCGCGCTGATCTGGCAGTGGGCGCCCCCGGGCACCCTGCCCGACCCGTTCGCGCTGCCCGCCACGCTGATGCAGGAATGGCAGTCGGGCCGCTTGCTGCCCGCCATCGGTTCAAGCCTGGTGCATTATTTCTGGGGCCTGGCGGCCGGCACGGCGCTGGGCTTTGCCGTCGGCCTGGCCGCCGCGACGTTGCCGCGCTTTGATCTGATGCAGGCCTACCTGGCGCGCATCCTGCGGCCGATTCCGCCACTGGCCTGGGTGGTGTTCGCCATCGCCTGGTTCAAGGTCAGCCATGCCGGGGCCGCGTTCGTGATCGCCATCGGCGTGTTCTGGGTGAACTACTTCGCGACCTACAGCGCGGTGCGCAACGTGGACCCGCGCTTCTATGAACTGGCGCGCGCCTTCGGCCACGGCGGTTACGTGGCGCGCGCGCTGACCGTGACGCTGCCCGCCATTGCCCCCGGCGCGCTGTCGGGCGTGCGCACCGGCATCGGCCAGGCCTGGATGACGTTGATCGCCGCCGAACTGCTGGGCGTGCCCGGCATGGGCCAGGAAATGAACGCCGCCGCGGGCGTGGGCGCCTACGACGCGGTGGTGGTGTACATGCTGATCATCTCGCTGGTCTACACGATCTGCGACCTGGCGTTTTCCGCTGTCGAAGGCAAGGTGCTGCAATGGCGTCCGTAATCGAGTTTTCCAAGCTGTCCTACCAGCACCCCGGCGCCGCCGCACCCGTCATCCAGGGCCTGTCGCTGGATATCGAGGCCGGCAGCTTCGTGGCGGTGGTGGGCGGATCGGGCGTGGGCAAGTCGACGCTGCTGCGCGCCGCGGCCGGGCTGGCCGAACCCGCTGCGGGCGAGGTGCGCTTTCAGGCGCCGGCGCGGCCCGGACGCCGCAGCCGCGCGGTGGTGTTCCAGGACAGCCGCCTGATGCCCTGGCGCACCGTGGGCGGCAATGTCGGCTATGGGCTGGAAGGGCTAGGCCTGGATCGCGCGGAACGCCAGCGCCGGGTCGACGCGGCACTGCAACTGACCGGCCTGGCCGACTACGGCCGCCGCTGGCCGCACCAGCTGTCCGGCGGCCAGGCGCAACGCGTGGGCATCGCCCGCGCGCTGGCGGTCAAGCCCGACCTGCTGCTGATGGACGAACCCTTCAGCGCGGTCGACGCCATTACCCGCCGCAACCTGCAGCAAGAGCTGATTCGGGTGTGGCAGGCGTCGGGCGCGGCCGTGCTGTTCGTGACGCACGACATCGAAGAAGCCGTGTTCCTGGCCGACAAGATCGTGGTGCTGGGCGGCCGCCCGGCCAACATCGCCGGCAACTACGCCATCGACCTGCCCCGCCCGCGCGACCGCGCCGACCCGGCGTTTGCGCGGCAAGTGGCGGCCATTGCGCATACGCTGGAACACCACTGAACGGCGGCGGCGCCGGCACCGGCCGGCCCGCTCGCCGCCTGCGTGATTCAAGCGCGACTGACGTGCGACGCAAGCCCGAATAAAGCGCGATTCACCCGCGAGAGGTCGCGCAGGCCGCCGGCTGGGCCGCCTTGCGCGGCAAGGTCACGGCCCAGAACACGGCGGCCACCAGGCCCAGGCCTGCGCCCAGAACGCATACGCCCAGCCAGCCGGCGTGCGCATAGACGTAGGTTGACGCAATCGACCCCAGGCCGCTGCCCACCGCATAGAACATCATGTAGCCGCCCACCAACCGGCTGTGCGCCTGCGCCCCGATGCTGAAGATCATGGTCTGGTTGGTGACGTGCAAGGCCTGCGCGGCAATGTCCAGCAGCAGCACGCCCAGCGCCAGCGCCCACAGGCTCTGGTCCAGGAACGCAATGGGTATCCAGGCCAGGCAGAGCAGCGCCAGCCCCGCCCCGGTCGTGCGCTGGCCCAGGCCACGGTCGGCCAGGCGCCCGGCGCGTGCCGCCACCAGCACGCCGGCCACGCCCACCAGCCCGAAGGCGCCCACGGCGGTATGCGTCAGGGAATGCGGCGGCGCGCTCAGGGGCAGCACCAGCGCGGTCCAGAAAGCGCTGAAGCTGGCGAACATCAGCAGCGCGATCACGCCGCGCACCTGCAGCACGCGCTCGGTGGCCAGCAGCGTGAACAGCGAGCGCAACAGCGCGCCGTAGCGCAGGCCGGCTGCCGGCAATTCACGGCGCGGCAGCCAGCGCGCCAGCACCAGCGCCAACGCGGCGGCCAACACGGCGGACACCAGGTACACGGCGCGCCACCCCCACAGGTCGGCAACGGCGCCGGCCAGCGTGCGCGCCAGCAGCAGGCCGATCACCACCCCACCCTGCGCCGCCCCGACCACTCGGCCCCGTTCGGCCGGTGCCGCCAGGGCGGCCGACAGCGCCAGCAGGCCCTGCGTCATGGCCGTGCCGAGCAGGCCCAGCGCCAGCATGCCGGCCAATAGCCAAGGGGAATTCGTCGCCCCGGCCACCGCCGCCAGCGCCAGCACCAGCAGGCCCAGTTGCCCGAGCATCAGGCGGCGCCGGTCCAGCAGATCGCCCAACGGCACCACCAGCAGCAGCGCAAGGGCGCAGCCCACCTGCGTGGCGGTGACCACGATGCCCACCGCCCCTTCATCCAGGCCGAATTCACGGCCCATGGCGTCCAGCAAGGGCTGGGCGTAATACACGTTGGCCACGCTCAGGGCACAGGCCACGGCCAGGAGCAGCACCAGAGCGGTGGGCAGGCGGGCGGCGGACGGGGGGTCGGATCGTTCTGGCATGGTGGCCTCAATTGGTTTCATAACAAAACCAGAATGCTAGGCCTTAAGGTTTTATAATGCAACTACAAATTCGCGATTTACGTTGACGTCCAACCGAAGGGCCGCCCGCCCTTCCCCAGTGCCGCATCGGCCGGCAAAGGTCCGCACGACATGGTCAAACGCACCAGCCTTGAAGGCGCTTCCTGTCCGGTGGCGCGCTCGCTCGACGCCATTGGCGACTGGTGGTCGCTGTTGATCGTGCGCGATGCGTTCGACGGCCTGCGGCGTTTTGGCGAATTCCAGAAAAGCCTGGGCGTGGCCAAGAACATCCTCAGCGACCGCCTGCGCACGCTGGCCGCGCACGGCATCCTGGCCACGGTGCCGGCCTCGGACGGCAGCGCCTACCAGGAATACGTGCTGACGGAAAAAGGCCAGGCACTGTTTCCCGTCATCGTCGGCCTGCGCCAATGGGGCGAAGACCACTACTACGGCCCCGCCGAAGCCCATTCCCAACTGATCGACCGCAAGCGCGGCCAGCCCGTCAAGCGGCTGGAAATCCGCGCCCAGGATGGCCGCTTGCTGGGGCCGGACGACACGCTGGTGCAGAAGGTCGACAGCTGATCGCCTGGATGCAATGCGGGTGCAATGCACACTCGGCTACGCCGATACCGCGCCCGGCCAGTGTCCCGTCGCCAGGGCGGTCGGCGAATAGCTGTTGAAGCGCCAGCGCAGGGCCAACGCCCCGGGCCGAGCGCGCACCCGCTGCACATGCACCCGCCACAGGCGCTCCGCGCCTTCGAAGGCAGCGATCTCCGGGCTGTCCAGCACCACTTCGGCGCGGCCCGACAGCTGCAGCACGTCGCCGCGTTCGAAGTCGATGAACAGCAGGCCGGCGCGCGGATTGATCACCAGGTTGCCCAGCGTGTTGAAGAAGCGGTTGCCAGAGAAATCCGGAACTGTCAGCGTATTGCCATCGACCCGCACGAAGCCCGGCTTGCCGCCGCGATGGGACACATCGACGCGGCGCCCGGCGGGCTCGGTGTCGGCGTAACTGGTAACGAACAGGGTGTCGGCTTGCGCGATGAGCGCGCGGTCGGCCTCGTTCAATGCGGCACGCTCATGCCCCGCGCCGGGAAAGCGTAGCGCGGGCGAACGCGAGAAAAAGAATTCGCGCGCCTGGATGTATTGTGGGCAGTTGCCGAAGGACTCGCCCACCGAAATATCGAAGCGCTTGCCGTCCCAGGCACTGATCTGTCCGTTCATGCGGTTGCGGCGGCGCGAGTGCAGCTCGATGCCCAGCAAGGCGATGGCCTGCCCTGCCCCCAGGCCCGCGGACAGCGGATCATCGGCGTCGGGCACGGCCGCCACGCGCAGCGTCGTCGGGTCCGGCGAACGCAGAAAGCCCGGCTCGCCCTCCAGCACGCCGGCCCACGGATCGCCCTGCGCGTCGACCGCGCCGGCCACCACGAAGGGCAACTGCTCGAAGAAGGTCCGGTGCTGGTCGGGCATGTAGTCGCGAATCACCTTGGCGCCGACCTGCGCCATGCGCTCGGCCATGCCGATGTGGGCCTGCAATTGGCGTTCGCCGGCATGCCAGGGCGCGGCGGGGGCCGGGTCTGTGACGGTGGCGTTCATGGTGGGTTCCTTGGCGGTGTCACACGCTTGGCCGCGGCATCAGGCTGCCAGCAGCCCGACGGGCGTGGTCACCATCGGCACGAAGCCCGGCAAGGCCTCGATCCGCGCCAGCCAGGCGCGCACCTGCGGATACGCCGCCAGCGACACATTGCCTTCGGGCGCATGCGCCACATAGGCATAGCAGGCCACATCGGCAATGGTGGGCGTGGCGCCCGCCAGGTAGCCGGTGGCGGCCAGTTCGTGTTCCATCACGGCCAGCAGCGCGTGGGCGCGCGTCAGCGTGGCCGGCACGTCATAGGGCGCGCCGAACACGGTGACCAGCCGCGCCGCGGCCGGGCCGCCGGCCAACGGACCGGATGCCGCCGACAGCCAGCGCTGCACTGCGGCCGCGCCCACGGCGTCTTCGGGCAGCCAGGCCTGGCCGTTGTAGCGCTTGCACAGGTACACCAGGATGGCGGTCGAATCCGCCACCACCACGCCATCGTCGTCGATGACCGGCACCTGGCCGAACGCATTCAGCGTCAGGAAGTCAGGCTGCTTCTGCGCGCCACTGCGCAAGTCCACCTCGACCACGCGGTGCGGCACCTGCAACAGGGACAGCATCAGCGCAACGCGGTGGGCGTGGCCGGACAGGGGAAAGCTGTAGAACGTCAGGGAAGCGGAGGACATGGCGCAATCTCAAGAATGGAAACAGGCTTCCATCTTGAACCGGCCCGGCCCGCCAGAGAACCGCCAGCGGGCGCAAGACACTATTGCGAAAAAAGGCGATATTCGGCCCTATGCCACTGCGCACTTGCGGCGCTGAAGCGCGCCTTGTCTGCAATCCGACAAGGCGCGGCAGCAGAGTCCACAGACTGTGCTTTCAACAAATCAATGCCATGTGGGCGATAAAGCCGCTTCTGCTTTCTCCAGCCGCTCGTGCTCGATCATCCAGGCGTTTCAGAATGCGCCGAGGCAAAGTGATATTCACGCGCTCGACGGACTCATCCATGACGGCGGGATCCACATCGACAATTGCCCAGACCCAGCCCTTGAATGCAGGATCACTTTGGTGGGTTGCAATGCTGGTGGGTGCGGGAACGGTCTCGCCAGAATCAATGGCGGCCTCAATCCAAAGCTCTATGGCCTCTTTGGCGTTATCAATTGCCTGATCGATCCCGTCATCCGCCGCTGAATAGCAACCGGGGAGATCAGGAACCACTACGCTCCAGCTCTGAGCATCGCTTCCGGGTTCGATTGCGATGGGGTATTTCATTACGGTATTCCTTCTTGTACGTCGAGAGGCCCCGGCTTGCAGCCAAGGGCCTGCTCTCTATTTCAAACCTGCTTTTGTCAGTATCTGGTGCACGAGGCCTTTACCTAGCTCCTTTTTGGGGTGGGGGACAACCAGGTGTCCGGGGCGGTCCGGGTGGTAATAGATGTGATGCGAGCCCTTTACTCTATTCAGCTTCCATCCGGACTGCAGCAGCATGTTGGTAAGTTCTCTGCTGTCCATATGCGTACTATACACACCTTGATGTGTATAGTACACACTGCCAGAAATGACCTCCTGGACCGACAGACCTGCCGTACGTTCACCCCGGCAGCGCCGCCAGGTCTTGCCGCAACGCGTCGACGCAGAAATCGACGAAGCTGCGGACCTTGGCCGAGCTTTTGCGGCCTTCGGGGTAGACGACGTGTACCGGTATCGGCGGCAGTTCGTAGTCGCGCAGCACCACTTGCAGTGCGCCGCTGGCCAGGTGACGGGCCACTTGATAGGACACGACCTGCGTCAGGCCCCAGTCTTCGCAGGCTGCCTTGATCGCCCCCTGGAACGAGGTGACCGTCAGTTGCGAGGCCATCGGCAGGCGCCGCGGCTGGCCGTCCTGCAGGAAGCGCCATTGCGGCCCGCGGCCTTCCATGGCGGCCGTGATGGTGCAGAACTGCGCCAGCGCGTCGGGCGTGTCCGGCGCGCCGAAACGCTGCAGGAAAGCGGGCGAGGCGCAGACGACGCGCCGCACGTGCCCCACCGCAATGGCCGTCAGCGACGAGTCGGGCAGCGCGCCGATGCGCACGGCTACGTCCACGCCTTCGTCCATCAGGTTCACCACGCGGTCCACCAGCAAGGCACGCACCGAGACCTCGCGATGCTCGCGCAGATAGCCCAGCACCGCGGGCATGACGTGCAGTTCGCCAAACAGGGATGGCGCGGTGATGTGCAATGACCCGCGCGGCGCGGCCATGGCGCCGGCGGCCGCATCGTCGGCCTGGTCGACGTCTTCGAGAATGCGACGGCAGTCCTGGGCGTAGCGCTCGCCGGCTTCGGTCAGGCGCAGGCTGCGGGTGGTGCGCACCAGCAGCAGGGCGCCCAGCCGGCGTTCCAGCGCGGAAACACTGCGGGTGACGGCGGGGGCCGACATGGCCAGGCGGCGGGCGGCGGCGGCAAAGCTGCGGGCTTCGGCCACCGCCAGGAACACGCTCATTTCGTGGAATCGGTTCAAGGCGTCGTGCCTCCGTGATGGCGTAGCGGCCAGTCAGGCCGAGAGGGCCCGTGGCTGGGGTGCGGACGGGACATTGCTGGCCGGTAGGCCGGGCGTGGCGGGCAAGGCGGCGACGCTGTCGCGCACGCATTGGCGCACGATGTCCGCCAGGGCCGCGGCGACAGGGCCGGGTTGACGCTGAGCGCCGTACAGCGACAGCGTGAGACTGGGCAACGGCGGCAGGCCCAGTTCGCCCGGCGCCAGCACGCGCAGGCCGGCGGGCAGGCCAAGCGGCGTGCGCACCATCAGCCCCAGGCCGGCGCTGACCGCCGCCCACAGGCCCGCCAGGCTGGGGCTGATGAAGGCCGACGTCCAGGCGATGCCGGCGCGGTCCAGCGCGTCGGTGGCGCGGCTGCGAAAAAGGCATGGCGCCTCGAAAGCCACCAGGGGCAAGGCGCTGCCGGCGCCTGCCCAGGCCAGGCGAGACGCGCCCGGCCCGATCCAGCACATCGGCAGTTCCGCCAACCGCGTTGCGTGCGGCTGCGACGCATCGACATCCCACGCCAACGCCAGATCCAGTTCGCCTGCGGCGATACGTTCGAGCAGGTCGGCATTGCGCGCCACGCGCGCTTCGATGCGGACCTGCGGGTGCGCGCGCGCAAACTGGCCCAGTACCTGCGGCAGCAGGATTTCACCGAAGTCCTCTTGCAGGCCCAGGCGCACCTGGCCCTGCAACTGCGCGCCGCGCACCGCCACGGCGGCCTGGTCGTTCAATTCGAGCAGCCGGCGCGCGTAGGCCAGCATGGTCTCGCCCGCGTCGGTCAGCGCCAGGCCGCGGCCGGCCTTGCGCAGCAGCGGCACCCCGGCCTGGTCTTCCAGCTTTTTGAGCTGTGCGCTGACGGCGGACGTGGATCGCCCGAGCCGGTCGGCCGCACGGCCGAAGCTGCCCAGTTCGACGCCGGCCACGAAGCTGCGCAGCACGTCCAGGTCAAACGTGATCGATCGCATGATCGTCCTGTTTTTCAAAACCTTCAGTTGAAAATTTCCTGATTTTCAGAACCATCTTACGAGCGCAGACTCAGACGCGTCAATCCTGCCTGGAACGCGCCATGTCCCTGTCCACCCTGTCCGCCTCGGCCACCCTGCCCGCCTCGTCCCCCCTTCGCCCTGCCCATCGCTGGAAGGTGTTGGCGGTGGGCGTGGCCGCCAATGCGGCGTTTTCGGCCGCCGCGGCCGGGCTGCCCGCCACGGCGGTCTTCATGCGCTCGGGCTATCGCCTGGACAACGACCAGTTGGGCCTGGCGCTTGGCCTGATGGGGCTGGGCGTGGCGCTGCTCGAACTGCCTTGGGGCATGCTGGCCGACCGCTGGGGCGACCGGCCCGTGCTGCTGGGCGGCCTGGGCGCCACGGCGGCGGCGCTGGCCTGGATGAGCGTGTTTGCCGCCCCCGTGCACGGCGCCGCGCCGGCTTTGTGGCTGCTGGCGCTGGGCCTGCTGCTGGTGGGCGTGATGGGCGGCAGCGTCAACGGCGCCAGCGGCCGCGCGGTGATGGCGTGGTTCGACGAGGGCGAGCGCGGCCTGGCCATGAGCATCCGCCAGACCGCCGTGCCGCTGGGCGGCGGGCTGGGCGCACTGGTGCTGCCGTGGCTGGCCTCGCAGGTCGGCTTTGCGGCGGTGTTCGGGCTGCTGGGCGGGCTGTGCGCGGGGGCTGCGCTATTGACGCTGGGATGGCTGCGCGAACCGGATCGGGCACCGGCCAAACCAGCTCGCGCCGCGAATGCTGGCCGGACGTTCAACGGTGCCCCTCCTGCTGGCGCGGCCCGCGTCCAAGCCATATCGTCCAACGCGTCCTCTGCCGCCCACCCGGTGCCCTCCAGCCCGCTGCGCGATGCCCGTGTCTGGCGGGCCGCGCTGGCCATCGGCCTGTTGTGCAGCCCGCAATTCGCGGTGCTGACGTTCGCCACGGTATTCCTGCACGACTACAGCGGCGCCGGCATCGCCACGCTGACCGCGGTGATGGTGGCGGTGCAGGTGGGTGCGATGGTGGCGCGCATCGCCAGCGGCCGCTGGACCGACCGCCGCGGCAACCGCCGCGCCTACCTGCGCGGCTGCGTCTGGCTGGGCTTCACGTTGTTCGCCGCGTTGGCCGGCGTGGCGTGGGCCGTGCGCGACACGGCGACCGATCCCGCCGCCGTGGCGGCGGTGGCCGCGCTGCTGGCGGTGGCGGGCATCTGCGTATCGGCCTGGCATGGCGTGGCCTATACCGAACTGGCTACGCTGGCCGGCGCGCAGCGCGCCGGCACCGCGCTGGGGCTGGCCAATACGTGCGTCTATCTGGGGCTGTTCCTGACGCCGCTGGCGCTGCCGCACCTGGTGGCGGCGGCGTCCTGGCCGCTGGCGTGGGGGGTGGCAGGCGGGTTGATGCTGGCGGCGCTGCCGCTGCTGCCACGAACGGCGCGGGCTTGAGCGACGACCACCCATACCGACCTGCCCGGGCCACACATGCACGCGCTCTTGGAGCGTCGGCGCGAGATCTGCCCTCCGGACCTTAGCCCTTGAATTCCTGCCGCAACCATGCCAGGAACGCCTTGACCGGCGGATGCCGTTCCCGCCCCGGCGCGCACAGGGCGGTGTAGGCGGCCCCCGGCACGCTGACCAGGGGCCGCAACGGCACCAGCGTGCCGGCCTTGACGCTGTCGGACACCATCACCGAGCTGGCCAGCACCAGCCCCTGCCCTGCAATGGCGGCCTGTAGCGCGTAGTGCTCTTCCTCATAAGCGTGTACCGCTGCCGGCTTGCGCCACGCCGGCAACCCGGCCGCCGCGCACCATTGCTGCCAGCCGTCTTCATACAGCGCGGAATCACGCCAGCGCACGGTCACCAGCGCGGGCCGGGTTCGGCCTGCGCGCTGCGCCTGCGCCACCACGGCCGGCGCGCCATAGACGCCAAACCATTCCTGCAATGCGCAGGCCGCGTGCAGCGCCGGATAGCGCCGGCTGCTGTAGCGGATCGCTACGTCGACGCTGGCATCCTGCAGCAGGTCGATGGTTTCGGCCTGGGCCGACAGGCGCAATTGGTATTGCGGATACGCCTGGTAGAAGCGCCCCAGCCGCGGCACCAGCCACAACGCCGCGAAGGAATGGGTGGTGGACAGCGTCAGCGCCCCCGCCGCGCTGGCCGGCCGCAGGGCGTCAAGCGTCTGCGCAATATCGAGCAAGGCGCCGTGCGCGCTGGCGAACAGGCGCGCGCCGCTGTCGGTCAGTCGCACGCCCTGCGGCACGCGGTCGAACAGCGCCACCCCCGCATGGCGCTCCAGCGCCTTGATCTGGTGCGACACCGCCGTGGGCGTGACGGACAGCTCGGCTGCGGCCAGCTTGAAGCTGCGCAGCCGCGCGGCGGCTTCGAACGTGCGCAGCGCCGTGACGGGCAACGAGGCGAACATGAGGAGGCCCTCGTGGATGAATTCAATTCATCGTAGGCGAGAAATGCTCGTTTGTCGCGGCCCGGGCGGGTGCCTACATTTTGAAATCGGCGAGGGTGTCCTTTCCGGCCCGCCCGCCCTTCCTTCATTCGAGGCCTTGAACATGAATTCAAATCATCAGTTGAAGTTGTTGATCCTGGCGGGCAGCCCGCGCCGGGACGGCAACAGCGCCGCCCTGGGCGCCGCCGCCCGACGCGGCGCGCAAGCGGCGGGCACGTCGGCCACGCTGCTGTTCCTGGACGACTACATCAAGGGTTTTCTACCGGACCTGCGCCACGCGTCGGCGCCCGATGACCGCTATGCCGAATTGTTCCTGGACCACTACCTGCCCGCCGACGGCGTGTTGTTCTGCACGCCGCTGTACTGGTATGGCATGTCGGCCCAGACCAAGGCGTTCTTTGATCGTTCGTTCACGCACTATGCCGGCACGGGTCCGGAGCCCGAGCGGGTCAAGGCGGCCATGGCCGGCAAGCGCCTGGGCCTGGCGGTGGCGTCGGAAGAAACCTATCCCGGCGCGGTGCTGGGCGTGGTGCACCAGTTGCAGGAATTTGCCCGCTACACGCACGCGGACTTCGTCGGCTGCGTGCACGGGTCGGGCAACACCCGCGGCGAGATCGCGGCAGACCCGCGCCACCCGCTGCAGGCTGCCCAGGCCCTGGGCGCCGAGTTCTTCACGCGGAAATACTCGGACTACCGGTTAGAGACGCCACGCAGTCGCAACGTATGGGGGTCGCCCCCGCCAGACGACGCTCGCCCCGCGTAAGCCAGCCCAACGCGATGGGCCAGAGCGAGTCGCGGAAACGTTCGTGGAAGAAGGCGAAATGGCCGATGCCGTCCAGCCCCAGCGAGGCCGGGGCCAGCCGCAGATGGGTGCGGGCGCTGCCCGTGAAGTAGCCGAGCAGCCGGCCGATGGCGGCCTCGGTGCCGAATTCGTCGTCGGTCACGCTCAACGCCAGGATGGGCGCCGTGACCGCCGCCATCGCGGCCACGCGGCGCGCGCCCGCCGGCCCGCCGCGCGTCTCGAAGCGCGGGCCCATGAAGCTCCAGTCCCGTACCACGCCACGCGGCGTGTCTTCCAGCCAGCCCAGCCGGCGTCCCGGGAAGTAGCCCAGGCTGGCGGCCAGCAGCGGCATGGCCACGTGCCATTTGGCCAGCATGCGCAGGCGATGCCCTGCGGCGTAATCGCGCCAGTAGGCGTACTGCGCACCCATGGTGAAGATGCGGCGCAGCCCCTGCGCGGACGGTGCCAGGCCCGTGACGAAGCCGCCGATGCTGTGCGCCACCACGTCCACGGGCTGCCCTGGAAAATGCGCCGCGACAAAGCGCAGAACTGCTTCGAAGTCCTGCTCGCCCCAATCCATCCACGAGGCCTGGAAGCCGCGCAAGGAGTCCGGACGCGACTCGCCGATGCCGCGGTAGTCGTAGGTGACGACGTCAAAGCCATGCTGGTACAGGTAGGCCGCAAAGCGCGCGTAGTAGCGGCAGCGCACGGAAGTGGCCGCGTTGATGACGACGACAGGCCGCCGGGCTACCCCAGGTTCAGCGTCATCAGGCCGATCCCCATCAGGCCGGATGGCGTCAAACCAGGCCGCCTCTGGATCGGCGCCGCTTGCGGCCGCATCCGCATGGCGCCACATATAGCCCCCCAGCGCCACCCCGTCCGCGGCGCGCAAGGTGATGCGTTGAGCTTCCATTTTCACATTCCTTTCTATCAATCGATCAAGCAAAGAAACCTGGCGAACAACTCGATTAAATCCGGAGAAAATACCCGATTCAACCGATTATTCGTTGCTCATCACATGATTTATAGGAATGTCTATAGCCCCATTGCGCGGGCGGCCGACCGGTTCATCATCCCCGGCGGACTGCCGTAGACCTGCTTGAATACCCGCGTCAGATGGGCCTGGTCGGCGAACCCGACCGCCGCCGCGGCCTGCGCCAAGGGCAGGCCGCCACGCAGCAGCGCACGGGCGCGCGCCACCCGCCAATTGCGCAGCCAGGCTTGCGGGGGCAGGCCGTAGCGCCGCGCGAACTGCTTGACCAGCGTGCTGCGGTGCTTGCCTTCGGCCCGCGCCAGCGCCTCCAGGTCCGGTGCACAGGCCGGATCGGACCGCATGCGTTCGAACAGCAGCGCACAGACATCCGGCTCGGTCGAACCCGTTGCCTTGCCCCCGTCCATCGCCTCGCCCACCGGCTGCCCATGCGCGGCCAGCAACGCGAACAACGCCGCCGACAAACGGCCGCGGCGCACGGCGGCGCCGGTGTCGTCCGGCGCCAGCGCCGCCAGCCATTGATCGCACAGCGCCGCGCCGCGGATGACCGGCCCCGGCAACGTCAGGCCGTTCTCACGCAACGCCCACGCATGGTCCCGAAACCAGGCCGGCTCGATATACGCCATGCGGTACGCCAGCAGGCCCGCCGAAGTGCCGCCGGTATGCACCTGCCCGGGCGCGATCACCACCAGGTCGCCCTCGCCCGCCTCGAAGGCAGCGCCGCGCACGGTGAAGGTACAGCGCCCCTGGGCGATGGCGCCAATGGACCAGGCGTCGTGAAAGTGGGCCTCGAAGCGGTAGGCGCGCAGGTCGGCAATCAGCACGTCGCCGGGCAGGCCCGCGCCGCAATGCCAGATATGTTGGGAAACCGCCATCGAAGAATCGCCAGGAAAGAAACAGGACCCGCCGCCGCGGCGGCGATGGCGGCTATCCGAAATAGTCGGCCTCCGACGCCAGCGACCGCGCCAGCAGCCAGGCGTTGCGGGGATTTTCGCCCACCCGGCGGATGGCATAGGGCCACCAGTCGGCGCCGAACGGCAGATACACCCTGACGTTATAGCCCAGCCGGCGCAGCGCCAGCTGCCAGTCGGGCCGCACGCCGTAGAGCATCTCGAATTCAAAGGCATCGGGCGCCCAGCCGCGCTCGCGGGCCAGCGCCATGATGGCGCCGGCCAGGCGGTCATCGTGGGTGCCGAACACCGGCAGAAAGCCGGCCGCGCGCGCGGCGGGCGACAACATGATGGACGCGGCGTCCAGATAGGCGTGGTCGATGCCGGCGCGGCCCGGGTGATCCAGCGCGCGTTCGGGAAAGGCGCCCTTCACCAACCGCAGCGAGGTGCGCTGGCCGATCGCCCAGGCCAGGTCTTCGGGGGTGCGGCGGCGCCGCGCCTGCAAGGTCAGGCCGATGGGCAGGCCCGCCGCCAGCAACGCGCGATGCAGCGCGCAGGTGCGGTCGCGGATGGCCGAGTCTTCCATGTCCAGCACCACCCAATCGCGGCCGCCGGCCGCCGCCTGGCGCGCACTGTCGGCGATGCGCCGCGCGTTGCCCGCCCCCAGCGCGTCATCACGCATGTAGCCGATGGCGGTGGGGTCGATGGAGACGTGCACATCCAGCCCCGCCTGGCCCAGGGCCGTTGCCGCCTCGATCGCCTGGCCCACGTTGTGTTCGATGGCGGCCGGGTCGGCCACGTATTCACCCAGGTAGAACAGCGACGCGCGGATGCCGTGCGCTTCGCGCAGCCGGACCGCGGTGCGCACGGCCTGGTCGATGTCGGCCCCGCCGACGAAACGCCGCGCCAGCGAGGTCCGGGCGGCCAGGCCGCGCATGGCCCGGCCGATGCCCGGGCTGCGCGCCAGCGTGATGGCGGTTTTCTGGAATAGGCTCATGGGCGCTCCGTGCGAAAAGCGCCACTATGGAAGGGCCGCGCGGGCCTGTCTTGAACAGGAGTGAATCCCGCGCGGCCAGAACCGATTGCGTCAGACCTTGCCGGCGGCCAGCCCCGCCGCCCGGTCGCGGCCGAACAAGGGCCGCTGCACCGTCTGCGCCAGCAACACCCCGGCCAGCGTCACCGCGCCGCCCAGCAGGTGATAGCCGTGCAGTTGCTCGCGCAGCAGCACGAAGGCGGCCAGCGCGGTGAACAGCGGCAGCAGGTTGATGAAGATACTGCAGCGGTTGGGCCCCAGGCGGTGCACGCCTTCGATCCACAGGAACGACAGCAGCACCGACGAGAAAATGCCGGCATACAGGATCAGCGGAATCGTCTTCGTGTCCAGCGCGGCCTGCGCCGCGGGCACCTGCAAATACAGCGGCAGCATGTACAAGAGCGCAAAGATCGACTGCACGAAAGTGGACTGCCACGCCGGCACCGGCACCTTCCAGTGGCGCAGCAGCACGCCGTACAGCGCATAGGAAAACGCCGCCAGCAGCATCAGGCCGTCGCCCACGTGGATGCCGTGCTGGAACACGCTGAGCATGTCGCCCTGCCCCACCAGGTACATCAGCCCCAGGAACGACAGTGCGCCCCCGGCCGCCATGCCCAGCGTCAGCGGATCACGCAGGATCACCACGCTGAGCAGCATGCTCAGCAGCGGGATCAGCGCAGTCAGGATGGCCATGTTGGTGGCGGTGGTGGTTTCGGCGGCGCGATACGACAGCGCCTGGAACAGGGCCGAGGACAGCGCGCCGTACAGCGCCAGCTTGGGCCAATGGCGCAGGATGGTCTTGCGGTTGCGCCAGGCGGGCACGGCCGTGAACAGACTCATGATCGCCAGCGCCAGGATCAGCCGGTAGAAGGTGATGGCGGTGGGCGAGATGGCGCTGGCGGCCATCTTGGAGACGATGACATTGCCCGCCCAGAACAGGATGGCGAACAATGGAAACAGGTAGGACATGATGGGTTCACTCGCAGGAGGGGAATCGGCTCATCCGCGGCGAGGCAAGCGCCCGGCCAGCAGATGACCGCCATCCTATTGAGCGCCCGCGCGCCCGTCTGCCGATGAACTGGCACAGACTATCTTGAAATGGACATTTCGCTAGCCCCGCCGCCACGAGGCGGCGACGCCAGCCTGGATCACGCCGCGGTCAGGGCCGGAACATCGCCTCGTCCAGCGGCGCCTGCAACCCCGCCATGCGCGCCGTCAGCAGCGCCGCGCTGCCGCAGGCCAGGGTGAAGCCCAGCGCGCCCTGGCCGATGTTCAGCCACAGGTTGTCGGCGGCCGGGCTGCGGCCGATCAGCGGCTTGCCCGTGGGCGTGGCCGGACGCAGGCCGGCCCAGGGAATGGCCTGCGCCAGGTCCAGCGCCGGAAAGGCTTCGGCCACCTGGCGCTTGAGCAGCGCGATACGCACGGGGTCGATGTCGGCGTTGCCGCTGCCGATGTCGACCATGGCGGCAATGCGCAACACTCCGCCGACGCGGGCGTAGACGATGCGGCGTTCGTAGTCGGTGACGCTGATGCGCGGCGCCACGGTGTCGTCGCCCGCCAGCGGCACGGTCAGGCTATAGCCCTTCAGCGGATACAAGGGCACGTCGTGCCCCAGCGGCCGCAGCAGGTCGCGCGTACCGATGCCCGTGGCCAGCACGATGGCGTCCGCCCCGATATCGCCGTCGCGGGTGTGCACGGCCACGATGCGGCGGCCTTCCCGCTGCAAACCCGACACCGGGTTCGACATGGCGCACTGCACATTGGCCACGCCTTGCAGCCGGTCGAACAGGGCCTGCGTGAACTGGCGGCAATCGCCCGCCTCTTCGCTGGGGGTGTAGATAGCACCTGCCAGGCTGGCGCCCATACCGGCCAACGCGGGTTCGCGCGCCAGCGTCTGGGCGGCATCCAGCACCTGCTGGTCGGACCCATGGGCGGCCTGGTAGGCCACCAGCGCGCGCGCCTTGTCCAGCAGGGCCACGCTGCGGTAGGCGATCAGCTTGCCGTTCTTGAGATGGCCGAATTCCAGGTTTTCCTGTTCCAGCAGGGTGTGCATGGCGTCGCGGCTCAGATACGACAGCGCCAGCAGTTGCGCGGTGGAGTCGCGCGCCACCGACGCGCGGCAGGCCAGAGCGAATTGCAGGCTCCAGCGCCATTGGTGGGGGTCCAGCCGCGGCCGAAAGCGCAGCGGCGAATCGCCACGCAGCAACCAGCCGGGCACGCTGGGCAGCACCCCTGGCCCGGCCAGCGGCGCCACGTAGCTGTAGCTGAGCTGGCCGCCATTGGCATAGCTGGAGACCTCGGCCGGGTGCGCATGCGCATCCACCAGCACCACGTCATGCCCCTGGCGCGCCAGGAAATAGGCCGACGTTACGCCCACCACCCCGGCCCCGATTACGCACACGCGCATACCTGCATCCAAATAAAAGATTGGCAACCTTTCTATTCTGGAGGGTGAGACGAACGGTAGCAAATCACCAGGTTCGGGGTGGCCATAACCCAGGCTCATGGGCCTGGGCGCGAGCCGGCCCACGCGACGGACGACATGCGCACGACAGAGCCGGCCGTACGCCGCGACAGGGGCAGGCCTACGCCGCGCGATGCAGCTTGATGATGGCCGCGGCCGTGGGGTCGCGCACCAGGTCGGCCAGCGTATGGCTGTTGAGTGCCTCGTAGAAGGCTTGCAGCGTCTGCGCCAGCACGCCCGCCAGGCGGCAGGCGCCGTCCAGCGCACAGGGCGGCTCGCGGCAGTCGATCAGGGGGCCCTGCTGTTCCAGTTCGCGCACCAGGTCGCCCAGCCGGTACTGCCCCGGCGGATGCGCCAGCGCCAGGCCGCCGCCCTTGCCGCGCGACGTGCTGACCCAGCCGCGCTGCGACATGAAATGCACCACCTTGACCAGGTGGTTGCGCGACACGTCAAAGCGCGCGGCGATCTCCGGAATGGTGACCGCCGCGGGCCGGTCGCGGCATTGCGTCAGGTACATCAGGACGCGCAGGCCGAAGTCGGTGAATCGGGTCAGTTGCATGGGCGCCAGGATACACCGGTCAGGCGGGTGCGCCGCCGCTGCCGAAGGCCTCGGCGTGGATCCGGTCCGCCGCCACCCCCAACGCCAGCAGCGTCTCGCGCTGGGCCCGCATGAAGCCGGCCGGGCCGCACAGGTAGTAGTCGGCGTCCGGCACGATGGCCTGGTCGCGGATGGCGCGCAGGTCGACGCGGCCGGCATGGTCGTAGTCGCGCCCCGGCTGGTCGCCGCTGGCGACTTCTTCGTAGAACACCGCTTTGCGCACGTTGCCGCGCGCGGCGGCCACTGCGTTCACGTGGTCTTTCATGGCATGCACCGCGCCATTGCGACAGCCATGCACGAAGCGGATCTGGCGCGGATCGTCGGTGGCCACCAGGTGGTTCAGCATCGACATCATGGGCGTCAGGCCCACCCCGCCGCTCACCAGCACCACGGGCGCGGCGTTGTCTGCGCGCAGGTGAAAATCCCCCTGCGGCGGGGCCACGTCCAGCACGCCGCCTTCCTGCAGGCGGTCATGCAGCGCGTTGGAGACGCGGCCGGCAGGCGTCTCTGCGCCCGCGGGTTCGCGCTTGACGGAAATACGCAGGCGGTCCTGCCCCGGCGCGTCCGACAGGCTGTATTGGCGCGGCTGCATCAGGCCCAGTTCGGGCACGAAGATGCGCACCGACACGTACTGGCCGGGACGGTAGTCGGGCACCGTGCCGCCGTCGGCCGGCGCCAGGTAGAACGAGGTGATGTCCGCGCTTTCGGGCTGTTTGCCCACCACGCGGAAGGCGCGCCAGCCGGTCCAGCCGCCCGGCTTGGCCGCCGACTCCGCGTACAGGCGGGCCTCTTCGGCGATCAGCATGTCGGCCAGTTGGCCGTAGGCGGCCGCCCAGGCGTCCACCAGTTCATCGGTGGCGGCCTCGCCCAGCACCTCGCGGATGGACGCCAGCAGGTGGCGGCCCACGATCGGGTAATGCTCGGGGCGGATACCCAGGCTGACGTGCTTGTGCACGATGCGCGTCACCACCGGCGCCAGCACCGACGGGTCGTCGATGTGCTCGGCATAGGCGGCCACCGCGCCGGCCAGCGCCTGCTGCTGTTCGCCGCCGGCCTGGTGCCCCTGGTTGAAGACGTGCTTGAGTTCGGGGTTGCCGTCGAACATGCGGGCGTAGAAATGGCGGGTCAACGCCACCCCATGGGTCTTCAGGACGGGGGCCGTGGCCTTGACCAGGGCGCGGATCTGCGGGCTCAACATCGACTGCTCCTTGCGCTGCGGATGGATCCGGCGGAGTTGCCGGACATCCGGTTTTAAACATGCATTAATAATACATCTTTAACTGCGCAAGGCAAAACTGCCTGATGCGGTTCAGCCGGCACCGCCCTCCCATTGGCCCAATTGCCGCAGCGGCGGCAGCTCGCAGCCGGCCGCCGTGCGCCAGTCGATACCCGGGTCCGGTGCGCCCGCGGCGATCTGCCAGACAGCCGCCGCGACCCAATCGTCGCCCAGTTGCCAGACCGCCGCCCGCCAGTGCCCGGGCGGCGGGCGCAGCGCCGGTTGGCCCGCCGGCTGGGGCGCCAGGCCGACCGAGGCCATGTCCGCCGGAAAATCCAGCCCGGCGGCTTTGATGAAGGCTTCTTTCAGGGTCCAGAGCAGGTAGAAGCGCGTCTGCCGCAACGGCGTGGCGGCGGCCTGCAGCCAGGCGCGTTCGGTGTCGCTGCACACCCAGCCGGCCAGGGCGTCGAGATCGCGTGGCCGCAGGCGTTCCAGGTCGGCGCCGACGGCCTGGCCGGCCGGCGCCTGCGCGCACAGGGCGTGGCCGCCACTATGGCTCAGCGACAGCGCGTGGGGCCCGGCGCTGGCAGCGCGCACGGCTTGCAGCAGCGCGCGGCTGACGCGCCAGTCAAGCCAGGCCTTGGCCGAGCGGATGGCTGGGGCGCGGCGAGCGTCGTCGGCGGATAGCTGCTCAGGCCGGTATTGATGGGCGGCGCTTTGGCTGGCCCACCACAAGGCAAGTTCCCGATTGCTCACGCCATTTAGTAACAAATTGATATTTGAAAATGACAAATACGTGCCGTTAACAACATCTTAGTAACGTCTAAAAACAATTCACCTATTTACGATCATAGTAATATCGCGCGCTTATGCTGACCTTCTCAATCGCGCAGTGGCAGGGTTGGACATCGGGTATTGAAGACGCGAGCAGCTGGAAGCATTGGGCTGAACATCCTTATTGTCCCGTTGGCGAAACCTGCCCGCCCCGCCTGGAATTCCTGCCTCCGATGCAGCGCCGTCGCCTGACCCCGATGGCGCGCTCGGTGTTCGAATGCGCCTGGCCGGTGGCTGATGGCCACGCCCCCATGCCGCTGGTATTTGCCTCGCGCCATGGCGAGACCACTCGCAATTTCGGCCTGCTGCAATCCCTGGCTGCCGGCGAACCGCTGTCGCCCACCGCCTTCGGCCTGTCGGTGCACAACGCCATCGCCGGACAGTGGTCGATCATACGCCGCGAAACCACCGAATCCGTGGCCCTGTCGGTCGAAGACGACGGATTGGAACACGCTTTCCTGGAAGCCGGGCTGCTGCTGGCCGACGGCCACGCCGACGTGCTGGTGGTGCTGGCCGAAGAACGCCCTCCCGCGCCGTATGCGCCCTGGATCGACGACGTGCCCTTCTCGTACTCGGCGGCCTTCCGCCTGCGCGCCGGCACCGATTGGCGTCTCGAAGCGGCTGCACGCCCGGCCTTGTCCGCCAAGGCTGCCACCGATGCGTCCGGCGCCGATGCGTCGCAGCCCTGGCCCAATACACTGAACCTGCTGCGCCACCTGGCGCTGCACACCCCCACCTGGCGGCACGCCAACCGCGCCCGCCAATGGCTCTGGACCCGCTCGGCATGACGCCCTCGCCGCTTTCCCCCGCTCCCGCCGTCGCACGCCAGGACTTCTGGCTCTGGCGCCTGATCGCCACCGGCATGGCCTTCACGATGTTCGGCCTGGGCGGGCTGCTGCTGCGCCTGGTGGTGTTCCCGCCGCAGCGCCTGATCCCCGGCAATGCCGCCGACCGCCAGCGCCGCGCGCGCTGGGCCCTGAACGGCACGTTCCGCTTCTTCATCCGCTTCATGGTGCGGGTGGGCATCCTGACGGTCGAATTCAAGGGCGCCGAACGCCTGGGCAAGCCCGGCCAGATGATCCTGGCCAATCACCCGTCGCTGCTCGACGTGGTGTTTCTGGTGGGCCATGTCAAGAATGCCAACTGCATCGTCAAGCACGGCCTGGCGACCAACCCGTTCACGCGCGGCCCCATCAGCAACGCCGGCTACATCACCAACGATGAAAGCTTCGACATGTTCGACCGCGCGGCCGACGTACTGCGCAACGGCGAAACCCTGATCGTCTTCCCGGAAGGCACCCGCACGCCGCCCGACCGCCTGCCGCAGTTCCACCGCGGCGCCTGCGCCATCGCGCTGCGCGGCGCCCGCGTGGTGACGCCGGTGGTCATCCGCATGAATCCGCGCAGCCTGACCAAGGGCGAACCCTGGTATCGCATCCCGCCGTGCCGCATGCGCTATGTCATTCAGGTTGGCGAAGACATTGATCCGGCAACATGGTCCAATGCGCACCCGCTGCCCATCGCCGGGCGCAAGATGAACGACTACCTGCACGCCTATTTCGAAGCCGAACTGACGCGCGATGCGTCCAGCGGCATCGCGGGGCCTGACGCAACGCCGGCAGCCATCTTCCCGGCCGCCAAGACCGATAACGAACACGCCTGATAACGAACAAGCGCGAACCGCGCCGCAAGTGGAGTGCAAGCTGGATGAATCAACTGGAAACCGAGCTCAAGACGCTCGTCATTGAATCCCTGGGCCTGGAAGACATCACGCCCGACGACATCGACCGCGAGGCCCATCTGTTCGGCGACGGCCTGGGGCTGGATTCCGTCGATGCGCTGGAATTGGGCCTGGCGCTGCAAAAGCGCTACGGCATCACGATCGACCCCGAAACGCGCAACATGCGCGAGCACTTCGCCAGCATTGCCAACCTGGCCGAATTCGTCGCGGCCCAGCGCCGCAACTAAGGCATTGGAGTTGACTATGCACACCCGCGACGAAATCTTCGACACGCTGCGCGATGCGCTCAGCGAACTGTTCGAGATCGAACCCGAGCGCATCACGCCAGAAGCCAACCTGTACACCGACCTGGAAATCGACAGCATCGATGCCATCGACCTGATCGACCACGTGCGCCGCCAGACGGGCCGCAAGCTCGACGCCAACGACTTTCGCAGCGTGCGCACGGTCGAAGACGTGGTGCAGGCCATCTGCAAGAAGCAGCAGGACGCCGCCGCATGATGCGAGGCGCGGCGCCCGCCCTGGCCATAGCCGGTCTGGCCTACCCCTTCGTCGTGCATGCGACGCTGGGGCGGGTCGACGCGGCCTGGCTGGCGCTGCCGCTGGCCCTGCTGTGGCTGGCACGCGCCCTGACGCGCGGCGCCGACACGCCCGGCGGGCGCCTCTTGCCGCTGGCCGCCGTGGCGTTCTGCCTGGTGCTGGCGGTATCGAATTCGCAAGACTGGCTGCGCTGGTACCCGGTGATGATCAACGCCATGCTGCTGGCCGTGTTCGGCGCCAGCCTGCGCCGGGGCCGGCCGGTCATCGAACGCCTGGCGCGGCTGCGCCACCCCGATCTGCCCGAGGCCGGCGTGCGCTACACGCGCAAGGTCACGCAGGTCTGGTGCGGTTTTTTCACCCTCAACGGCGCCATCGCGGCCGCCCTGGCGGCCTGGGCCCCCTGGACCTGGTGGACGGCCTACAACGGCGCCATCAGCTATGCGCTGATGGGCCTGCTGCTGGGCGGCGAATGGCTGCTGCGGCCCGCTGCGGCAAAGGCGGTTTGAGCGGTGGCCTGGATTCCCCTGACGCATCTGCTGCTGCCCGCCGACAACGCGCCAGTCGCCGACGACCCGCCCCTGTCGCGCGCCGCATTCGCCGCGCAATGCCTGACGGTGGCCGGTGCGCTGCAGGCCCGCGCGATCGGCCGCGCCGCGCTCTGGTTCGATGACGCGGCCGAGCTGGCCACCGCCCTGTATGCCTGCTGGCGCGCCGGCATCACCGCCGTGCTGCCCGGCGATGCACGGCCCGCCACCTGCACGCTGCTCGACGCCAGTGTCGACGCCTGGCTGACCGACACCGATCTGCCGCCCACCGCGCGCCCGGCCTGGCGCCTGCACACGCTGCAAGACGCGCCGGCCCTGCCGCCCGCCGCACTGGACCCGGCGCAGGCCTTGGTGCTGTGCACGTCCGGCTCCAGCGGCACGCCCAAGCACATCCTGAAAAGCTGGGGCCAGCTGGCGCGCGAAGTCGACGCCCTGCAGCGCCAATGGCCCGACGCCATCGGCCCGGTGCTGGGCAGCGTGTCGGCGCAGCACATGTATGGCCTGCCATTTCGCGTGCTGTGGCCCCTGTGCGCCGGCCGACTGATCGACCGCCGCCAGCGCCATTACCCCGAAGACCTGCAACAGGCCAGCCTGAGCCACGCCGCGTTCACCTGGATCGCCAGCCCCGCGCTGCTGCGCCGGCTGGGCGACCGGCTGGACTGGGCCCAGTTGCGCGGCCGCCTGGGCCGCATCTATTCGTCGGGCGGCGCGTTGCCCGCCGACGTCTCCGACGCCATCGAGCAGCAGCTGGGCCTGCACCCCACCGAAATCTACGGCAGCTCGGAAACCGGCGCCGTGGCCTGGCGCAGCGGCGCCGCCCCGTGGCAGCCGCTGCCCGGCGTGGCGATCAGCCTGGATGCCCAAGGCGCGCTGCGCGTGGCGTCGCCCTGGGTCGAGGCCGCCGACGAGCAGACCGCCGACGGCGCGGACCTCACCGCGGGCGGCTTCCAGCTGCTGGGCCGCCTGGACCGTATCGTCAAGATCGAAGAAAAACGCATCGCGCTGCCCATGATCGAACAGGCGCTGGCGCACCACCCCTTCGCGGCCGAGGCCCGCGTCGGCCGGCCCACGGACGCGCTGCGCCTGACGGCGCTGGTGGCGCTGTCCGCAGCCGGCCTGCACGCGCTGCGCAACCAGGGCCGCCGCGCCGTGGTCGACGCGCTGCGCCTGCACCTGGCGGCAAACGTCGATTCGCTGGCCATTCCCCGCAGTTGGCGGCTGCTGCGCCAACTGCCCTGGAATGCCCAGGGCAAGATGCCGCAGGCGGATTTCGATGCCGCGGCGGGCGAGCGTCCGCTGCATCCCATGGCCGACAGCCAGCCCGCCGACAGCGCCGACGAACGCCGCTACCGCGTCGAGATTCCCTGCGACCTGGCCTACTTCAGCGGCCACTTCCCGACCGCGCCCGTGGTGCCTGGCGTGGCGCAGATCACCTGGGCCCTGTCGCTGACGCAACGCGACCTGCAACCCGGGCTGCGTTTCGCCGGCATGGAAGCCCTGAAATTCCAGCGCTTGCTGCGCCCCGGCGACGTCGCCGAACTGGCCCTGCGCTGGGATGCCGGCAAGCAGAAGCTGTATTTCGCCTACACGCTGGACGGTGCGCCCTGCTCGTCAGGCCGCGTGCTGCACGGAAGCTGCCATGACGCCGCATAGGCTCTGCGCGGTCATCCCCGTGTACAACCATGGTGCCACCGTGGCCGCCGTGCACGCGCAACTGGCGGCGCTGGGCCTGCCTTGCGTGCTGGTGGACGACGGCTCGGCGCCCGATTGCGCCGCGGTGCTGGACGGCCTGGCAACCCGGCCGGACACGCACCTGGTGCGCCGTCCAGAGAACGGCGGCAAGGGCGCCGCCGTGCAAGACGGCCTGCGCGCGGCGCGCCGCCTGGGCTACAGCCACGCACTGCAGGTCGACGCCGACGGCCAGCATGCCCTGACGGACACCGCCGCCTTCGTGCAGGCCTCGCGCAACCAGCCGCAAGCCGTCATCTGCGGCGCCCCGGTGTATGGCGACGATGTGCCGCGCAGCCGCCTGTACGGCCGCTGGCTGACCCGCGTGTGGGTCTGGATCAATACCCTGTCGCTCGATATTCCCGACGCCATGTGCGGTTTCCGCGTCTATCCGCTGGATGCCGTGCTGCCGGTCATCGACCGCGCGCAGGTCGGCCGGCGCATGGACTTCGACATCGCCATTCTGGTGCGGCTGCATTGGCGCAGCGTGCCCATGGCCTGGCTGCCCACCCGCGTGGTCTACCCCGAGGGCGGCGTGTCGCATTTCAAGGCGCTGCGCGACAACGTCCTGATCAGCCGCATGCACGCCCGCCTGTTCTTCGGCATGCTGGCGCGCTCGCCCGCGCTGCTGCTGCGCCGGCTGGCCAAAGGCGTACGCACATGACCGCCGCCGATCCCCACTGGGCCGACCAGTCCGAACGCGGCAGCCCCCTGCTGATGCGCCTGACCGCCTGGGCCGCGCGCAACATCGGCCGCCGCGCCGTGGCGCCGGTGGTGTGGCTCGTGGTGCTGTATTTCTATGTGTTCGGCCCGCGCGCGCGCCGCGCCATCACCGCCTACCAGCGCCGGCTGGCCGCGGCCGGCGGCCTGGCCACGCCGCTGCCCCGGTCCTTGCCCGTCTACCGCCAGTACCTGGCATTTGCCCAGGCGCTGCTGGACAAGCTGGACGTCTGGCAGGGCAAGATCACGCTGGCCGACCTGGACATCATCGACCCCGACGCCCTGCATGCGCAGATGGGCGTGGGGCGCGGCCAGATCCTGGTGGGTTCGCACCTGGGCAATCTTGAGGTGTGCCGCGCACTGGCCGAAAAATCCGGCCTGCTCAAACTGAACGTGCTGGTGCACACCAAGCACGCCGTGCATTTCGGCCGGCTGCTCGACGAAGCCGGCGGCGGCCTGCGCATGATCCAGGTCAGCGAACTGGATGCGGGCGTCATGCTCGACCTGGCCCAGCGTCTGGATCGCGGCGAATGGCTGGCCATTGCCGGCGATCGCGTGCCCTTGGCCGGCGACCGCACGACCCAGGTCGACCTGCTGGGCAGCGCCGCGCTGCTGCCGCAGGGGCCCTGGCTGCTGGCCGGCCTGCTGCGCTGCCCGGTCAACCTGTTGTTCTGCACCCGCCACGGCGCGCGCTACCGCGTGGCCATGGAACGCTTGAGCGACGGCATCGAATGGACGCGCGCCACGCGCCAGCCGCAGATCGCGTCCTGGACGCAGCGTTACGCCGACCGCCTGGGCGCACACTGCCGCCAGGCGCCGCTGCAATGGTTCAACTTCTACCCTTTCTGGAAAGACGATGCGTAAACGCGGCGCCCTGGGCGCGCAAGTCGAGATCCGGGTGCCTTTCTACGACGTCGATTCGATCAACGTCGTCTGGCACGGCCATTACGTCAAATACCTGGAAGAAGCCCGCTGCGAACTGCTCGACAGCCTGGGCTACGGCTATGACGCCATGCGCGCCAGCGGCTACGTGTGGCCGGTCATCGACCTACAGCTGCGCTACGCCCAAGCCGCCCAGTTCGGCCAGCGCCTGGTGGTGCGCGCCGAGCTGGTCGAATGGGAAAACCGCTTGAAGATCAACTACCTCATCTGCGAGGCCACGACCGGCCAGCGCCTGACCCGGGCCAGCTCCGTGCAGGTGGCCGTCTGCATGCAGACCCGCGAGATGCAGCTGGCCTCGCCTGCCGCCCTGGTGGATGCGGTGCGGCGCAAACTTGAAAGCGATGCCTCGGAGCACGCCGCATGAACCGCTACCCGAACGCGCTGCCGCATCACGGGCTGAACCGCCAGCCGAACCCTTTGCCGACCGGGCTGCCGGATCGCTTGTGGCCGCGAGGATTGCCGCGGGGGTTGCCGAATGGGCTACCCCGCCTGGCCGGCGGCATCGTGCAGCGCCTGCTGCTGTGCATCGCGCTGGCCATGCTGCCCTGGGCCGCCCACGCCTTCACGCTGGATGACCTGCAGCAGCAACTGCGCGCCACCCCCATCGTGCGCGGCCACTTCGTGCAGCAGAAATTCCTGCGCTCGCTGCCCCAGCCGCTGACCAGCCGAGGCGACTTCACCCTGGCCAATGGCCGCGGGCTGCTGTGGCTGCTGCGCAGCCCCATCGCGCAGGACCTGCGCATCAGCGCCGACGGCATTGCGCGCCGCGGCCCCGACGGCGCCTGGCAGGCGTTGCCGCAGCATACCGGCGCCGGCCGTGAAAACCGCCTGTTCCTGTCCGTGCTGGCTGGCGACACCAGCGGCCTGCGCGAGAACTTCGACCTGACGCTCACCGGCGACGCCAACGCCTGGCAGCTGATGCTGCTGCCGCGCTCGGTGCTGCTGCGCCAGATCTTCGAAAATATCCAGATCAACGGGGGCAAGCTGGTCGACCGCATCGAACTGCGTGAAGTGCAAGGCGACCGCAGCGTGCTGCAGATGACCGACGCCGTGGCGGCCGACGCGCTGACGCCCGAGGAGCAACGTGCCTTCGGCCTTTGAACGCTGGCTGCCGCGGCTGTTCAAGCTGGGGCTGTTGCTGCTGCTGTGCCTGGGCGCATGGCAGTGCCGCAACGGCTGGCCCGTGTCCGCCAACCTGATGGAACTGGTGCCGCAGGCGCAGGCCGACGCCACCCGCCAACTGGCCGAGGCCCGCATCCAGGAACCGCTCAGCCGCCAACTGGTGGCGCTGGTGGCGGCCCCCGCGGGCGGTGACAGCGCTGCCCCGGCGCGACTGCTGGCGCAGCGCTGGCAGCAAAGCGGCCTGTTCGAATCCGCGTTGGTCGACGTCGACGTCGACCTGCCCGAACTGCGCACGATCCTGCTGGCCAACCGCCTGGCCCTGCTGTCCGCCGCGCAACGCCGCCAGTTGCTCGAAGACACTCCTGCCTTTGCCCAGCGCCGCGCGCGCGAACTGGTCGACCCCTTTGCGTCGTCCAGCGCCGTGCCGGTCAACCAGGACCTGCTCGGCCTGACCCGGCTGGGCGAACAGGCGCTGCGCCCGGGCGGCGCGGTGCAGTACGACGTGGCCACCGGCACGCTGCTGGCCGAGCATGACGGCCGCGCCTGGGTGCTGGTACGCGCCACCACGCGCGAAGACGCCTTCGACAGCAATGCCCCCGCGCGCATCGCCGCGCAGATCGCGCAAGACCGCCAGGCGCTGGCCGCCACCGGCGCCGACCTGCTGGTGGCCGGCGGCGCGCTGTACGCAGCGGCCGGGCGCGCCCAGGCCGTGGCCGAAAGCAGCTGGATCGGCGGCATTGCGGTTGCCGGCATCGTGCTGGTGCTGCTGCTGGCGCTGCGCCGCTGGCAGGCGCTGCTGGCGCTTGCGCCCGTGGTCGTCGGCCTGATCGCCGGCACGGTGGCCTGCGTGGCCGTGTTCGGTTCGATCCACGTGCTGACCCTGGTGATCGGCGCCAGCCTGATCGGCGTGGCGGTCGATTTTCCGATGCACTGGCTGGGCAAGAGCTACGGCATGCCCGACTGGCGCGCCTGGCCCGCGCTGCACCGCGTGCTGCCGGGCCTGACCATCAGCCTGGCGGCCAGCCTGGTGGGCTACGTGGCCCTGGCGTTCACGCCCTTTCCCGCCCTGACCCAGACCGCGGTGTTTTCCGCCGCCGGCCTGCTGGGCGCCTATGCCTGCACCGTATGCCAACTGCCCGCCTGGCTGCGCAACTTCCGCCCCCGCCCCTGGCCGCCGCTGCTGCGTGGGGCCCAGGCGGCGCTGGCCGCACGCGAACGCCTGGCCGGCCGCCGCGGCGTGCTGTGGGCCGGCGCCCTGCTGCTGGCCGCTGCCACTACCGGCGGCATCGGCCGCCTGAACATCCAGGACGACCTGCGCCAATGGCTCGCCCTGCCCGCGCCGCTGTTGCAGCAGGCGCGCCAAATCGGCGAAATCACCGGTTTCATGCCCACCAGCCAGTTCTTCCTGGTGCGCGCCCAAGACCCGGACGAACTGCTGCGCCGGCAAGCGCAGATCGCGCGGCAACTGGATACGCTGGTCGCTGCCGGCGGCCTGCAGGCCTACAACGCCCTGAGCCAGCGCGTGGCGCCCATGGCCGATCAGCAGGCCGCCGCGGCCGCGCTGAACCAGCTGGCCGACCAGCCCCAGGCCTGGCAGCCGCTGACCGACATCGGCGTGCCGTTCGACGTCATCCGGCAGGAACTTCAATCGCTGGCGGCCCTGCCGCCCGTCACGCTGGACGCCGCCATGCAGGGCCAGGTCGGTGAACGCTGGCGCCCGCTGTGGCTGGGCCAGCGGGATGGCGAAGCCGCCGGCATGGTCACGCTGCTGGGGCTGCGCGACCCGGCGGCCCTGGCCGCCATCGCCCAGTCCACGCCCGGCGTCACGCTGGTGGACCGCAGCGGCGAGCTGAACCGCATGTTCACCGCCACCCGCATCGAGGCCGCCGAACTCAAGCTGCTGTCGTACGCCGTAGCGGCGCTGCTGTTGTGCCTGACGCTGGGCCGCGCGGCCGCCTGGCGCATTCTCACCGTGCCGCTGGCCGCCACCGCGTGCAGCCTGGCCGCGCTGGGCTACCTGGGCCAGCCGCTCACGCTGTTCAGCCTGTTCGGGCTGCTGCTGGTGTCGGCCATCGGCGTGGACTACGCCATCTTCATGTACGAGCGGGTCGCCGGCGCGGCGGCCAGCCTGGTGGGCATCGTCCTGGGCGCCCTGACCACCTTGCTGTCGTTCGGCCTGCTGGCCGTCAGCAGCACCCCGGCCATCGCCAACTTCGGCATGGCGGTGGCGCTGGGCGTGGGCTTTTCGCTGCTGTGGGCGCCATGGGTGCGGCCCGCGGCCAAGGCCTGACACCGTCATTCTTTCTATCGATTCTTCAAGGAAACATCCGGCATGGAACATCGGGAAGTGGTTGTCATCGGGGCAGGCCCCGCCGGGGCGGTGGCCGCCGCGCTGCTCAAGCGCCAGGGGCACGACGTCCTGGTGCTCGAACGCCAGCAGTTTCCGCGCTTTTCCATCGGCGAAAGCCTGCTGGCCCACTGCCTTGAATTCATCGAAGAAGCCGGCATGATGCCGGCCGTGCAGGCGGCCGGCTTCCAGGTCAAGAACGGCGCCGCCTTCGCCCGCGGCGAACGCTATACCTACTTTGATTTCCGCGACAAGTTCACTGCCGGCCCCGGCACCACCTTCCAGGTGCAGCGCGCCCAGTTCGACAAGGTGCTGGCCGACGACGCCGCGCGCCAGGGGGTAGACGTGCGCTACCAGCAGGAAGTGACCGCCGCCGATTTCTCGGGCGACGGCCCGCTCCTGGACGTGCGCGGCGCCGATGGCAGCCAATACCAGGTGCGCAGCCGGTTCGTGCTGGACGCCAGCGGCTACGGCCGCGTGCTGGCGCGCCTGCTCGATCTGGAACGGCCGTCGTCGATGCCGCCGCGCAAGGCCATCTTCACCCACATCGAAGACCGCATCGACGACCCCGGTTTTGACCGCGACAAGATTCTCATCAGCGTGCATCCCGAACAAAGCGGCATCTGGTATTGGCTGATTCCGTTCTCGAACGGCCGCTGCTCGTTCGGCGTGGTGGGCGGACAGGACCTGTTCGGCGGCCCCGACCAAGACCTGATGACCACCCTGCGCGCCATGGCCGACGCCGCCCCCAACCTGAAGCGGGTGCTGCGCAACGCCGTGTGGGACACGCCCGCCAACACCATCGGCGGCTATTCCGCCAGCGTCACCCGGCTGCACGGCGAGGGCTTTGCCCTGCTGGGCAACGCCGCCGAATTCCTGGACCCCGTGTTCTCGTCCGGCGTCACCATCGCGCTGCGCTCGTCCAAGCTGGCCGCCGACGCCCTGCACCGCCAGCTGGGCGGCGACACCGTCGACTGGCAGGCCGATTTCGCCGACCCGCTGATGGTCGGCGTCGAGACCTTCCGCGCCTACGTGCAAGGCTGGTACAGCGGCGAATTCCAGGATGTGGTCTTCTATGAAAATGCCCAACCCGAGATCCGCCGCATGATCAGTTCGATCCTGGCCGGCTACGCCTGGGACCAGACCAACCCGTTCGTGGCCAGCCCGCAGCGCCGCCTGCGCATGCTGAGCGAACTGTGCCGCGCGCCCGGCGCCGAACCGGTACCCGCCTGACCCGCCCATGACGCCTGCTTTCTTCCCGTTCCCGCCGCTGGCGCGCGCCATCCGCCACACGGCCGCAGCCGCGCTGGCCCTGGCGCTGCTGGCCGGGTGCGCCGGGGCGCCGCCGGTGCCTGCCCGACTGGCGCCGTTCGACCTGCCGCGCCAGCTGCACGTGGTGCAGTCGCGCCCCGGCCAGCCCGTGCAGGACACGCTGCTGGTGGTACAGCGCGAGGCCGGCGCCACGCGCTGGTCGCTGTTCGACCCCATGGGCGTGCCGCAGGCGCGCCAGATGCTCGAAGACGGCCGCTGGCGCAACGACGGCTTCCTGCGGCCCAACGCCCAGGCGCGCGACCTGTTCGCCGCCCTGGTGTTCGCCTGGACACCCGAAGCCGAACTGGACGCCGCTTATGGCGCGGGCAGCTGGCGCGCCAGCCAGGCGGCCGACGGCGCAGCGCAGCGCGAGCTGCTGCAACGCGGCCAGGCGCGCTGGACCGTACGCTGGCCGCAAGGCGCGGCCGCGGGCGAACTCGATATCCGCGATGCCGACGGCGGCACCTGGCACGTCGCGCCGCTGAAGGAGCAGCCATGAACACCTGGTTGAGCACCCCGGGCGTGGTCTGCGCGCTGGGCGCCGGCATCGAGACCGTGGCGCGCGCCGCCCTGGCCGGCGACACCGGCGGCATGCACCGCCAGGCCGGCTGGGTCGCCGGCCGCGAACTCACGCTGGGCGCCTGCGCCACGCCGCTGCCCGCCATCCCCGACACCTTTGCGGCGCATCACCACAGCCGCAACAACCAGTTGCTGCTGGCCGCGGCCCGCCAGATCGAAGCCCCGCTGCGCGCGGCGGTGGCCCGCCACGGCGTGCACCGGGTCGCCGTGGTGCTGGGCACCAGCACGTCGGGCGTCAACGACAACGCGCCCGCGTTCCGCCCGCTGGCGGCCGAGGGCGCCTGGCCCGCCAGCTACGACTACCGGCGCCAAGTGCTGTCCGCGCCCGCCTCGTTCCTGGCCGAATGGCTGGGCGCCACCGGCCCGGCCTACACGCTGTCCACCGCCTGCACCTCCAGCGCCCGCGCCTTGCTGTCCGCGCGGCGCCTGCTGGCCCTGGGCCTGGCCGATGCCGTGGTCTGCGGCGGCGCCGACACGCTGTGCCGCCTGACGATCAATGGCTTCGCCACCCTGGAAGCGGTGGACGAAGCCCTGTGCCTGCCGTTCTCGGCCAACCGCCGCGGCATCAACATCGGCGAGGCCGGCGTGCTGTTCCTGATGCAGCGCGAATCCACCGGCGATGACGCGGTGGCCCTGCTGGGCGGCGGCGCCAGTTCCGACGCCTGGCACATGTCCGCGCCCGAACCCACCGGCGCCGGCGCGCTGCAGGCCATGCGCGCCGCCCTGCGGTCCGCCGACCTGGTGCCCGCCGACATCGGCTGGGTCAACCTGCACGGCACCGGCACCCAGCACAACGACGCCATGGAAAGCCTGGCGGTGCACGCGCTGTTTGCGCAAGGCGTGCCGTGCGCCTCGACCAAACCCCTGACCGGCCACGCGCTGGGCGCCGCCGGCGCGCTTGAAGCGGCGCTGGCCTGGATCACCCTGGCGCCGGCCAACGCCGACGGCCGGCTGCTGCCCCACGTGTGGGACGGCCAGCCGGACCCGGCCCTGCCCGCGCTGGACTTCTCCACCACGCAGCACCGCTATGCGCCGGGCCGGCCACGCGTGGCCATGAGCAATTCGTTCGCCTTCGGCGGCAACAACGCCAGCCTGATCCTGGGGACGCCATCATGACCGCCTGGCCCATCGCCAGCCTGCTGCCGCACGCAGGCAACACGATCCTGATCGACGAGGTGCTGGCGCACGACGCCGACAGCCTGACCGCGCGCGCGGTCGTCAAGCCCGGCCCCTACTCGCTGCCCGACGGTTCGCTGCCGCCGTGGCTGGGCCTGGAACTCATGGCCCAGGCCGTGGGCGCCTGGGCCGGCTGCCAGGCCCGGCTGGCCGGCACCGCCGTCAAGCTCGGCTTTCTGCTGGGCACGCGCCGCTACGATTGCCACGCCGACAGTCTGCCGGCCGGCGCCGTGCTCACCATTCCCGTCAAGCGCGGGTTCATCGACGACAGCGGCATGAGCGTCTTCGAATGCGAACTGCGCGACGGCGACCGCCTGCTGGCGGCCGCCCGGCTGAACGTCTACCAGCCCAAGGACCCCAACGTTTTCATCCAGGAAGATTCGCCCCAATGAGCGCCGCTCCCATTCTCGTCACCGGCTCCAGCCGCGGCATCGGCCGCGCCATCGCGTTGGCCCTGGCCGACGCCGGCCACGACCTGGTGCTGCACTGCCGCCAGCAACGCGCCCAGGCCGAAGCCGTGCAGGCTGAAGTCGCCGCCCGCGGCCGCCAGGCACGCGTGCTGCAGTTCGATGTGGCCGACCGCGCCCAGTGCGCCGCCGTGCTGCAGGCCGACACCGACGCCCATGGCGCCTACTACGGCGTCGTGCTCAACGCCGGCCTGACCCGCGACGGCGCCTTTCCCGCCCTGACCGGCGACGACTGGGACCAGGTGCTGCGCACCAACCTGGACGGCTTCTACAACGTGCTCAGCCCGCTGGCGATGCCCATGATCCGCCGCCGCGCCCCCGGCCGGGTGGTCTGCATGGCATCGGTCTCGGGGCTGGTCGGCAACCGCGGCCAGGTCAACTACAGCGCGTCCAAGGCCGGCCTGATCGGCGCCGCCAAGGCCCTGGCCGTGGAACTGGCCAAGCGCCAGATCACCGTCAATTGCGTGGCCCCCGGCCTGATCGACACCGACATGATCGACGAGCACGTGCCCGTCGATGAAATCCTGAAAGCCATTCCCGCCCAGCGCATGGGCCGCCCCGAAGAAGTCGCGGCCACGGTCGCATTCCTGATGTCGCCCGGCGCCGCCTACATCACGCGCCAGGTCATCGCCGTCAACGGAGGTCTTTGCTGATGAAACGCGTCGTCATCACCGGCATGGCCGGCATCAGCGCGCTGGGGTCCGACTGGGCCACCATCCAGCAGGCGTTCCAGGCCGGCCGCAGCGCCATCCGGGTCATGCCCGACTGGTCGCGCTACACCGAACTGAACACCCGCCTGGGCGGCCCCATCGACGACTTCCAGGTGCCCGCCCACTGGACCCGCAAGCAACTGCGCAGCATGGGCCGTGTGTCGCAGCTGAGCGTGCGCGCCGCCGAACTGGCGCTGGCCGACGCCGGCCTCCTGGGCGACCCGACCATCGCCGATGGCCGCATGGGCGTGGCCTGCGGCTCGTCGGTCGGCAGCACCGCCGAAATCCGCGCCTTCGGCAACATGCTGCTGAACGGCGTCACCGACGACCTGAACGCCAATTCCTACGTGCGCATGATGCCGCACACCACTGCGGCCAACGTCGGCATCTTCTTTGAACTGAAGGGCCGCATCATCCCGACGTCCAGCGCCTGCACCTCGGGCAGCCAGGGCATCGGCTACGCCTTCGAAGCCATCCGCTACGGCCGCCAGGCCCTGATGCTGGCCGGCGGCGCCGAAGAACTGTGCCCCAGCGAAGCGCTGGTGTTCGACGCCCTGTACGCCACCAGCCAGAAGAACGACACGCCCGAACTGACCCCGCGCCCCTACGACCGCGACCGCGACGGCCTGGTCATCGGCGAAGGCGGCGGCATGCTGGTGCTGGAATCGCTGGAACACGCCCAGGCCCGCGGCGCCACGATCTACGCGGAAATCGTCGGCTTCGGCAGCAATTCCGACGGCACCCACATCACCCGGCCCGAAGCCCGCACGATGCGCATCGCCATGGAAATGGCGCTGGCCGACGCCGGCCTGGCGCCCGACGCCATCGGCTACGTCAACGGCCACGGCACCGCCACCGAGCAAGGCGACATCGCCGAAACCCAGGCCACCCACAGCCTGTTCGGCGCGCGCATGCCGATCAGCTCGCAGAAAAGCTACCTGGGCCACACCCTGGGCGCCTGCGGCGTGCTGGAGTCCTGGTTCAGCATCGAAATGATGCGCAGCGACTGGTACGCGCCCACGCTCAACCTGCAGAACGTCGACCCGCGCTGCGGCGACCTGGACTATCTGCGCGAAGGCCGCCGCATGAGCCACGAATACGTCATGAACAACAACTTCGCCTTCGGCGGCATCAATACGTCGCTGATTTTCCGCCGCTGGCCTTGAAACCCTTCCCTCAACCTGTCACCTGGAACGCAACCCATGAACGTCTCCCATAAGCTGTTTGGCGCCCTGGCCCTGTCGCTGGCCTGCTCGGCCCCCGTGCTCGCCCGGGACACCTCGGTCTACCAGCCCCTGCAAGCGGCCGTTGACGCCGCGCTGGCCGGCGGCAAGATCGACGGCAGCGTCAAGTTCTACATGGCCGGCACCGGCCCCAAAGGCAAGGTCGTGGAAGCGGGCGTGGTCACCAACCGCAAGACCAACGCCGTCGGCAAGTCCGACGACGAAGCGTGCCTGTGGGTCGCCCAGTCGGCCGTGATCGCCCTGCACGAAGCCGCCAAGAAGGCCGGCGCCAATGCGGTCACCAATATCGTCAGCTACTACCGCAAGAACGAATACAGCAACAAGATCAACTACGAGTGCCATGCCGGCGCCACCGTGGCGGGCGTCGCCCTGCGCGGCGACCTGACCAACGTGAAGTGATCCTTGCCCGGGGCCCGGGCCGACGCCCTGCCCCCGGCTGCCCTGCGGGGCGCACCGACGCGGATGTCCGCCACCCGCCCTTGACCCGGGCCGGTTAAACTTCCGCTTTGCCGCAACACCACACAAAGGTTCCCCCATGAGCTCCGCTACGCTCAAGACCCGCCTGTCCGACGCCGTCAAGGACGCCATGCGCGCCAAGGCGAGCGAACGCCTTGCCACCCTGCGCTTCCTGCTGGCCGCGGTGAAGCAGAAAGAAGTGGACGAGCGCCGCGACCTGACCGACGCCGAAATCACCGCCATCATCGAAAAGCAGGTCAAGCAACGCCGCGAATCCATCGCCGCGTTCGAGCAGGCCGGCCGCACCGAAACCGCAGAACAGGAAAAGGCCGAATTGGTCGTGCTGCAGGAATTCCTGCCGCAGGCCGCCACGCCTGAAGAAGTGGCCGCCGCCATCGACGCCGCCTTGGCCGACGTGGCCGCCCAGGGCGTCACCGGCGCGCCGGCCATGGGCAAGGTCATGGCCCTGCTCAAGCAATCGCTGGCCGGCCGCGCCGACATGACCGCGCTGTCGCAGCAAGTCAAAGGGCGGCTCGCCTGAAGCCGCCCGCCAGCGCCATCGCGCTGGACCCGGCGTAGCCGGGTACGGTGCGCCCCCGCTAGAACGCCCCGCCGAACAGGTCCGGCTGGCGCGACTGCTCGGCGGGGTCGGCGAAATTGCTCATGCCCACCCCGGCCAGCCGGTACAGCGTATCGGCCGGCAATTCCACCCGTTCGCACAGCAGCCGCGCCACCGCCGCCAGTTCGGCGGCGGACGACGGCGGATTGGGGCTGGTCTGGCTGCGCGTCAGGATGCGAAAGCGGTCGGTCTTGAGCTTGAGCACCACCGTGCGGCCCAGCGCGCCCTTCTTCAGCGCCTGGTCCCAGACCTTGTCCGCCATGCGGTCGATGGCATCGCCCAGCGCATCCAGCCGGATATCTTCCGAAAACGTGGTTTCGGCCGACACCTGCTGCAGCGGCTGGTCGGTCTGCACCTCGCGTTCGTCGATGCCCCGCGCCAGTTCAAACAGGCGCCGCCCATAGCGGCCGAAATAGTGTTCGAGTTCTTCGGCGCCGTGCGTGGCCAGGTCGCCCACGGTATGGATGCCCAACTGTTCCAGCCGGGCCTGCGTCACCTTGCCCACGCCCGGCACCTTGCGCACCGGCAGCGGCTGCAGGAATTCCAGCACCTTGGTCGGGCGGATCACGAACTGGCCATCGGGCTTGTTCCAGTCGGAAGCGATCTTGGCCAGGAACTTGTTGGGCGCAATGCCGGCCGACGCGGTCAGGCCGGTTTCGGTGCGGATCTGCTGGCGGATCACCTGCGCCACCTCGGTCGCTGACGGCAGGCCCAGCTTGTTGACGGTGACGTCCAGGTAGGCCTCGTCCAGCGACAAGGGTTCGATCAGGTCGGTATGACGGGCGAAGATCTGGCGGATCTGGCGCGAGACGTCGCGGTACCGGTTGAAATCGGGCGGCACGTAGACCGCCTGCGGACAGAGCCGCTGCGCGCGGATGGCCGACATGGCCGAATGCACGCCAAAGCGGCGCGCCTCGTACGACGCGGCGCACACGACCGAGCGCGGTCCGGTCCAGGCCACCACCACCGGCTTGCCGCGCAGGTCGGGGTTGTCGCGCTGTTCCACCGACGCGTAGAACGCGTCCATGTCGATGTGTACGATCTTGCGGCTGGGCTCGCTCATGGGGCAAAACGGTTGCAGGCAAAACGGGCGCGGACCACGCAACGGGTTCGATCAACGAACACTATCGAATGCCCCCTGGACGCTTGCCGGACACCTGGGGGGTGCCAGGCCATGCGCGCGCCGGAAAAGTGGATATTATGACCGGCAAATTCCTGTCTTATTCCTTTCCCGCACACCGCTTCCATGACTGCAACCGCAACCCCCGCCCCGGGTGAGTATTTCGGCCTGGCGATTCCCTTCATGAGTTTTCTGGGCCTGGTGCCCGAAAGCATCGCGCCGGCCTACGCCCGCACCACGCTGCCCTGGCGCCAAGACCTCACCAACAGCCGCGGCGACGTGCACGGCGGCACCCTGATGAGCGTGCTGGACTTCACCCTCAGCGCCGCCGCCCGCGGGTCGGCCGACGCCACCGAAGGCATGGCCACGATCGACATGAACACCACGTTCCTGTCCCCCGCCACCGGCGACCTGGTCATCGAAGCCCGCTGCCTGCGCCGCGGCGCATCCATCGCCTTCTGTGAAGGCGACATCCGCCGCGCCGACGGCGAACTCGTCGCCCGCGCCACCGCCACCTTCAAGATCATCCGCCGCCGACCCGGCGGCGATTAATCCTTCGCCAGAATCAATAGCGCTCGCTAGAACAGCCACCCGGCCGCCCGGCCGCCCGAAGGCCGGGTAGCCCCCTTGGGGGGCAGCAAGCGCGAAGCGCGCAGCGTGGGGGCCCATATCCCTCTCGGCCGCCCGAAGGCCGGGTAGCCCCCTTGGGGGGCAGCAAGCGCGCGAAGCGCGCAGCGTGGGGGCCCATATCCCTCTCGGCCGCCCGAAGGCCGGGTAGCCCCCTTGGGGGGCAGCAAGCGCGCGAAGCGCGTGCGGCGTGGGGGCTCACCGCTTGGCCGGGGGACGCGGGTCCAGCGGCATGTAGGACGAGCACGACGTCAGGTTGTAGTAGATCGCGTCCTGCATGGCGCGCATCGCGGCCGCGTCCCAGGTGCCCTTGCCCCACATCACGATGCGGGTGTCGGTGGTCTTGGGGCCCGCCGCCTTGAGATCGACGCGGGTCATTTCGTTGTCGGTGTAGGGGGCCAGCACCCGCACCACGCCGGACTGCGCGCTTTCGTCCAGGTTGGCCACCACGCGGTAGGCGTTGTCGGTGCTGCGCAGGCAGGCATTGGCCTGGCGCACGACGGTCGCGTAGGCGTCCTTGTAGTTCACGGGCGCCTTGAATTCGCTGTGCGGCGACGCGCTGTCTTGCGAGATGCCGAGCGAGCAGCCCGCCAGGCCCAGGGCCAGCGCCGACACCGCGACCAGATTCCTAACCATGTGTTTCTCCAGATTGATAGCCGCGATTATCCCGCAAACGAGGCAATCCCGGGGACCGCTCCCGGCGGGACAATTCGGTCACCCGGCGGTTCGACACCCCGGGCGCGGCTATGGCATTATCGATGAGTCCGGCGGCAAGTGCAGCCGGCTGCATCCGTCGGAGGTCCGCCTTGCTCTCATTCATGAAACACACCCTTCTGGCTGCCGGCATCGTCGGCGCTTCGCTGGGCGCTCACGCCGCGCAGCCCCCCCGTGCCTACCCGCTGAAAGACTTCTTCCGCAACCCGGAACGCGGCTTTTTCCGCCTGGCCGACGACGGCAAGACCCTGGGCTTCATGCAGCCCACCAGCGTGGACGGCAAGCCGCCCCGCATGAACATCTACGTGCAGGCCCTGGAAGGCAGCAAGCCGGTGGGCGAACCCCGCAAGCTGACCAGCGAAACCGCTCGTGACATCAGCAATTTCTTCTGGAAAGGCCCCGATGTCGTGCTCTACCAGAAAGACTTCGGCGGCGACGAGAACTTCCACGTCCTGGCGGTGGACGCCAAGACCGGCAAGATCACCGACCTGACCCCGTATGACGGCGTGCGCGCCAGCATCGAAGACGATCTCGAAGACGATCCCGACCACATCCTGATCAGCCACAACCAGCGCGACCCGCAGGTGTTCGACGTCTACCGCGTCAACGTGCACACCGGCGCCGGCGTGCTGGTGGCCCAGAACCCCGGCAACATCGTCGGCTGGCAGACCGACCACGCCGGCAAGGTGCGCGCCGCCGTCACCAGCGACGGCCTGAACACCACCCTGCTCTACCGCGACAACGAAGCCTCGGAATTCCGTCCGCTGCTCACCACCGACTACCGCACCAGCGTCAGCCCCGCCTTCTTCACGTTCGACGACAAGAAGTTCTACGCCCTGTCCAACCGCGGCCGCGACAAGCTCGGCCTGGTGGTCATCGACCCGGCCACGCCCGACAAAGAAGACGAGATCTTCACCCCGGATACCGTCGACCTGGACGCCGCCGGCTTCTCGCGCAAGCGCCGCGTCCTGACCGTCGCGTCCTACCAGACCGACAAGCCGCAGTTCAAGTTCTTCGACAAAGAAACCGAAACGCTGTTCAAGAACCTGTCAGCCAAGCTCGAGGGCTACCAGTTCGCCATCCAGGGCGCCAACCGCGACGAAGACAAATTCATCGTCGCCGCCTACAACGACCGCACAGCAGGTTCGCGCTACATCTACGATGCCCGCGCCGACACCCTCAGCAAGCTGGCCGACATCAACCCGGCCCTGCCCGAGGCCGACATGGCGCGGGTGCAGCCCATCAGCTACCAAAGCCGCGACGGCCTGACCATTCACGGCTACCTGACGCTGCCGGCCGGCCGCGACCCCAAGAACCTGGCGTGCATCGTCAATCCGCACGGCGGCCCGTGGGCCCGCGACGGCTGGGGCTACAACCCCGAAGTGCAGTTCCTGGCCAACCGCGGCTTCTGCGTGCTGCAGATGAACTTCCGCGGCTCCACCGGCTATGGCCGCAAGTTCTGGGAAGCCAGCTTCGGCCAGTGGGGCCTGAAGATGCAGGACGACATCACCGATGGCGTGCAATGGCTGGTGCAGCAAGGCATTGCCGACCCCAAGCGCATCGGCATCTATGGCGCCAGCTACGGCGGCTACGCCACGCTGGCGGGCGTGACCTTCACGCCTGACCTGTACGCGGCCGCGGTCGATTACGTGGGCGTGTCCAACCTGTTCACGTTCATGAAGTCGATTCCGCCCTACTGGAAGCCGATGCTGGCCAAGATGCAGGACATGGTCGGCGACCCCGAACGCGACAAGGCGCGCCTGGCGGCCACCTCGCCCGCGCTGCACGCCGACAAGATCAAGACGCCGCTCTTCATCGCCCAGGGCGCCAAGGACCCGCGCGTCAACAAAGACGAAAGCGACCAGATGGTCAAGGCGCTGAAGGCCCGCGGCGTCGAAGTGGAATACATGGTCAAGGACAACGAAGGCCATGGCTTCCACAACGACGAAAACAAGTTCGAGTTCTACGAGGCGATGGAAAAGTTCTTCACCCAGCACCTCAAACCGTAGGGCTTTGCGCCGGCGTCGCCAACGCGGCGGCGCCGTCTTCCCGGGCCGCCTGGCGGCCCGGCAGGCGCCCGCTCCAGGCCATCTCGATGCGGTCGCGCCCCAGTTCCTTGGCCTTGTACAGCGCCAGGTCGGCGCGGGCCAGAATGCCATCGGCCGTATCGCCCGGCTGAAACGTCGCCACGCCACCGCTGGTGGTCATGCGCACTTCCTGCCCTTGCAGGGTCAGCGGCGAATCGCGCAACGCATCGCACACCCGCTGGGCCTGCACCAGCGCGTGGGCGGCATCGCAGCCGTACATCAGCAGCACGAATTCCTCGCCCCCCAGGCGGCCGAAACGGTCGCTGGCGCGCACCGCCTTGGGCACCACCTGGGCGAAGTGCCGCAACGCGCTGTCGCCCGCCGCGTGGCCGTAGCGGTCGTTGATGGACTTGAAGTGGTCGATGTCCAGCACCAGCACGGCCAGCCGGCCGTCGCCGCGCTCGCAGCGCTGCAATTCATGTTCCAGCTCGTCCAGGATGCTGCGGCGCGAATAGGCGCGGGTCAGGCTGTCGAAGGTCAGCGCGGCCTGCATCTGCTCGGACAGCGTCGTCTGGATCAACAGCAGCAGCGCCAGGAACAACGCCGGCACCGTCACCGAGCCACAGACGATGAAGAACAGCCCCCACGGCGCCGGGTCGAGCAGCGACACCGCATGGACCCAGCCGCTGCCATAGACCACGGCGCGCAGCGCGCTCAACGCGGCCAGGCCGAACATCGCCAGCATCACGTACAGCATCACGCCCGGCGTCTGGATGCGTTGGCGCTGGCGGTACGCCACCCGCCCCGTGGCGCCCATCAGCACACAGGTGTAGCCGGAAAACAGCGTCATGCGCCCGACCAGGTTATCCGTGGCGTACAGCATCAGCGCCATCGCCAGGATGCCGACGGCAGCGGCCACGGCGGCGCGCCGTGCGTGCGGGCGCAGGCCGAAGAACTGCCGCACGCCCACGTACACCAGGCTCATCGCGGCCAGCCATGCGGCGTTGGACACCATCACGTAGAGGCCGGGCGGCAGCAGGTCGGATGAGGCGTAGGCCAAGAGCGACAGCACCGCCAGCGCGTTGGCTGCCGTGAAGGCCCGCACGCCCTCGATGCCGCGCGCGTGAAACGGCAGCAATAGCGGCAGCGCCAGCGCCGTCGCCAGGCCCCAGACCAGAAAAAATAGAGCAGTCGTCATGTGTTTGCCGGCTTCTCGCCCCCGTGGGCGGTCGCCGTCGCTTGGAACATCTGTTGCACCGGATTCACAGTCGGGGACACGTTACACACCCGTATCTTTGACGTTTTTTGTTACCAGCGTGGCAAAAGCCACCTGCCATCTCCGTCGCATGAAACGTTCCGTGCCGGGTCGGCCCGACTGTCGGCATACCGCCACGACGGTTGTGCGGTATGCGGCAAAGAATACGCCAAGGGTTCGCACCGCGGCCCGTCCTTTGCACTAATTGACAGTTGGATCTGCCGAAAACCCATAAAGTTCGGCCTGTCGACGGCGCCGCCAGAAGCGCCGCGATCACGCCCTGCGGGCGTGGCGCGTACTAGCCATGCACTCCCGGATTTCCGCGCGAGTGCGAAGGTCCCCGTAGCGGGCGCCGCGCAGTGAAAAACCTGAACGCTCATTCCCTTCGCCGCCGGCGCCATTGGCGCTTGTGCTGCGCATGATTCGGCAACGCGGCCTGCCCGCGTCCGGCTGGCGGAGCCACGAGCGCCCATATTGCAACTGCGGAAGTGCTACAGATGCTGAAAAAAGGAACGCCCCGACGGGGCGAGGACGCCCGCCACGCTCTGCCCGCCCAGCGGATCCTGCCCGGACGGCGCACGGCCCGCCCCGGCTGGCAGGCGCTGACGGCCTGTGCGGTACTGGCGCCAGCCCTGGCTTGGGCCGCGCCGACCAACGATTACGACGCGCTGATCGCACGCGCCCGGGCCGGCGACTACGAACCTGCGCTGGCCATGCTGCGTGAGCAAGGGCCCGGCGCCGGCCGCCAGGCGGTCTACGACCATATCGTCATCGCCAGTTGGGCCGGCAAGCCCGCCGAAACCGTGGCCGCCTACGAAACGCTGCCGGCCGCCGCCGCCCTGCCCCCCGACATCCAGCTGGCCGCAGCGCGCGCCTATCGCGACCTGCAGCGTTGGCCCGAAGCCCTGGCCGCGTACCGTGCCGGCCTGCGCCGCCACCCCGGCCAGGCCGCCTTTGCCGCCGGTGAAATCATGACCCTGGCCGACGCCGGCCAGACCGCCGCGGCGCGCGAGGCCGGCCAGGCCTGGATCAAGCGCGAACCGCGCAACGCAGACGCCCGCCTGGCGCTGAGCTACGTCCACGTGCGCCTGCGCCAGCCGTACGAGGCCCTGCACCAGGCCGACCAGGCGCTGGCCATCGCCCCCGGCACGCCCTACGTGCTGCGCGAATATATCGACGCGCTCAGCCGCGCCCGCATGGCCGAACAGGCCTTGGCGCTGGCCCGCCAGCATCCCGACCTGTACAACGCCGCCCAACTGCGGCGCTTCGAGGCCGACGCCGTCGCCCAGCAGGTGCGGCTGGCGTCCATGCCCACCCGCAGCGAAGCCGAACGCTTCGTCATCGCCGATCGCGCGCTGGCCCGTTACGCCGACCTGATTCCCGCCTGGCAGGCGCTGGGCGAGCCGGCGCAGGCCGACGTGCTGCGCGCCCGCATCGACCGCCTGCATGCGCTGCACGCGCGGGTCCGCATGGCCGACCTGGTGGCCGAATACGAGGCGTTGCGCGCGCAGGGCGTGGCCGTGCCGCGCTATGCGCTGAACGACGTCGCGTCGGCCTACCTGTATCTGCGCCAGCCCGAAAAGGCGCGCGACCTGTACCGCGAGGTTGCCGCCGACGACGCCTGGCGCCAGGACGATCCCGAAGACCGCCTCAGCACCGAGACCGGCCTGTACTACGCGTTGGCCGAAGCCGAACAGTTCGACCAGACCGCCCCGGTCACCGATGCGGTCGGTTCGGGCTATGCCCCGTGGCTGTATTACAAGGGCCAGGCCACCCGCAACCCCAACGACCTGAAGCTGGCCAGCGCCCAGACCGTGGCGTCCGCGCGGCTGCTGGCCGACGACACGGTGGCCGCCCAGCAGCAACAGGAAGACATGGTCGCCAACGCGCCCAACAATTCCACGCTGCGCGCCGACCTGGCGTCCACCTACCGCAAGCGCGACTGGCCGCGGGCGTCCGAACGTGAACTGAAGCTGGCCGAAACGCTGGCGCCGCGCGCGCTGTCGGTCGAGAACGGCCAGGGCTTCACCGCCATGGATTTGCAGGAATGGCGCCAGGCCGAAGCCCTGTCCGCCGACACGCTGGCACGCGCGCCCGACGACCTGACCAGCCGCCGCCTGGCCCGCGAATGGGAAGTGCACAACAAGTCCGAACTGCGCATCGAAGGCTACCGCGGGCTGGCGTCCGACAGCCCGGTGAACGGCAATGGCGACTTCGGCATCGACGCGGTGCTGTACTCGCCGCCCATCGACTACCACTGGCGCGCCTTTGGCGGCGGCGGTTATGCCACCGGCAATTTCGAGGAAGGCCGCGGCAACTACCGCTGGCTGCGCACCGGCGTCGAGTGGCGCGGCCGCGACCTGACCGTGGAAGGCGAAGTCTCGACCCACAGCTACGGCCATGGCGTCAAACCCGGCGTGCGCCTGTCGGCCGCGTATGACCTGGACGACCACTGGCAGGTGGGCGGCGGTGGCGAAATCATGTCGCGCGAGACGCCGCTGCGCGCCTTGACCAACGACATCTCGTCCAACCGGCTGAACGGCTTTGTGCGCTGGCGCGCCAACGAGCGGCGCGAATGGACGCTGTCGCTGGCGCCGTCGCGTTTTTCCGATGGCAACCAGCGCTGGGAACTGGGCCTGGCCGGCCGCGAACGCGTCTACACCGCGCCGCACCTGAAGGCCGACCTGACGCTGGACCTGTCGACCCAGCGCAACAGCCGCGACGACGCGCCCTACTTCAATCCCCGCTCGGACCTGATGCTGCTGCCCGGCGCGCGCGTCACCCACACGCTGTACCGGCGCTACGAAACCGCGTGGGAACAGATCGGCACGCTCGGCGCCGGCACCTACACCCAGCAGGGCTACGGCACCGGCGGCGTCATCGCCCTGGGCTATGGCCAGCGCTACCGCGCCAACGACGTGCTGGACATGGGCGCCATGGTCACCGGCATCAGCCGCCCCTACGACGGCCAGCGCGAGCGCGAACTGCGCATCACGTTCGACCTTGCCTATCGCTTCTGAGACCGACATGCTGCTCAAGCTACCCACCCGCATCCTCCTGGCGGCCTTGCTGCTGGGGCTCATCCTGGTGCTGACCGCCTGCGCCAAGGACATTCCCGTCTACACGCCGCCATCCGCGCGCCCCGTGGCCGCGGCTGAACAACCCTGGCAATCCGGCCACTTCCTGGCGCTGGCCTACCACGACGTCGAAGACGAAGACCCCGACCAGGGCTTTCTCAGCGTGCGCACCGACCGCCTGGTCGACCAGCTGGCCTGGCTGCGTGAAAACGGCTACCAGGCCGTCACCGTCGACCAGATCCTGGCCGCACGGCAAGGCGGCGCGCCGCTGCCCGAGCGTGCCGTGCTGCTGTCGTTCGACGACGGCTACCGCAGCTTCTACACCCGCGTGCTGCCCATCCTGAAGGCCTACCGCTGGCCCGCCCTGCTGGCGCCCGTGGGCACCTGGATGGACACGCCGGCCAACAAGCCCGTGGACTTCGGCGGCAGCCCCGAACCCCGCGGCCGTTTCCTGAACTGGGACGAGATCCGCGAGATCTCGCAGTCGGGCCTGGTCGAGATCGCCGCGCACACCAACGCCTCGCACTACGGCGCGCTGGCCAATCCGCAAGGCAACACCGAGCCCGCCGCCGCCGTGCGCGCCTACGACGCCGCCACCGGCCAATATGAATCCGAAGCGCAGTTCAACGCCCGCATGGGCGCCGACGTGGCCGCCATCAGCCGCAAGATCGAACGCGTGACGGGCAAGGCGCCGCGCGTCTGGGTCTGGCCCTACGGCGCCGAAGGCGGCACCACCCTGCGCATCACCGCCGAGCACGGCTACCAGCTGGCCCTGACGCTGGAAGACGGCGCCGGCCGGCTCGACCGGCTGATGTCCACCCCGCGCCTGCTGCTGGCCAGCGATCCCGCGCTGAAGTCCTTCGCCAACAGCGTCGTGGGCATGGAAACCACGCCCTTCATGCGCGTGGCCCACGTGGACCTGGACTACGTCTACGACCCGGACCCGGCCCAGACCGACCGCAACCTGGGCGAGCTGGTGCAGCGCATTCTGGACATGCAGATCAACACGGTGTTCCTGCAGGCCTATTCGGACCCCACCGGCGACGGCCTGGTGCGTTCGGTGTACTTCCCCAACCGTTGGCTGCCGATGCGCGCCGATCTGTTCAACCGCGCCGCCTGGCAGCTGCACAACCGCGCCAACGTGATGGTCTACGCCTGGATGCCGGTGCTGGCCTATGACCTGGACCCGGCCATCGCGCGGGTCACGCGCTGGCAGCCGGACTCGCCCCAAGCCGCGCCCCAGCCCGACCCCGACCAGTACCGCCGCCTGTCGCCGTTCGACGCCACCGCGCGGGCCCGCATCGGCGACCTGTACGAAGACCTGGCGCGCCACGCGATCTTCGACGGCATCCTGTTCCACGACGACGCGGTGCTGTCCGACTTCGAAGACGCCAGCCCCGGCGCGCTGGCCGCCTACCGCGCCGCCGGCCTGCCGGGCGACATCGCGCAGCTGCGCGCCGACCCGGCCACGATGCAGCGCTGGACTCGCGTGAAGAGCCGCGCGCTGATCGACTTCACCGCCGAACTGACCGCCAAGGTGCGCGCCGTGCGCGGCCCGCAGATCAAGACCGCGCGCAACCTCTTCGCCATGCCGATCCTGGACCCGCAGTCCGAAGCCTGGTTCGCGCAGAACCTGGACGATTTCCTGGGCGCCTACGACTGGACCGCGCCGATGGCCATGCCGTTGATGGAAAACGTCCCCAAGGGCCAGGAAAACGCCTGGCTCGACCGGCTGGTCGACCAGGTGGCCAAGCGCCCCGGCGGCCTGGACCGCACCGTGTTCGAACTGCAGGCACGCGACTGGCGCACAGGCCCCGGCCGCCCCGAGGTGACGCCGGTGGACACCGCCGTGCTGGCCGGCTGGATGCAGCGCCTGCAACGGCGCGGCGCCCGCAGCTTCGGCTACTACCCCGATGACTTCTCGCAAGACCAGCCCCGGCTGCAAGGCATCCGGCCCGCCATCTCCGAAGCCTGGTACCCCATCCGATGATCGACCGACTGATCGCCCTGATTATCCTGCTGGCGGTGCTGGGCGCGCCGTTCGGCTTCACCATGATGCTGACCGGCCAGGCGCTGCTGGGCTTTGTCTTCTTCTACCCGCTGTTCATGTCCGGCATGTGGATGGCCGGCGGCCTGTATTTCTGGTGGCACTGGGAACGGCGCTGGGACTGGGGCCCCGGCCACCCGCCGCCCGCGCTTGCCGGCGACCCGCTGATCTCGATCCTGGTGCCCTGCTACAACGAGGCCGCCAACGGCGAAGAAACCCTGCTGGCCGCACTGGGCCAGCACTATCCCAACATCGAAGTCATCGCCATCAACGACGGTTCCAGCGATGACACCGGCCCGATGCTGGACCGCCTGGCCGCCCGGCATCCGCGCCTGCGGGTCGTGCACCTGGCGCAGAACCAGGGCAAGGCCATGGCGCTGCGCATGGGCGCGCTGGCCGCGCGCAGCGAATACCTGGTCTGCATCGACGGCGACGCCGTGCTGGACCCGGACGCGGCCGCCTACCTGGTGGCCCCGCTGATCGACAACCCGCGCGTGGGCGCCGTCACCGGCAACCCGCGCATCCGCACCCGCTCGACCCTGATCGGCCGCATCCAGGTAGGCGAGTTCTCGTCCATCATCGGGTTGATCAAGCGCACCCAGCGCGTCTACGGCCAGGTCTTCACCGTGTCCGGCGTGGTCGCGGCCTTTCGCCGCGCCGCGCTTGACCGGGTGGGCTACTGGAGCCTGGACATGATCACCGAAGACATCGACATCAGCTGGAAGCTGCAACGCGACCACTGGTCGATCTTCTACGAGCCGCGCGGCCTGTGCTGGATCCTGATGCCGGAAACGCTGCGCGGGCTGTGGAAGCAGCGCCTGCGCTGGGCCCAGGGCGGCGCCGAGGTGTTCCTGAAGAACCTGCGGTCGATCTGGACCTGGCGCCACCGCCGCCTGTGGCCGCTGATGCTGGAATTCTGCCTGTCCACCGCCTGGGCCTTCGCCTTTGGCGTGTCGGTGCTGCTGTGGCTGGTCAGCCAGGTCGTGACCCTGCCGCACAACATGCACATCGCCAGCCTGATGCCGCCCGCCTTCACCGGCATGATGCTGGCCGTGGTCTGCCTGCTGCAGTTCGCCATCAGCATCCTGATCGACCGCCGCTACGAGCCCGGCCTGTGGCGCGCGCTGTACTGGGTCATCTGGTATCCGCTGGCGTACTGGATGGTCAGTCTCTTCACCACCCTGGTCAGTTTCCCCAAAGTCATGCTGCGCAAGCAGGCCCGGCGCGCGCGCTGGACCAGCCCCGACCGCGGCATCAAATCTTCGGACGCCTCATGATCATCACCACGCAACGCTCGCGCGCGGGCTACCTGTTCGACCTGCTGCTGACCGCGGTGGGCTGGTTCGCCTTCGTCTACCTGTTCGGTTCCGGCATCGCCGCCATCCTGCGCGGCGCCGCCAGCGGCCCGCAGGCGCCGCTGTGGCCGACCTTCCTGCCCACGCTGCACACGCTGGCCGGCTACGCCCTGCTGGCGCTGGCCAACGCCGCCGTGCTGGTGGCCTGGGCCGTCTACAACCACCTGCGCTTTCGCGGCAAAGACCGCCGCCAGCCCATCGATGCCCTGAACGACCATCAACTGGCCATGAGCTTCGCGGTGACGCCGCAGCAACTGGCCCAGCTGCGTGGCGCCCGCGTCGCCGTCATCCACCACAGTGGCGATGGCGAAATCCGGGGCATCGAAGCGGCGCGGCCGCGGCTGGCGGCAGTGGCGGGCGCGGCGGCCTGATCAGGCCTGCTTGCGCGCTACCTGCTTGCGCTCCACATTCGGCAGCAGCACCGCCACCACGCCCAACAGCGGCAGGTACGCGCACACCTGGTACACATAGCCGATGCTGGTCGCATCGGCCAGCTTGCCCAGCGCCGCCGCGCCCAGGCCGCCCATGCCGAACGCAAACCCGAAGAACAGGCCGGCAATCATGCCGACCTTGCCTGGCACCAATTCCTGCGCATACACCACGATGGCCGAGAACGCCGACGCCAGCACCATGCCGATGATCACCACCAGCACGCCCGTCCAGAACAGGTTGGCGTAGGGCAGCATCAACGTGAACGGCGCCACGCCCAGGATCGACACCCAGATCACGATCTTGCGGCCGATGCGGTCACCCACCGGCCCGCCCACCACCGTACCCACCGCCACCGCGGCCAGGAACAGGAACAGGTACAGCTGGGCTTCCCGCACCGACAAGGCAAACTTGTCGATCAGGTAGAACGTGAAATAGCTGTTCAGGCTGGACAGATAGAAGTACTTGGAAAACACCAGCAGCCCCAGCACGCCCAGCGCGCCCAGCACCTGGTTGCGCGTCAGGCCGTTGCCGGCCCCTTCGCGTTTGGCCCGCGGCTTCAGGCGCACGCGGTTGGCGCTGTACCAGCGGCCAATGCCCGTCAGCACCACGATGCCGAACAGCGCCGCCAGCGAAAACCAGGCCACGCTGCCCTGGCCGTGCGGAATGATGAACAGCGCCGCCAGCAGCGGGCCCAAGGCCGACCCGACATTGCCGCCCACCTGGAACAGCGACTGCGCCAGGCCATGACGCCCGCCCGAGGCCATGCGCGCCACCCGCGATGACTCGGGGTGGAACACCGACGAACCCGTGCCCACCAGCACCGCGGCCACCAGCAGCCAGCCGAACGACGGCGCCACCGACAGCAGCAGCAAGCCCACCAGCGTGAAGCCCATACCCACCGGCAGCGAATACGGCTTGGGATTGCGGTCGGTATAGAAACCGATGAAGGGCTGCAGCAGCGACGCCGCCAATTGGTACACCAGCGTGATCAGGCCGATCTGCGCGAACGACAGGCTGAATGATTCCTTCAGCATCGGGTAGATGGCCAACAGGATCGACTGGATCATGTCGTTCATCAGGTGCGCCACGCTGATCGCGCCCAGCACCTTGAAGGCGGTGGACGGGTCGGACACGGCGGGGTTCGGCGCGGCCGCCGGGGCGGACAGGTCCGGCAGGTCGGCGGCGGGATTCTGGGCGGAATTCATGGGGTGGCGGGATCAGGAACAAAGGACCCTGCGCCGGCGATACGCCGCGAACAGGGGGCCATCGGGGCGACAAGACGCCCCGCACAGGCCCCAGTGTAGGAACGGCGGCTTTCCTCTGCCTGCCAATTTTCGTCGGGAAAGTGACAAAATAGCCTCATTCCCACCCTTATTTCGGGCTCATCCTATTGCTGGAAGTGACACCATGCCGACCCGGCCCACCCGCCCCGACCCCGCCCGCAGCATCGACGCGCAGGACTACCAGCACCGTCCGCGCAGCGTCACCGCCATGGCCAAGGAATTTTCGGCCGGCGCCCGCACCGGCGCCCACTCGCACCCGCGCGCCCAGCTGATCTATGCCGTCCAGGGTGTGATGCACGTCACCACGCCCAGCGGCTTCTGGGCCCTGCCGCCCCTGCGCGCGCTGTGGGTGCCGGCGGGCGTGCCGCATGGGGTCGACATGATCGGCGCGGTCTCGATGCGTTCGCTCTACATCCAGCCCGATGCCGCCCACACGTATTGGCCGCAGTGCCAGGTCATCGAGGTCAGCGGCCTGCTGCGCGAACTGATCCTGACCCTCACCGCCGAGCCCATCGACTACCCGCTGGGCGGCCGCGCCGAGCAGGTGGCCGCGCTGATCCTGTCCGAACTGGCCGCCGCCCGCGTGGTGCCGATCCAGATTCCGTGGCCGCGCGACCGCCGCCTGCAGACCATCTGCGAGGCCATCCTGGACCAGCCCGGCCTGCAGCGCGGCATCGAAGACTGGGGCAGCGAAGTCGGCGCCAGCGCGCGTACCTTGATCCGCCTGTTTCAAGCTGAATTGGGACTGAATTACCGACAGTGGGTGCAGCAGGTGCGCTTGGCCGATGCCGTCTGCCGCTTATCGTTGGGCGAACCGGTCGCGCGCATCGCGGCCGATCTCGGCTACCGCAGCCCCAGTGCGTTCAGCGCCATGTTCCACCGTGCGCTGGGTGCACCGCCGCAACGCTACCTGCAAAACGCCGCATGACATCTGCAACCGGCCTTGCCGTTTGTCACGGCGCGCAATACATTTCACGGCGCGCTTGTGCAGCGCCGCAGCGCGAAACCCGCGCAGCGCGTATGCTCAACCCCGTCCCTATATCCTTTACCCGTCGTGCGGACCATCCCGCCGGGCAAGTTTGGTTACTGAAACCTTCCGGTGCGGTCGCCGGTCTATGAAGGTTCTGCCCTAGAATCGCCAGCAATGAGCACCCCCCAGCAATCCTCCGCCACCCCGGGCGGCAAATCGGGCTTCCCCTGGAAACGACTCCTCATCAAGGCGGGCGTCGCCGTCGCCGGCCTCGGCGTCTGCGGGGCGGTGCTCGTCGGCCTGGCGCTGGCCCTGGCCTGGCCCAGCCTGCCCGACCTGCACGCCATGACCGACTACCGGCCGCGGGTGCCGCTGCGCATCTACACGGCCGACAAGGTCCTCATCGGCGAATACGGCGAAGAACACCGCAACGTGCTGCGATTCGATGAAATCCCGCCGGTCATGCGCCAGGCGGTGCTGGCCGCCGAAGACGACCGCTTCTACCAGCACGGCGGCGTCGACTGGATGGGCATGGTGCGCGCGGTGCTCGTCAACCTCGTCAAGCAGTCCAAGACCCAGGGCGGCAGCACCATCACCATGCAGGTGGCGCGCAACTTCTACCTGTCGTCCGAGAAAACGTATTCGCGCAAGTTCTACGAACTGCTGCTGACCTACAAGATCGAATCCGAGCTCACCAAGGACCAGATCCTTGAGCTCTACATGAACCAGATCTACCTGGGGCATCGCGCCTACGGCTTTGCCGCGGCCTCGCGCACCTACCTGGGCAAGCCGCTGGCGGAAGTCACGCCGGCCGAAGCCGCCATGCTGGCCGGCATTCCCAAGGCGCCGTCGCGCTTTAACCCCATCACGAATTTCCCGCGCGCCGAAATCCGCCAGCATTACGTGCTGGGCCGCATGAAGACGCTGGGCTACCTGACGCCCGAACAGGCCGACGAAGCCCTCAAGCAGCACATCACCATCCGCGGCGCCGACGGCTCCAGCACGCGCGGCTTCGCCATCCACGGCGACTACCCCGCCGAACTGGCGCGCCAGCTGATGTACGGCGTCTTCCAGGAACAGACCTACTCCAAGGGCATCGACGTCTACACCACCATCGATTCCAAGGCCCAGGAAGCCGCCTACCGCGCCGTGCGCGACGGCGTGCTGGACTACACCCGCCGTGCCGTCTACCCCGGCCCCGAAGACCAGATCGAGCTGCCCGACGGCGTTGAAAAAGACCCGGCCGCGCTGGACGACATCCTGGACGGCGTGCAGGAAAAAACGCCCGACAGCGAAGACCTGCTCGCCGCCGTGGTGCTGGCCGCCAGCCCCCAGGAAGTCACCGTGGCGCGCAGCGCCCGCGACATCATCACCATTTCCGACAAGAAGGCGCTGGCCGTGGTGGCGCGCGCCCTGAACCCCAAGGCCAGCGACAGCCAGCGCATCAGCCGCGGCTCGGTGGTCTATATCCACAAAAACGGCGACAGCTGGGAAATCATCAACATGCCGGCGTTGCAGGCGGCGCTGGTGTCGATGGCCCCGCAGGACGGCGCCATCCGCGCCATGATCGGTGGCTTCGACTACAACCGCGGCACCTTCAACCGCGTCACGCAGGCCTGGCGCCAGCCCGGTTCCAACATCAAGCCCTTCGTCTACGCCGCGGCGCTTGAACGCGGGCTGACCCCGGCCACGCAGATTTCCGATCAGCCCTTCATGCTGACCGCGGCCCAGACCGGCTCGAAAGACTGGCAGCCCAAGAACGACGGCAACCGCTACGAGCCCATGCTGACGCTGCGCCAGGGCCTGTACAAGTCCAAGAACATGGTCACCATCCGCATCCTGCAGGCCATCTCGCCGCAATATGCGCAGGACTACCTGACCCGCTTCGGCTTCGACAAGGCCCGCTGGCCGGCCGTGCTGCCGCTGGGCCTGGGCGCTGGCGGCGCCACGCCGCTGCAGGTGGTCAACGGCTACAGCGTCTTCGCCAACGGCGGCTACCGCGTCACGCCCTACCTGGTGGACCGCGTCACCGACCGCTCGGGCAACGTGCTGATGCAGGCCCAGCCCGTGGTGGCCGGCGACGCCGCCGCGCGCGCCATCGACCCGCGTACCGCCTGGGTCATGGACGACATCCTGCGCGGCGTCACCACCAGCGGCACCGCCGCGCGCGCGCACCAGGTGCTCAAGCGCAACGACGTCGGCGGCAAGACCGGCACCACCAACGAAGCCGTGGACGTCTGGTTCTCGGGCTTCACGCCCACCTTGGCCACCACCGTCTGGATGGGCTTTGACCAGCCCAAGTCGCTGGGCACCAACGAATTCGGCAGCGGCCTGGCCCTGACCACCTGGCTCGACTACATGCAGCCGGTGCTCAAGGGCGTGCCCGAAGCCAAGCCCGCGCCCCGGCCGGACGGCCTGTTGGTCGACAACGGCGAATACTATTTCTCGGAATTCCCGCCGGGCCAGGCCGTGGCCTCGCTGGACCTGTCCAGCGGCGACGCGCTGACCGACTTCCTGAACAACAACCGCTCGACCGACGGCGTGGACAACTCGGTCAAGCCCCTGCCGGTGCCGGGCGCCGCCGCGCCGCAAACGCAGGTGCCGCAAACGCAAACCCCGCAGGCGCAGGCGCCGCAAGGACAGCCGTTGCAAGCTCCCGGTACCGGCGCCCCGCAGCAAGCGCCCGTGGCCCAGCCCATTCCGGTGCCGGCGGCCGGCGGCGGCGTCCTCAGCAACGGGGGCAACAGCGGCAGCAATGCGCCCATTCCGCCGATCCCGGTGCCGCGCGTGGACGCAGGCAGCGATGGCGTGCGCACCAGTGCGGTCAATGGCAGCGGCCCGCTGGCCGCCCGCCCGCTGTAAACCGCGTTTTTCCCACCATCGTCATCCGTCGGCGCGCGATCGCGCGCCGACTCACGCCAGCGGCATTGCGTGCCCGCGGCGCCCAGGCGGCGCCGCTCCCCAGCGTCAATCCTCGGTTTCGGCCAGCTCGGTCACCACCGCGCGCGGCCATGCCGTCAGCGTTTCCAGGTCCAGGAAGGTGAAGTAGCCGCCGCGCCAGCCCTCGGTGTCGATGTGGTACACGTTGCCCAGCGCCAGCGGCTCGACCACCGGGGTGTGCCCCGCCACCACCGCCCGCACGCCGCGGATGCCGGTGCGGTCCATCTGGCGCAAGCGATCGCGCGACCACTGGCACGCCGCGCTGGTGCGCTTGTAGCGGTCTTGCAGGGCCGATTCCAGCCGCGGCCAGAACAGCACCGGACAATCCGCGTGCAGCAGCCCCACGGGGCCCGACGACGTTTCCACCTCGATCGCGATCGGCAGTTGGTCGAAGGCGTCGGCAAAGACCTGCTGGCGTTCGGGCGGCAGATCCAGGAACCAGCCGCCGCCGTAGCTGCGCCAGTTGTCCACGTCGACCTGTTTCGTGCGGATGTGCCGCACGGCGTAGTCTTCGTGGTTGCCCTGCACCGCGTAGAACCAGGGTTGTTCCAGCCAGGCCAGCACGGTTTCGCATTCCGGGCCGCGGTCGACCAGGTCGCCCACGGAAAACAGGCGGTCGCGCGTGGGGTCGAACCCCAGTTGGTCCAGGCCCTGCTGCAGGCGGGTAAAACAGCCGTGCACATCGCCCACCGCGAAATCACGGCCCAGCGCGTTGCGCGGCACTTTCAGAAAACGTTGCTGCATGATGATCCAGCTTGCCCGATCAGACCCAAGCCTCTTTTTTAACCCGCTTTGAATACGTCCCTTATTAATGACCCCATTCGCTTCGTCGTGCAAATTCCGGTACGAGAATAGCTATTATTCGTGATAATGTTCCGACTTTCCCAAACCATACCTTGAACGGGGCCGCGCCTGCCGCCCCCGCCGTCGCCATGACCGCCGCCTCCACCATCAAAACCTGGTACCTGGTCCATAAATGGACCAGCCTGGTCTGCACGATCTTCCTGCTCATCATCTGTCTTACCGGGTTGCCGCTGGTGTTCCACCACGAGATCGAGCACTGGCTGGACGACGCCAAGCCGCTGTCCGACGTGCCCGCCTCGACCCCGCCCGCCAACCTGGACAAGCTGGTGGAAAACGCCAAGGCCATGTACCCGGGCGAAGTCGTCGACTACCTGTTCTTCGACCCTGACGAGCCCCAGGTCTACGTCGGCATGGCGAAAAAGCCCGGCGATGGCCAGGTGTCCGGCCACGCGGTGCGCATGGACGGCCGCACCGGCGACGTCCTGCTCGACGGCCCGCTCTACACCGAAGACAAATTCTCGTTCATGGGCATCATGCTGGCCCTGCACGTCGACCTGTTCGCGGGCCTGCCCGGCGAACTGTTCCTGGGCTTCATGGGGCTGTTGTTCTGCATCGCCATCGTCTCCGGCGTGGTGCTGTACGGTCCGTTCATGAAAAAGCTGGAATTCGGCACCGTGCGCGCCGGCCGCTCCACCCGCCTGAAGTGGCTGGACCTGCACAACCTGCTGGGCATCGTCACGCTGGTGTGGGCCTTCGTGGTGGGCGTCACCGGCGTCATCAACGAACTGTCAACGCCGTTGTTCCGCCTGTGGCAGGGCACCGAACTCGTGCGCATCCTGGAACCCTACAAGGGCCAGAGCGTGCCCGCCCAGTTGGCCTCGGCCCAGGGCGCGGCCGACACGGCGCGCAAGGCCCTGCCGGGCAACGAAGTGTCGTTCATCGCCTTCCCCGGCAACGCCTTCGGCAGCCCGCACCACTACATCACCTGGATGCGCGGCGCGACCCCGCTGACGTCCAAGATGAACACGCCCGTCCTGGTCGATGGACGCACCGGCGAACTCACCACCGTCGCCAAAATGCCCTGGTACCTGACCGCCCTGGAGCTGTCGCGGCCGCTGCACTTCGGCGACTACGCCGGCCTGCCGCTCAAGATCATCTGGGCCGTGCTGGACCTGATCACTATCGTGGTGCTGGTCAGCGGCCTGTACCTGTGGCTGGCGCGGCGCCGCGCCACCGAAGCCCGCATCGCCGAACTGGTGCGCAAGCACCAGGCCGCCGCCACGCCCCAACGGAGCCCCGCATGAGCAAGAACAGCCGTGGCTTCATGTTCGTCTGGGGCGTGCCGATCCTGTTGGGCATCCTCAGCGTCTTCGGCCTGCTGGCCGCCCTGCTGGGCACCGGCGGCTGGCACTGGGCGTCCTGGACGACGCTGACCGTCCTGATCATCGTCATCGTGCGCTACTGGTTCTTCCCGCCCAGGCAGCCGGCGCAGTAGCCGCGCCAGGCCCGCCTTACTTGCCGAACTTCTCCGGATCGGGTCCCAGGCGGCCCGCTTCCTTGATCGCATCGATCGCATCCATCTCGGCGCGCGACAGCTCGAAGTCGAACACGTCGATGTTCTCGCGGATGCGCGCCGGCGTCACCGATTTCGGAATCACGATCAGGCCGTGCTGCAGGTGCCAGCGCAGCGTCACCTGCGCCGGCGACTTGCCATGCTTTTTGGCCAGTTCCAGGATCGTCTTCTCTTTGGTGATGCCGCCCTGCGCCAGCGGGCTCCAGGACTCGGTCGCGATGCCGTGCTTGTCGTGGAACGCGCGCAGTTCGCGCTGCGCAAAGCCCGGGTGCAGCTCGATCTGGTTGACCGACGGCGTCACGCCGGTGGCGTCGATCAGCCGTTCGAGATTGGCCTGCGTGAAGTTGGACACACCGATCGAACGCGCACGGCCGTCTTCCTTCATCTCGATCATGGCGCGCCAGGCGTCCACGAATTTGTCGCTGCCGGCCACGGGCCAGTGGATCAGGTACAGATCCACGTAGGCCAGGCCCAGTTTTTCCAGGCTCTCGTCCAGCGCCTGGTGCGCCGCGTCGAAACCGTGCTTGTCGTTCCAGAGCTTGGTCGTGACGAACAGGTCCTTGCGCGCCACGCCCGCGGCGCGCAGCCCGGCGCCCACGCCGGATTCGTTGCCGTAGATCGCGGCCGTGTCCACCGAACGGTAGCCGGCCGCCAGGGCCTCCTTGACGCTGGCGGCGGCCTGGTCGTCGGGCACTTGCCAGACCCCCAGGCCCAATTGCGGAATCTTGCTGCCGTCGTTCAGTTTTACTGCGGGTACCTTCACCATGAGTCCCTCCGAAGTAGGCGAAATGCGGATGCAAAACCCCTGGAATTCGGCAGAAAGTGGTACTTCCGTCCCAGGGGTTTTCCACTAAATAATAGCGCCCGTGCCGGATAATGGCCGTCATACCCGGCCTGCGCCTTGCGCCGGCCCCCACCATTGCTCCCTGCCGACCCATGCCCGCACCTGACTCCCGGCCGCCCGGCCGCGGCGGTTTTTCCACCCTTCGCACCCTGTTTCCCTACCTGTGGCCGCCCGGCCAGACGGGGCTCAAGCTGCGGGTGGTGGCCGCCCTGCTCTGCCTGTTCGCCGCCAAGGCGGCCACCGTCTACGTGCCCATCCTGTACAAGCACGCCATCGATGAACTGGGCCAGGGCGCGCCGGGCGCCGTGACCGTGCCGCTGGGCCTGATCCTGGCCTACGGCGCGGCCCGGGTTCTGTCCCTGTTGTTTTCCGAACTGCGCGACGCCATCTTTGCCCGCGTCGGCCAGCACGCCATCCGCTCGGTCGGCCTGCAGATCTTTCGCCACCTGCACGGCCTGGCGCTGCGCTTTCACCTGACCCGCCAGACCGGCGGCCTGACCCGCGCCATCGAACGCGGCACCAAGGGCATCCAGACCCTGCTGTCGTTCCTGCTGTTCAACATCCTGCCCACCTTCTTCGAGATCGGGCTGGTCTGTATCGTGCTGTGGAAGATGTTCGATGCCTGGCTGGCGCTGGCCACCGGCGCCACCGTCATCCTCTACATGGGCTATACGCTGGCCGTCACCGAGTGGCGCTCGAAGTTCCGGCGCCAGATGAACGAAACCGATTCCGAAGCCAACACCAAGGCCATCGAAAGCCTGCTGAACTACGAAACGGTCAAGTACTTCGGCAACGAAGAGCACGAGGCCCGCCGCTACGACGCCTCGCTGACCCGCTACGAACGCGCCGCCGTGCGCAGCCAGGTCAGCCTGTCGGTGCTGAACATCGGCCAGGCCGTCATCATTTCCGCCGGCCTCACCCTGGTCATGTGGATGGCCGCCCGCGGCATCGCCCAGGGGCGCTACACGCTGGGCGACTTCGTGCTGGTCAACACCTACCTGCTGCAGCTGTACACGCCGCTCAGCTTCTTCGGCTTCATCTACCGCGAAATCAAGCAGGCCCTGATCGACATGGAACGCATGTTCGAACTGCTGGGCCAGGACCGCGAGGTCGCCGATCGCCCCGGCGCACAGCCGCTGCGCGTGGCCGGCGGCGAGGTCGAATTCCGCGACGTGCGCTTCGGCTACGACGAGCGGCGCCAGATCCTCAAGGGCGTCAGCTTCACCATCCCGGCCGGCAAGACCGTGGCCGTGGTGGGCACCTCGGGCGCAGGCAAATCCACCATCGCCCGGCTGCTGTTCCGCTTCTATGACGCCGACAGCGGCGCCATCCTGGTCGACGGCCAGGACGTGCGCGACGTCACCCAGGCCAGCCTACGCGCCGCCATCGGCGTGGTGCCGCAAGACACCGTGCTGTTCAACGACACCATCCGCTACAACATCGGCTATGGCCGCCCCGGCGCGTCCGATGCCGAGATCGAAGCCGCCGCCCGCCTGGCCCATATCCACGACCTGGTCATGGCCATGCCCGACGGCTACCAGACCATGGTGGGCGAACGCGGCCTGAAGCTGTCCGGCGGCGAAAAACAGCGCGTGGCCATTGCGCGCACGCTGCTCAAGAACCCCGCCATCTTCCTGTTCGACGAAGCCACCAGCGCGCTGGACACCCACACCGAACGCGAAATCCAGGCCAATCTGCGCGAAGTCAGCCAGGGCCGCAGCACGCTCATCATCGCGCACCGCCTGTCCACTGTGGCCGACGCCGACGAAATCATCGTGCTCGAAGATGGCCGCATCGCCGAACGCGGCCGCCACGCGCGACTGCTGGCCCAGAATGGCCTGTACGCGGCCATGTGGACCCGCCAGCAGGAAAGCGCGGCCGCGGCGCCCGCGGATTGACAAGCCCGTCCCCCTATCCGAATATCGCACCCTTTGATTCCAAGGCCCGCCATGCAGGATTCCTCCAGCGCCCCCGCCATCCGCGTCTGCGCCGCCTCCGACCTGGTCAACGGCGGCCTGGGCGTCAAGGTGCCCGTCACCGACAGCGCCGGCCAGACCACCGCGTTCTTCGTGCGCTACCAGGACCGCGTGCACGGCTACCTGAACCGCTGCGCCCATGTGGGCGTCGAACTCGACTGGGAAGGCAGCTTCTTCACCCGCGCCGGCGACCTGATCATGTGTGCGCGCCACGGCGCCACCTATGAGCCCGACACGGGCTTGTGCGTGGGCGGCCCCTGCCGCAATGGCCGCCTGACGGTGCTGGCGGTGCAGGAACGCGAGGGCGCCGTCTATTGGCAGCCCAGCGGCAAGATCCGGCCGCTGGACGCCGCCGAAGGCTGACCGCCGCAGCCTTGGCCGCCCGCCCTGCGCGGCAATCGGCCGCGCCGGTAGCCGGCGCGGCGGCACGCCAGGCTCAGGCCTGGGCGGGCGCGGCGACCTGGCCCGGCTCGCCGCGGTCCGCATAACGGCGCGCCAGCACCGCGCAGACCATCAGCTGCATCTGATGAAAGATCATCAGCGGCAGCACCACGATGCCCATCTGCGAGGTGCCGAACAGCACCGTCGCCAGTGGTATGCCCGAGGCCAGCGACTTCTTCGAGCCGCAGAACACCAGCGTGATCTCGTTTTCCTTGGACAGGCCCAGCTTGCGGCTGCCCCACGTGGTGATCAGCAGCACCGCGCCCAGCAGCAGCGCATTGACCAGCACCATCGTCGCCAGGTCGATGGCCGGAAACGCGTGCCAGATGCCCTGCGCCACCGCCTCGCTGAATGCCGTGTACACCGCCAGCAGGATCGAGCTGCGATCCACCTTGGACAGCACGCGGCTGTTGCGCTGCGCCCAGGCGCCGATCCACGGCCGCAGCAGGCTGCCCACCGCGAACGGCAGCAGCAGCTGCAGCAGGATGCGGCCGGCGTCGGCCAGCCCATGCCCGCCGCCCTGGCGATGCAGCAGCACCGCCACCAGCAACGGCGTCAGCACCGTGCCCAGCAGATTCGACGCCGTGGCCGCGCAGATGGCGCCGGGCACGTTGCCGCGCGCCATCGAAGTGAACGCAATCGACGACTGCACGGTGGACGACAGCGTGCACACGAAGATCACGCCCAGCCACAGCGCCGGCGTCAACAGGCCCGGGAACAGCGCGCGCAGCCCCAGTCCCAGCGCGGGAAACAGAATGAAGGTACAGCCCAGGATCAGCGCGTGCAGCCGCACGTCCTTCACCCCCGCCACGATCGCATCGGTGGACAGGCGCGCCCCGTGCAGAAAGAACAGCAGCGAAATGGCCACGTTGCTGGCCACCATCATGAACGACGCCCCCTTGCCCACCGCGGGAAAGAAGCTGGCGAACGCCACGGTGGCGATCAGGATGAGCGTGAACTGGTCGGGCAAAAAGCGGCGCATGGCGGGGTTTTCCGGGAAATTTGCGCCACTATAGGCGCGCCGCTTGCTATCGTGAAGGCCACTGGTTACTTTAACTGTCATCGGAATATCCTATGACCAGCCCGCCATGCTCAACCCGCTTTGGCTCAAGACCTTCGCCGCGGCCGCGGCCTCGCCCAGCTTCAGCGAAGCCGCACGCCGGCTGGGCCTGACCCAGCCCACCGTCAGCGAACACATCCGCCAGCTCGAACAGGCGCTGAACCGCCGCCTGTTCCTGCGCGATACGCATTCCCTGGCCCTGACCAGCGACGGCCGCAGCCTCCTGGTGCACGCCGAAATCATCCTGGATGCCCACGAACGCGCCGAACGCCTGTTCGACGCCCCGCGGCTGCGTGGCCGCGTGCGCCTGGGCACGTCCGACGACCTGGCGATGGGGCCGCTGCCCGACGTGCTGGCCGCGTTCCGGCAAGCCCACCCCGAAGTGGAACTGGACATCACCATCGGCGTCACCAGCGATCTTTACCGGCTGCTGGACGACAACGGACTTGACGTCATGATCGGCAAGCGCCGCCGCGGCGACCGCCGCGGCCAGACCCTGCACAAGGAAGCGCTGCTGTGGCGCGCCAAGGAAGGCCTGCGCATCGCGCCGGATGCGCCGCTGCCGCTGATCCTGCTGCGCGAGCCCAGCGTCACCCGCACGCTGGCGCTGGATGCGCTGGCGCGGGCCGGACGCAACTGGCAGATCGTCTGCACCAGCACCAGCTACGCGGGCTGCCAGGCGGCTGCCCGCGCCGGCCTGGGCATCACCGTGCAGCCCTCGCACCTGTCCACGGCCGGGCTGGCCGCGCCGGCCGGCGTGCACGCCCTGCCGGCCCTGCCCCAGGTGGAATTCATCGTCATCTCGGCCGCCGCGCCCAACAAGCCCACGCGCGCGCTGACCGAAATCCTGATGCGCAGCTCGCTGACCTGACGCTGCGGCAACACACGGGCGCCGCCGACAAGCCGGCGGCTGGAAAGCGCCCGCAATGCCCTACTGCGCCGACGGCCGCGTGTGCCGCACACTGCCTTCCAGCGGCTGCGGCTGCTTGAGCAGGTTCAGGATCGGGCACCACTGCTCGACTGCCTCGTGCACGGCGCGTACCGCGCTTTCATCGGCCGGCGACACGATGTGCGCGGTATAGCGGATGTTGTGCGGAAAGAACGGCACTTTCTCATAGCCCGGCTTGCCGCCGCGCGGGTCCAGGTCGCCTTCGATCTCGACTTCCAGCGATTCCAGCGGCAATTCCAGCTCGGCCGCCTTGATGAGGAAAATGTGCGTCAGGCAACTGCCCAACGACCCCAGCAGCAGCTCGGGCGAGCTCGGCCCCAGGTCGTAGCCCGCGAAATCGGCTGGGCTGTCGCTCACCACCTGATGGTCGCGGATGCGGATGCGGCGCACGCCGCTGCGGCCTTCGGCGCTGACATGGGCGCGCAGCTTCACCGGCGTCACCGTCTGCGGATCGCGCGCATTGCGCACCAGCACGGCCCGCCGCTTCTGGCCCAGGTATTCGTTCAAGGTACTCATGTTCCTGCCTCGCGTAAGTAATAGTGGAAGGGTTAAAGCGGATGTGCCCGCACGGCGCTACTGCCAGCGCCGCGTATCCGGAATGCCGATGGGGGCACGGTCCATCGCCAGCAACAGCGCGCCCAGCCCCTGGGCGGATGTGTTTTCCATGCGGCCGCCCGGGCCGCAGACGTTGTCCGCGCTGGTCCAGGCCGGGGCCGCGCCTGGCAGCCGCCGCGCGCGCAGCCAGCCGCGGCGGTCCACCATGAACTGCGCGCCGGCCAGCGCGTCGGGTGGCACGCCCGCCGCCAGCGCGTAGGCGTTCCAGGCGTCTTCGCCCGACGCCACGCAATCAGCGCCCGCCGAATTGCCGTCCGCCGAATACCCGCCGCCCCAGGTCAGGGCCACGGTCAACAGACGCGGGTCCAGCGGCTCTTGCATCGCGTTCGGTGCAGACGCGCTGGCCGCCGCGGCCCCAATCCACAGCGGCAGGCCGCGCAGCTCCGCCAGCGTGGTCGCACGGCCATCACGGCACGTCACCGCCACGCCCGGCGCCGGAATCGCCGGCATGCCCGTGCCGCCGCTCACGCCATAGGCCCGCAACCGCAAGTAGTCCAAGACCTGCCAGATGTCATCGGCCCCCAGCGCTGCGCCAAAGCCCGGCATGGCCGAGGCCCCGCCGCGTCCGTCGCCGCCGTGTGCCACCCGCCAATGCAGCTCGCCTTCCAGGCGGTTCTCGAACAGCGCTGGCCCCAGCACGCTCGGCCAGACGGGCAACCCCGCCGCCAACGGCCCGCGGCCATCGGCCTGGGCGCCATGGCAGCCAGCGCAGTGCGCCTGATACAGCCGGCCGCCTTGCAGCACGTTGCGATCCGTGAACGCCAGCGGCGATCGTTGATACGACGTGCGCGTCGCCTCGGTCATCAGCAGTTGCGGTGCGGGCCAGCTCGCGCAGGCCAGCAGGCCGGCCGCGGCCGTCAGCCACACCAGGCGGCCGCGCCGCGCGAACAAGGCTGCCACCAGCAATGCCAACGCCAGCCCCGTCAGCCCCGCCGCCAACCACAGCCGGTGCCAGGTCTGCGTGCCTACCGGCAGGTCAGGGTCATAGCGCCAGGCGAAGGGCCAATGCGCAATGGCCAGCGCCTCTTCGGGCTGCCACGCAATCGCCGCCGCGAGCAGGCCGGCCAACAGCGCCAGCGCCCCCAACAGCATGGCCGCGGCGTGACGCCACGGCGCCTGCGCCGCGCGCCCCGTGGCACGGCTGTGCAACCAGGCAGCCGCCAGCGCGGTCAGCAGCAACACCGCCACCGCCGCCAGCACCAGATGCCCCAGGCGCGACCCCAGCAGGCCCGGCGCACCCTGCGCCCGCTGCCAGCCCAAGGCCAGCACGGCGGCGGCCGCGATCAGGGCCAAGGCCGCCTGCCCCGGCAACGGCACGCCGACAGTGATCGCCGCGCCACCGGCACGCCTGCGCGCCGCGGCCAGACCCGCCAGCATGCCCACCGGCGCCGCCACGGCCGCCAGCGCCACCGCCGCGTTGCTCACCACGTCGCATCCAGCCCCAGCAACGCCAGCGCCTGACGGCGCAATTCGGCCAGCCGCGGATCGCCGCGATGGCGCGGGTACGGCAAATCATTGACGATCTCGTCCTTGATCCGCGCCGGCCGCTCGCTCAGCACGATGATGCGCGACGCCATGAACAGCGCCTCTTCCACATCGTGCGTCACCAGCAGGGCCGTCACGCCGGTGCGCTGCCACAGTTCCACCAGCTCGGACTGCATCGCGATCCGCGTCAGTGAATCCAGCTTGCCCAGCGGCTCGTCCAGGATCAGGATGCGCGGGTCATTCACCAGCGCACGCGCCAGGGCCGCGCGTTGCGCCATGCCGCCCGACAACTGGTGCGGATAGGCCTGGCTGAAGGCCGCCAGCCCCACGCGCTGCAATGCATCGTCGACGCGGTCACGCTGCGTCTTGAGCAGCCCGCGCGCCTGCAAGCCCAGCGCCACGTTGTGCCACACCGTGCGCCAGGGGTACAGCGTAGGGTCCTGGAACACCACGATGCGCGACGGCGACGGGCCGTCGATGGGTTCGCCATCGGCCAGCAAGTCACCTTCGGCCGGCGGCTCCAGCCCCGCCACCAGCCGCAGCAGCGTCGACTTGCCGCAGCCGCTGGGGCCCAGCAAGGCCACGAACTCGCCGGGTTGCACGTCCAGGTCGATCCCGTCCAGCACCGGCAGCGCCGCGCCATCCAGGTCGAAGCGGTGGTTCACGCCGCGCACCGCCAGGGCGGCGCCGCGTGCATCGGCTTGCGCCGCCGCATGGGAAGGCTTGGACACCTGCGCCGCCGCTACCATTTCACGACTCCCTTCTGCCAGGCCAGCAAGCGGTCACGCCCCAGGAACAGCAGCGTGATCAGGCCCGAGAACACCAGTGCCATCACGATCAGCGCGCCGTACATATTGGCGTACGAGGCCCAGCCCTGCGCCCACGACAAATACCAGCCCAGGCCGGACTTCACGCCCATCATCTCGGCCGCCACCAGCACCGAGAACGACGCGCCCAGCCCCATGAACAGGCCCACGAACACCTGCGGCAGCGCCGCCGGAATCGCCACCCGCAGCACCAGGAACCATTCGCTGGCCCCCATGGTGCGCGCCACGTCGTAGTACGCGCGGTTCACCCCAGCCACGCCGGACCAGGTCAGCACCGTGACGGGAAACCAGGTCGCCAGCGCAATCAGGAACACGGCCGCGGACCAGCTCGACGGAAAGAAGAAGAACGCCATCGGCAGCAACGCCGTCGACGGCACCGGCCCCAGAAAGCGCAGCACCGGATGCACCCAGTAGCCCAACCCGCGCGACCAGCCGATCGCCACGCCCGTCAGAAAGCCCGCGGCCGCGCCCAGCAGGAAGCCATTGGCCAGCAGCCACAGCGAATTGACCAGGCTATCGGCCAACCGCTTGTAGTCGCTGACATACACCTCGATCAGCGACTGCGGCGGCGCGAAGAACGGGCTGGGCAGCAGCGCCAGCTTGGCGGTTGCGACTTCCCACACGCCCACCGCCACCGCCAGGGCCAACAGCCAGGGGCCGGCGCGGTGCAGCGCGCGCACCGGCCGCCAATGGGCCGCGCCCGCCACCGCCACCAGCAGCAGCACGGCCGCCAACGCCAGCGCGGCCACGCCGAACTCCTGCGTGTAGCCCCACGACGTGAAACCCACCTCCACATTGGGCCAGCGCAGCGTCAGCCCGCCCACCACGGCCCACAGGGCCGCGGCCGCCACGCCGATCTTCCACAGGCGCCAGGGTTGCGCAGCCGTCGGCGCGCCGCGCAACCCGCCCGCCGCTAGTGCGTCAGCCGAGGACATTGGGCACCACCGCTTGCGCGTACTTGTTGATATCCAGGTTGGCGCTCAGCACCTTGATCGTCTTCAGGTCCTTGGCGTAGCCCACGATTTCCTCGCGCAGCGCGGCGCCCGTCGACGCATGGCCGTGGCTGTGCGTGCGCAGGATCGCCGCCACGCGCTCGGCCGGCACCTTGCCCGGCACGTACGGCGCGAAGATGCGCGCCGTCTCGTCCGGATTGGACGCGGTCCAGCGCTGCGCGTCGATGACCGCGCGCGTGATCGCCGCGGCCGACTCCGGGTCCTTGCGCACCAGATCGCCGCGCAGGCCCAGCACGCAGCAGGTGCGGTTCTCGTAGTCGCCTTCGATGTTGGTGGCGATTTCGCGCAGCTTATTGTCTTCGCGCAGCGTGTAGATCAGCGGATCGTCGCCCGCAATCGCATCCACCTCGCCCTTGCGCAGCACCTCGCCGAACAGGTCCTGCGGATACTGGCGCCAGTCCACCGATTCCGGATCGATGCCCAGCTGCGCCACGCGGATCGCAAAGAAGTTCTTCACCGGGCTGGCCTGGTCCGACACCGCGATGCGGCGGCCCTTCAGGTCCTGCACGCTCTTGATCGGCGAATCCGCCGCGGTCAGCAAGCGCATGCAGCCGCCGTGCGTGCCCACCGCCAGCTTCACGTCAAAGCCCTGCTCCAGCGGCTTGAGCCAGCGCAGCGCCATGCCGATGCCGCCGTCGGCGTGGCCGGTGGCGATGGCTTCCAGCAATTGATCGGTCGAGCCGCTGAAATTGATGCGCTCGACCTTCAGGTTGTACTTGTCGAAAAAGCCGCGCTCCAGCGCCACCGATACGGGCGACTGGCATACCGCGGTCTGGCTCCATGCGATCTTGTAGGTGCGCGGCGCGGTGTTCGCCGCCAGCACGCGCGACCCCAACATGCCCAGCGGCGCAGCCAGGCCTGCAAGGCTGGCCGCACGCAACAGCGTGCGCCGCGATATTCCGCGCGCCGCGTGGGCGCCCGATTGGACGTTCGTATTCATCAACCTTCCTTTTGAGCAGACTGTGAATGGCGATGCTTGCCATGCGGCATCATCGGCCCGTGCTCAGGCGTTCGACAAATACAAAGTGGGGATAACAATATGGGCGGGCCCTCTCGCAGAGGACTCGCCCAGGGTCTTGTTCATCCGGCGGATGCGCCGGAAAACTCAGTCCGGCAGAGGGTCCGGCACGCCCTCGGCGTCCACGGCTTTCACGCGGTCCAGCGCATTGCGCGCGGCCGACATGGCCTCGACCGTGCTGCGAAAACGGCGCGTCACGAAGATCTCGAACGCCAGGCTTTCCGGTTCGTCCGCGGGCGCGGGTTCGTCCTCGACCTGCGGCTCGGGGGCCACCGCTGCGCCCTTGACCGGCTTCACGGGCTTGGCCGGCAAGCGCCGCGTTTCCAGGAAAGCGCGCGCGGGCACACGGCCTTCAGGCTGCGTGGCATACGCCACGACGGAAAAACCGTTGATGATCTTCTCGGCCATACAGGTTCCCTATAGGCCGCGCCCAGTGGCGGCGCAGCACGTTGTTAGCGACAACGGCCCGCCACGGCGAAACTTAAGCGCATGCAGCGCGGCCCCGGTTGATCTGCATCAACCGGGGCCGCACCGCCACGCAATATGCACGCGCGTCTATTTTGTCGACGATATGGCCGTCATGCGTGACCGCACATAATGCGCCACCCGTTCCAGCACCTGCGACAGGTCTGCGCGCAGGCTGTCAAAGCCCGCATTGCGCTCGCGCGTCGCCTCGTCCATGTACAGCGGACGACGGATCTCGACCTGCAGGCTGTGGCGGTTCAGCGCCGGCTGGCCGATCTGCGCGATCAGCTGCACGCCCTTGTACGGATCATTGCGCGCCACCGTGTAGCCGCGATCGCGCAGCTCGGTTTCGATCAGCGCGATGAATTCCGGCTCACAGGTGGTGCCGTCACGGTCACCCAGCACGAAGTCCGCCAGCGGATGCTCGCTCTGGCGCCCCAGGCGCTCGTAGGCGTCGTTCGGCATCGAATGCAGGTTCAGATGCCAGACCGCGCCGAAATCGCGCTGCGCGGTTTCGATCGCCTGCGCCAGCGCCGCATGGTAGGGCTCGTAGTACGCCTGGATGCGATGCCGCACTTCGGCCAGCGTCAGCTTGCGGTCGTAGATCGGCGTGGCCTTGTCCATGCGGCGCCAGATCAGCCCCTTGCCCAGCCGCGTCTTTTCGCCGGGGTCCAGCGGCTCGGGCCAGGGCTCGGCCAACAGTTCCGGGTCCAGGTCGCGCAACGTGCGGTTCGGGTCGATGTAGACCCGCGGAAAATGCGCCGCGATCAACGTGGCGCCCAGCGCGGGGGCCGCCGACCACAAGGCGTCCACGTGCGTGTCCTCGCCCTGGCGCAATTGCGCCAGGCTCGCGGCGGCATTGAAGTCGGCGGGATATTGCTCGCCGCTGTGCGGCGAATCGCAGACCAGCGGCAAGGCCGGCGCAGTCGGCGCGTGCACGGAAACGGCTTGGAAATCGGCGTGTGTCATCGTCGGGAGTCGGGTTGACAGGCCTTAATCGGCCTGGATGTTGGCGGCCTTCGCGACCTTGGCATAACGCGCCAGGGCCTGCTCGATCTGGACCTTGAATTCCTGCGGGGTCGTGGGCATCAGCGTACCACCGACGTCCTCGGCCTTCTTGCGGAACTCCGGGTCCTGCATGGCCGCGCGCACCGCCTGATTCAGGCGCTGCACCACCGCGGGCGGCGTGCCCGCCGGCGCCACCAGGCCGAACCAGCCGCCGGTGCCCATGTCGGGATAGCCCAGCTCGATATAGGTGGGCACGTCCGGCAGCAGCGGCGAACGCTCGGCGCCCAGCACGGCCAGGGGACGCAGCTTGCCGCCCAGCACCTGGGGCAGCGTCGAGGACAGGTTGTCGGTGATCGCATCCACCTGCCCGCCCATCACGTCGTTCAGCGCCGGGCCCGCCCCGCGGTACGGCACGTGCAGCAGCTTGATGCCAGCCAGCATCATGAAGTTCTCGATGTTCACGTGGCCCAGCGAGCCCACGCCCGGCGAGGCAAAGCTGTACTTGTCCGGCGAACCCTTGGCCAGCGCTACGAACTCGGCCATGTTCTTGACCGGAATGTTCGGGTTGATCGCGAAGATGCTGGGCACGGCCAGCACGTTGGCCACGGGTTCGAAGTCCTTGACCGGGTCGTAGTTCATCTTGCGGTACACGGCCGGGTTCGAGCCGTGCGTGCTCATCGTCGCCATGCCAATGGTGTAGCCATCGGCCACCGAGCGCGCCACCTGTTCCATGCCCAGCGAACCGCCCGCCCCCGCCTTGTTCTCCACCACGATGGTCTGCTTCAGGTCGCGGCCGGCGTACTCGGCCACCAGGCGCGCCACGATGTCGGTCGAACCGCCCGCGGCGAACGGCACCACCAGCTTGATGGGGCGCGAGGGATAGTCGGCGGCGGTGGCCGTGCCAGCGAAAGACAGCGCGGCGCAGACGCCGGCAAGCGCGATGCGCGCGGAACAGCCGAAAAGGCGGGACATGGAGCGACTCCGAAAACAAGGTGCAGGTCGTGCTGCGAGGCCGCCAGTGTCCAAACTTTACGACCGCCTTTCAAACGACTATATTGCACGCCTTCATTACCAATGCTCATGCTAGGACCCGTGCCTGACGGGTTCCAAGGACCGCCGCGCCATGCGCCTGCACTCGCCGTCCATGTCCGAGCTGCACGCCTTCATGACCGCGGCGCGGCTGGGCAGCTTCACCCTGGCGGCCGACCACCTGTGCGTCACCCAGGGTGCCGTCAGCCGCGCCATCGCCCGTCTGGAAGCCCATTTCGGCCAGCCGCTGATGCGCCGCAACGCCCACGGCCTGACCCTCACCGACACCGGCCGCAAGCTCTACGAAGGCGGTCTGGCGCCGCTGCAGGCCATCGAAGCGCTCAGCGCCGAACTGCGCGCCGACAACCGCCGCCTGCGGCTGACGCTGGCCAGCGTGCCCACCCTGGCCAGTGCGTGGCTGGTGCCCCGCCTGCCCGACTTCCACCGGCGCCATCCCGACATCCAGCTGGGCTTTGCCGCCTACCGCCGCAACGAGGACTTCTCCGGCGCCACGCCGGACGCCGCCATTCTTTCGGGCGTGGCCGGCCAATGGCCCGGCTGGCAGGCGGACTACGTGATCGGTCGCGAAATGGTCGTCATCTGCAGCCCGGCGCGGCTGGCCGCCCGGCGCGCGTCCGGCCTGTGGGACCGGCCCATCGACCTGCTCGGCGAACCCCTGCTCTACCACTCCAACGGCCCCGACAACTGGGCCCGGTGGTTCGACGCGGCCGGCGTGCAGCGCGACGCCATCACCCTGGCCAGCGGTTTCGAACAGGTCAGCATCCTGGTGCGCGCCGTCATGGCGGACATGGGCATCGCGGTGTTGCAGCGCTGCCTGGTGCAGGACGACCTGCAGGCCGGCCATGTGGTCTCGCCCTTTCCCGACCTGCGCATCGCCATCGCCCGCGGCTACCACCTGTGCGCCCCGCCGCAACGGCGCGACCACTATGCGCTGGCCTGCTTTCGCGACTGGCTGCTGGACACCGCCCGGCAAGACCCCGAAGCGGCCATGCCGTAACAAAAACAAACGGGCCCCTTGCGGGGCCCGGCACTTGCACTACGTCGGCGGCCTGGGCGCCGCCGCCGGCCCGTCAGGGGGCCAGCTTGAATCCCAGGTCCACACCCCACTTGTCCGTCTCGCGCAGCCACTTGGCGCCGCAGCTCAAGCAGCGGAAGTGGTCTTCGCGGCTTTCCTCGCGGCCCTTCTGTGTCGGGTTGGTGAATCCCTGGTGCCCCAAATGAGAATGCGGTGCAACGCCCGCAAGCCCGGGGTTAATGCGTTGGCAAGCCAAGCACATAACGCTCATTGATGCTTCCCCACAAACATAGTTACCAAATTGTAAGGGATTTCACCAATGTTTTTCTATCAAAATCCGTCCCCGATTAGACAAAAATTGTTAACGGCGCAATTAAACAACGGCCGGCAAGGCCGCCAGGCAGGTTGCCAGGTGGTAAGGCGAGGTCGACGGCATGTCTGCCCGCACCACGTTGCCGCTGCCGTCCAGGCATTCGTACCAGCCGCCCGCATGCAGGAAATGGGCCCGGAAATGCCCCAATGCCGACACCAGCGCCGGCAGGTCACCCACCACCGCCAGGACCCGCAGGTATTCGGTCTGCGCCCAGATCCGGCGCGTGTCGTCCAGCACCCCGCCGCGCTCGTCCAGCGCGGCAATGACGCCGCCGGCATCCACGCCGTGTCCACGGGCCCAATGGACCCCGCGCGGCAGGGATTCGGCCAGGTCCAGCCCGTCGAACACGTCGGCCGCGCCGCGCACCAGTGACAGCCATTCGAACTGATGGCCCGGTTCGATGCGGTTGCCGGCCGCGCCTTGCGGCGCTTCCGAAATGCATTGCGTCGGCGCGCTCAGGAAAGACTGTGTCATCGCCTGCGCCAGCCCGCGCAGACGCTGCGCGAACAGGGCCGGCTCGGCCACCTGCGCCGCGGCCAGGTAGGCCTCGGTCAGGTGCATCATGGGATTCTGCGCCGGTCCGCGCAGCACCTGGCTCCAATCCGGGCTCAGCGCAGCGTGGTACAGCGAATCGGCCGCCTTGAAGCGCGACTCGATGGTCTCGGCCGTGGCCAGCAGCAGCTTGCGCGCGTCCGCGTTGCGAGACCGGCGAAAATACGCCGCGCACGCGAACACGATGAAGGCATGGGTGTACAGGTCCTGCGTCTCGTCCAGCGGCCGCCCCGCGGCGTCGATGCTGTAGCGCCAGCCGCCATGCGACTCGTCGCGAAACAGCCGGCGCAACGAAGCGAACAGGCGGTCGGCGTGCGCCGCGGCCGCAGCGCCTGACGCCTCGGCATACACGTAGAGTTGACGCGCGCACGCCATGGCGCGATAGCGCTCGGCCGGCATCGGCCGGCCCGTGACCGCATCCAGGGATTCAAAGGGCAGACCCAGCACGTCATTGAAGCCCGGCCCGATCCACATGGGCAGGATGACGGAGTCGAAATGCGCGCGAAAAGCGTTGATGTGCTCCGCCAGCGCGGAGTTGGTCTGTGCGGCAGTCATCTTGGAACGACGCATGCCCGATAAGGGCTGCTTGTTAGGGAGCAGCGACGATAACCCAAATTTACGTCGCCATCGTGCAAGCATCATTCGAAGCGTCATGCGCACACAGACCGGTACAGCCGTTCAACTTCCTTCAAGGGCTTGCCATGCCCTACCGGAAGATGTTTTCCTCGACCCAGTTCTGCGCGAAGATTTCCGCGCGATCTCGTGCTTCGTCCAACGAAGCGCAGTTGCCCAAGTGGGAAAACGCGGCATCCACCTCGGTGCCGCCCTCAGCCGTTACCGTCAGCAGTACGCCATATCCGCCGGTATCCATGGCCGCTGTGGAAACGTCGATCAGTACTTCCTGGTCACGATGCTGCATGTGTTACCTCCCAGTCGGTTACCTAAACGCGTGAACCACGCGTGACGTAGCGGGTTGCAGAATTCCCGCGCAATGAATAGACCTGAAAACGTCACGCAAGTTCATCTTACCGGCGCGCACCCGACCGCGATACGTCCGGACGCAGCCAAATCAGACAAACCGTCTCAGGAGATTCCCGTAGGGCGCAAGAATAGGACTGAAAGTCGCGCAATACCGCGTCAAAGTTCGCAAGAAACGCACTAATTCGCCACGAAACGCGCGAAGCGATACGTCACAAACACGTAGCGGGAAATGACGATGCAGGAGGGGTCGGCCTGATGCCCTAAGGCCGATGACGCAGGCGCGCTAGCGCAAATGCATGGCGCCGGGTTCTTCCATGCGCAGAGACAGCTTGCCCTTGTCGGTGATGCGCCAGGCGCCGTCGGCACCGGCCTCGATGCAGCGCAGGGTTTGCAGCGCTTGCGCCACATGCGCGGGCACGCTGGTCTGGACGGCGCCCGGTTCCGAATTGTCGGCAACGATGCGCAGCCAATGACCCAGTTCGCCCTTCTCGAAACGATGCAATGCCATGCGTGGTAACTCTCAAATGAATACCGCAACGATAGCATGCCGCCCTGCGCCGCCCTGCCCGGCTGCCCCTATGACGGCCGCAACGCCAGGGGCCGCTTCATGCGCGCCGCCGCGGCCGACGCCGCCACGCTCAGGGCAATCAAGCCCAGGCCCAGCGCCAGGTCCGGCGAAATGCGCTCATGGAACACCACCGACGACACGATCAGGCCGATGACCGGCACGCACAGCATCGCAATCGACGTCGCCACCGGCGGCAGTTTCTGCGTCATGCCCAGCACCACGATGAACGTCAGCGCCGTGGCCAGCGGCCCGGTATACAGAATGATCGGCCAGGCATCCGGCACCGCCAGAAAGGTGGGTGCACCATCGCGCAGCCAGGCCAATGCCGCCAGCGGCACGGTCGCAATCGCGGTTTGCCACGGAATCATGTCGGCGCCCAGCCGCACGTGGCGGTTGCCGCGCAGCTGGATGATGTTGCAGGCCCAGGCGAACGACGCGCCCAGCAGCATCACCAGGCCGATCACCGTGTGCGCCTGCCATGGGCTGAATGCCGGCGCGACGATCACGCCGATGCCGGCATAGCTCAGCGCCGTCGCGCCCCATTGGGCCGGCGACAGGCGCTCTTTGAGCACCAGCGAGGACAGCGGAATGACCCAGATCGACGTGGCGTAGGCGATCACCGATGCGCGCCCCGGCGCCACGTATTGCAACGCCCACAGCGCCAGCGCGGTAAACGCCCCCATCTGCAGCAAGGCCACGCCGGCCACCAGCGGCCATTCCTGGCGCGTCGGCAAGCGCAGCCGCCCCAGCATGGCCAGCACCGCCACGCTGATCAGCGCGGCCGAACCGAACCGGCTGGCCGCCAGCCATAGCGGGCTCATGTGCGCCAACCCCAGCTTCATGACGGGCCAATTGCCGCCCCAGATCATGACCGCCCCCGCCAGGGGCAACAACTTGCGCAACGTGCTCTCGTGGCTCACAGCTACATCTACCGCTTGAATATTCCGTGCTTTGGCCGATTAGCCAAAGAAAGAAACAGTCTATAGGGTAAACCCCAGCATATTTCACCTCAATTTACCGCCATTCCATGCATACTCGGCACAAATGAACTGTCTACCCCAGAACCACAGGTGACTTATGCCGGACATCAACCTGGATGCCACCGACATCCGCATTCTCAATGAACTCCAGCGCGACGCCCGCCTGACCAACGTCGAGCTGGCCGCGCGCGTCAACCTGTCGGCCTCGCCCTGCCTGGCGCGCGTGCGGCGACTGGAAACCGAAGGCCTGATCGACCGTCGGGTGACGCTGCTCAACGCCCGCAAACTCGGCCTGAAGGTCAACGTGTTCATCCAGATCTCGCTGGACAAGCAACGCAAGGCCGCGCTGGACGTGTTCGAACGCGAAATCGCCGTGCTGCCCGAAATCATGGAGTGCTACCTGATGTCGGGCGATGCCGACTACCTGATCCGCGCATTGGTGCCCGACGTGGACGCGCTCGAACGCCTGATCGTCGAACACATCACGCGCATTCCCGGCGTGGCCAGCATTCGCTCCAGCTTCGCGCTCAAGCAGGTGCTCTACACCACCGCCGTGCCGCTGGCCTGATGCGCGCTTGCGGTATCGGGCCGGCAAGCCCACAATGAAAATGTCCGCCGCAGGACCGACCCGGCAGCGGCGCCCCCTCCATCGCTTAGCAAGGAGCACACCATGCCTGAAACCGAATGGTTCCCCGGCAGCACGCTACCCGATCGTCAGGGCTACTTTGAAGTGGCGTTCGACACCGGCGAAACCGAAATCACCCGCTACGGCATCCTGGGCTGGGAACCCGCCGAAGAACGTGGCCACATCCTGCGCTGGCGCGGCCTGGACCCGAAAATCGAAGCCGCTGAAATCGAACGCGAAAGCGCGGTCCGCAACCACGGCGACGACATCCTGCGCTGAACGGCGCCAACGCCTTCCAAAGAAAAAACGCCGCGGTGAAGCCACCGCGGCGTTTTGCATGGGATCGACATCCCGAGGAGCAATGCCCCTTACATTTCGATCTTCGAGATCTTGGTGCCGGCCAGCGACACGCCGGCCATCAAGCCGCCGTTGTTCAGCACGAAGCCCACGATCGGTTGCTGGGCCGTATTGGTGTCGATACGGCCGTTGGCGCCGATGTCGACCACCGCGACCGTGGCATCCGCGCCCACCGTCCAGCCATTGCTGTTGCGGAATTTGTTCAGGGCGTCGTCCGTCATGAATAGCACGAACATCGCCTTGGACTGCGCGCCGGCCTGGAAGCCGATCGAGCCTGCCGTGGTGCTGTAGTAGCCGGCATTGGCGCCGCCCACCCGCAACACACCCTTGCCGTGCTCGGCGCCGATGAAGAAGCTACCGCTCAGCACGTCAGGGAAAATCAGCACGCCCTTGGCGCGCGCGATCAATTCCTTGGATTGGGGGGAGGCTTCGTACAGCTTGCCCAACGACGCGTTGGCCGCGCTGTTGATCGATTGCCGTTGCTCGGTCGCCGTTGCGGCGGACTTGGGGGTGGTGGTGGTGCAGCCGGCAAACAGCAGCCCGGCTACGCCGAGCGTCGCGGCGGCCATGCCTGCGCGGCGCAAGCGAGGAAAACTGTCGAACATGGAACTCTCCTTGTTGTTGTCATCCGTTAACCACTCTACCGGCCCCTGGCCAAGGCGCAAGGCACATGATGTGATAAACGAAACAAAACCTACATCGTCCACACCCTGCCGGAATTCGCTTCAAACCACAGGCCACGAGATTTGCAGCCCATGGCACCGGGTGGCGCACCGCAACATTCAGTAGGGCAAGCCGTGTCTGGATACCTGCCTGCAAGCAGATCGACATCTGGCCGCGCCGAGCCCGTGCGTCAAAGAATACCGTAACGCGGCTCGCCCGTCGCCGGGTCCACCGACACGATGCCGGACAGCACCAGTTCCGCATGGCGCCTGGCCACGCTCTCGTCGGCAAAGGTCACGAAACGCGGCAGAGACCAGCGCTGCTGGAAGTCCGCATCGCCTGGCCGCGACACGGCGATCTCGATCGCCAGCACGCCCGCATCCAGGCTGACCACTTCACACTTCACCTCGAAGCCGTCGATGTGACGTTGCGGCCACCAGTCCATTTCCCGCACTCCTGAAATCTGCTTGTCCGGCCGCAATATGCCAAAAAAAAAACGGCTTGAAAAGCCGTGTTTTGGGGCAGTCATACCGTACTAGAGCAGCTAGTGCCGGCGTATCTGGACAAGCCCGGAAAGGAGGCAAAATCGGGCCGATTTCGCGTCAGCGCGCGGGCGGGTGGATCCACTGCGAATCCCACAATGCCTCGCCGCGTTCCAGCGTGGCCGCGAGTTCCTTTTTACGGCGCAACGCCACCGCTGCCAAGAGCGCGTTGCAGATCGACATCGCCGCCGCATAGGAATCGAACGGCGACGCGCTGGACGTGCGGGCCAGCAGCACGTGATGCGCAAACGCGGCGGCCGGCGCGGCCGCCGAATCGGTGATCAGCACCACCTTGCCGCCGCGCTCCTTGAACACCTTCACGGCATTGGCCGCGGCCACCGAGTAGCGCCGGAACGTGAACGCCAGCAAGACGTCCTGCTCGTCCAGCCACAGCAGCTGGTCTTCCAGGAACAGTGGGCCGGACGCCGTCATGGCCTTCACGCCGGGCAGGCACAGATTCAGGTACAGCGCGACGTGGCTGGCCAGCGGCGCGGCCTGGCGCAGGCCCAGCACGTGCACCCGCGCCTTGCGCTGGGTCAGGGCGCGCACGGCCGCTTCGAAGGCGGCCACGTCGATGGCGGCAAACGTCGCTTCCAGGTTGTGCTGGTCGTGCAGCAAGGCGTTCTGCAGGCAGGCTTGCGCCGACGGGTTGTCGACGCTGACCGCATCGGCCCGTTCACCCGGCGAGGCCAGCATCGCCGTGACCTCGGCCCGCGCCTGCATCTGCGCCTGCGCGTAGCTGTCGTAGCCCAGCTTGGCCAACAGGCGCACCACGGTGGATGCACTGGTGCCGACTTTGCGCGCCAGCGCCGTGGCGGATTCCAGCAGGCCATGGGGATAGCGCGACTGCATGTCCTCGACCACCAGCCGTTCGGTCTTGGTCAGCTTCTTGTCGTAGGCGGCGATGCGTTGGTGCAGGTTCACGTGCGGTCGGGCTCCATGAGGGGCCCCGCAGCGGCTGCCATGCCGCTAGGTGATAACCCCAAATTCAACAACGTTCGTTGCAGACTATATTTCATCCTGCAATTTTCGTTGCAGAATAGACCGAACCGTCCGTCACTACAAGAGAGCTTCATGAAGCATCGATCCGAGGCGCCGTCGCCAGGCCGCCGCAACCTGCTCGCCGCCGGCGTAGGCGCCGCCCTGCTGCCCCTGGCCGCACGCGCCGACACCTACCCCTCGCGCCCCATCAGCCTGGTCGTGCCGTTTCCGGCCGGCGGTTCCGTCGACCTGGTCGGCCGCCTGTACGCGGAAGCGCTCGGCAAGGTGCTGGGCGTGACCCTCGTGGTCGAGAACCGCGACGGCGCCGGCGGCGCCATCGGCAGCCAGCGCGTGGCGCGCGCCAAGCCTGACGGCTACACGCTGGTCGCCTCGTCGCAAAGCTCGCACCTGGCCAACCCCATCATGCACCCCAAGCTGGGCTACGACCCGATCAAGGACTTCACCTCGATCTCGCAGCTGGCGCGCACCCCGAACGTACTGGTGACCAGCGCCGAACTGCCCGTCAAGACCTTCGCCGAGTTCGTCGCCTACCTGAAGGCGCACCCCGACGAGGTGCACTTCGCCACCGCCGGGGTGGGCAGCATGGGCCAGCTCAATGCCGAACTGCTCAAGAACACCGTGCAGGTCAAGGCCGTGCACGTGCCCTATCGCGGCGGCGCGCCGCTCTTGAATGCCCTGCTGGCCAACGAAGCCCAGTTCGCGCTGGACAACCTGGCGCCCTTCCTGCCGCACATCCAGATGGGCAAGATGCGCGCCCTGGCCGTGGCCGCCCCCAGCCGCCTGGATACACTGCCGGATATCCCCACTTTTGCCGAACTGGGTTATCCCGTGCTTAACTCGATGTCCTGGATCGGACTGGCCGCGCCCGCCGGCACGCCGCCCGATATCGTGCAAAAGCTGCTGACCGCCGTCCAGACCGCGGCCCGCGAGCCCACCACGGTGCAATCCCTGGAAAAAAGCGGCGCCCTGCCGCCCGAATTGCAGACCCCTGAAGCCTTCACCACCATGATGTCGCAACGCCTGGCCTTGTACAAAGACCTGGTCGACCGCGCCGGCATCCGCCCCGAATAGGCCCAACCCCGATGTCCAATCCCGCTTTCGCTCCCGACACCGCGCCGCTCGAAGTCCTGCCGCGCGACCTTTCCGCCTACCGCCAGGGCAACACCGGCATTGACTACGTGCACCGCTTCGAATCGGGCAAGCCCGGCCCGCACGTGCTCATCAACGCCCTTACCCACGGCAACGAGATCTGTGGCATGGTCGCGGCCACCCATCTGCTCGATACCGGCGTGCGGCCCAAGATCGGCACGCTCACCGTCAGCTTCGCCAACATCGAGGCCTACAACGCCTTCGACATCGACAACCCCTACGAAAACCGCCAGCTGGTTCACAACCTGAACCGCATCTGGTCGCCCGAATGGCTGGACGGCGCCGAGCAAAGCCCCGAACTGCGGCGCGCCCGTGAACTGCGGCCGGTGCTGGACGTTGCCGACTACGTACTGGACATCCATTCCACCCGCGCCCCCGTGCAACCCTTCTGGGTCTACCCCGAGATCGACCGCAACACCACCCTGGCCGCCGCCGTCGGCGCGCCTGCGGTGCAGCTGGTCATGCCGGCCGGGCGTTTCCCCGGCACCGGCGTGCTCAACTACGGCCGCCATGGCGATCCCGCCTCGAACAGCGGCGGCGCGCTGGTGGTCGAATGCGGCCAGCACTTCGCGCAATCGGCAGCCGACCTGGCCACCGACGTCACGCTGCGCTTCCTGGCCCACCTGGGCCTGATCGACACGCCCGCCGCCGCCGCGCCGCCCCCGCCCGCCCAGCCGTTCCGTCTGCTGGAAGTGCATATGGTCAAGTCGGAAGACTTCTCCTTCGTGCGCCCCGTCATCGGTTTCGAGGTCTTCAACAAAGGCGAACTCATCGCGATCAACGCCGGCGAAGAAATCCGCTCGCCCTGCGACCACTGCACGATCTTCATGCCGACCCGCATGCCGATCGTCGGCCGCGAAGGCGTCTACCTGACCGAGCCCATGTAAATGTGGGAGCCCCATCCCTGGGACTTGAACGCCCCTGCCGCCGATCTTCAGCGGCAGGGCTTCGAGGCCAGCGGCCCTGAGCCTCACAGATCCGGGATCAGGCGCTTGCCCAGGCTGATCACCTGATCCTGCTCGAACCCCAGGCTGGCATAGAAATCCTGCACCGCCTCGTTGCCCGAGCGGATCAGCAGATTGATCTTGGGGCAGCCTTTTTCCAGCAGCTTGCGTTCCACCGCCCGCATCAAGGCGGATGCATGGCCACGGCGCTGATGCGCCGGGGATACCGCCAGGTAATTGATCCAGCCACGATGGCCGTCATACCCGCCCATCAAGGTGCCCACGATCTCGCCGTCCGCTTCACCGACCAGGAACAGGTCGGACTGCACGGTCAGCTTGCGGGCCACGTCCTTGCGCGGATCGTTCCACGGGCGCGTCAGCCCGCAGGCGGTCCATAGCCCGATCACGGCGGCTTCGTCGGACGGGTGGAAGGGCCGGATGGCCAGTTCAGGGTGCTTCATGCTTCGTTCCTCTTTGCAGGAAAAACGAAGGCCGGGCGCGACACCTCGATGGCTGGAAAACAGGTCGCGCATGCCGCGCAAACAAAAAGGCCACGAGGGGTATCGTGGCCTTCTGGTGGGAGCGCCGGAAATCCGGCGCTTGAACACGGCTTGCCACTCAACGCAGGCGTCGAGTGATTCGTCGGTTGTCTGCCCGGGCCGGCAAGGCCGGCGGGGCGAAATGGGCGATAGGCATGGGGGCCAGCATACTAGAAGATTGTGCATCGCAGCAAGCCCTCACGAAACTCAGCTTGCCCCCAGCCGACGCGGCGGATCAATCCATCACTGGCGCCGGCAACGTGCCTTCCATCACCACCACGGCCTGCCCGGCCACGCCCGCCCAGACGCCGTCGGCGAGGACCTCGGCCTGCGCCAGCAGCAGGCTGGCCCGCCCCATGTCCACCCCCTGCCCCACCCGCAACCGCAGTTCGCCCGCGCCGCGCAAGGCGGCCCGCAACGCGGTCATGGCCCCCGTCGCGCTGCCCGTGGCAGGATCTTCCGTCATGCGTCCGGTGAACATGCGCGCCTGGATGTCCGTCGGCCCCTGCGCCGTATCGCCGCCCGCATCGGTGGTGTAGGCGTAGATCGAACGCGCCCCGTCCAGGGGCATCAACGCGGCATAGCCGGCCGGGTCCGGCACGGCGCGGCGCAGCGCATCGCGGCTGGCCAATTGCACCACCAGGAACGTCAAGCCCACGGACACCACCTGCGGCGCGTGCTCGGCCAATTCGATATCGGCAGGTTGCAGCCGCAGCGCGCGCGCGGCGGCTTCGGCCGACGCCTGGCTGCCCCGCGTCAAAGGCTGCGGCGCGGCCAATTCGGCGCCCAGCAAGCGGCCAGCCTCGTCGTACTGCAATGCAATGCGCACCAGACCCGCTTCTTCCTCGAATTCAAAGCGCGCCGGCGCCGGGCGCCCCGCCGCGATCATCTCGCGCGCCAGCACCACTGCCGTGCCCACGTTGGGATGGCCGGCGAACGGCACTTCACGATCGGGCGTGAAAATGCGCACCCACGCCGTATGCGCGGCATCGCGCGGCGTCAGCACGAAACTGGTTTCCGAGTAATTGAACTCTCGCGCAATGCGCTGCATCTGCGCGGTATCCAGTCCCTCGGCGCCCAGCACCACCGCCAGCGGATTGCCCTGGTAGGCGTGGGCGGTAAACACATCGGCGGTGACGTAGCGGTAGCGCATGGGAGATCCTGGCATCAAGAAATGAATGCCAGGGATTATGCGGCGTGGCTGATCGGCGCGACAGGCACAGAGCGGCACGAATCAGGCCATAACAGCCGGGTCGCCAAAGGCTCGGCCATCACGCACATGCCTGCCCCCCCCGGCCCCGGGGTTCAGGCAAACACGGGCCGGAAGAAGCTGCGTTCGTAGCTGACGATGCAGCGCGTGTCCTCGGCATACTTGAACGCCGCCTGGCAGGCCGCGTCGTCCATCGACTGCTGGCGGTAGCGTTCGTACTCCGCCAGGCTCGGGAACGTAAACATGGCCAGGGCGATATTGTTGGCGCCTTCCGACGGCAGGAAATAGCCGTGGTGCGTGCCGCCGAACTTCTCCACCAGCGGAATCCACATCTTGCCGTAGGCCTCGAATTCCTTCAGGCGACTGGGATCGATCACGTAACGCAGATAGCAGGTAACCATGGAAGCTCCGTTGATGGGGCGCCGCGGCACATTCCGCGGCAAATTGGCGCCGCTGCCGCTAGGCAGCCTGCCGCCGGGCTGGGACAATCCCACAAGCGCTGCCCGGCGTCAATGCCGTCTCCCCTACCTGCCCCGCCCTCATGAACCTCATCGCCCACGTCGAAATCCCCGCTGCCGACCTTGAACGCGCCATGCACTTCTATCGCCATGTGTTCGGCATCGCCTTCGACGGCGTCGTCGATCTGCACGACAGCAAGATGGCCTACTTTCCATTCCAGGAAGGCCAGGACGGAGCCAGCGGCGCGCTGGCACAAGGCCCGGCCTACGTGCCGACCCTGCACGGCCCCATCGTCTACTTCGGTGTGCCGGACATCGACGACGCCCTGCAAAAGGCCCAGGATCTGGGCAGCGACATCCTGTTCCCCAAGACCCAGGCCGGGCCGGATTGGCTCGTGGCCGAAATCCGCGACAGCGAAGGCAACCGGATTGCGCTGCAGGCCAGGGCCGCCGCCTGACGCACCGGATTACATCCGGTACGCCGGGCTGCACAGATATTCACACTCCCCCCTCATTTGCGCGTAAGAGTCCCGCCGTCTCTGCGCCAGAATTCCGGGAATGCGCCCCCTCGGGCGAACGGGCGGCGCCGACCGCCCATTCTTTCCAAGCGAATTCGATGAAGTGGATCCTGGTTTCAACCTTATGCCTGCTCGCCTCGGGCTGTGGCCTGGCGGCCGCCCCCTGCCGCGTCACCTCGGCCGTCATCAAGATCGTGCCGGTCGTGGGCGGCGTCGCCGCCGCGCCTACCGACGCCTGTGCCGAGATCATCGATTGACTGAAAGAGCCAGTATCCCGCGCCCGCCACCACGAAGCTGACCGGCGCCGCGAAGGTCGCTGCCAGGCCGCTCAAGTGCATCAACACCAGGCCGCTGGCGGCGCCAGCGAACCAGGCGCCCAGCCCGCGGCGGTTATAGGCGCTGCCGCCCTCGCCCGCCGTTTGTGGCGTGTTGCCGACCGCCAGGATGTGCACCAATGCCACGGCCACCCACGCGACCACGAAAATGCCCTGGTAGGCCAGCGCCTGCAGCAGGTAGGTGAACACGTCGAACAGCATGAGCGCGTACGACACCGCGCCCACGATCACCGCCCACATCGCCTTGGACAGCCGGGCTCCGCCAAACCGTGCAAAGAAGGCCTGCATATTGATGGTGGCCAGGTAGTAGTTCGCGGTATTGATGCGAGTCTGCGTCACCCATACGAAAAACAGTCCGCCCAGGCCCATCAGCTTGAGCAGTGCCAGCACGACCGACACTTCGCTCAGCGCGCCATCGCCCGGAATGATGCTGACCAGGTAGATGCCGGCCACGCCGTTGAGCAGAAACGTCACCAGGTAGAACGGCATGCCGAAGTTGTAGCGGCCGTGATAGCGCATATCTTCGCGGCGGCCAAAGCGGGCATAGTCGAACGTGAACATCATCAGGACCCAGACGCCCATGTAATAGACGTAGGCGTCCCACCAGCCCCCTGCCACCGGTCCACCGGACGGCCCGAACGCCAGCCAGGCATCGCTGTAGCCGTACTCGCGCGTGGCCATGACCACCGCCAACAGCAGGCCGCCCAGGTAGAACGGCAGCAACACGCCGTTGAATTTGTCGAGCCAGCGCTGCACGCTGCCAAAGATCAGCAGCACGCTGTAGATCACCACCAGCAACGCAAAGGCCCAGTAAGGCACCACCGGGAACATGTGGTGCGCGGCCACGGCCATCACCGACCCCTCGAACACCGCGTAGTAGATGGCCGTGGCGAAGAAGATCAAGGTGGCCAGCGCCGCGCCCGACGTCCCGAACACGCTGCGCGAGAACAGCGCCACCGATTGGCCGGTTCGGATGGCATAGCGCGAAATCACGCCATTGATGAGGCCATAGGAAACCACCGACAGCAGCATGCCGATGATGGCGTTGCGCGCGCCGTAATTGAGCGCCAGCGTGGCGCCGACCACGATGTAGAAAATGGCGCTGCAAACTGCCCACCAGGCCATGGTGAGCGGAAATCGACCCATGCGGTCGGCGTCGGCCACGGTGGCCATGGAAGTATCCCGGTCCGAAGACGCGGTGCTGGAATTGAGGTTGGCCATGAAAGGCTCTCCTGACGTGCTGAAGAACCGCGAAACGCGGACGAGTACGGCGGTACGGCGTACAGCGGGTGAAACGCGCAAAGCACGGGCGCAAGAAGGCCCGTCCAGCCTGTCGGAACAGGCCGGAAGGAAAGCAGCGATCAATGGGAAAGCGAGGCGGGAATCAGCCCAACGCGACGCGCAATCGCTCCAGGCTGGCGCGATAGTCCTTGCGCGCCTGCAGCGCCGTCTCGAGCGTGACGCGCTCGAAGCGGGCCTGCTGGTTCGGCTGCATCTGGCCGACCTTGTCGAGGTCGGCGCTGATGACGGTGCCGATCATGGCGTAGCCCCCGCCGGAAACGGCGTCCCGATGCAGGATGATGGGTTCCACACCGGCCGGCACCTGGATCGAGCCGATCGGGTAGCAGGCGTCCACGATATTGGACGGATCGGCGCCCGCGCCGAACGGCTGTTCGCGTGGCTGGAACTTGAGCGCGCGGCCCTTCTTGTAGCGATAGCCGATGCGGTCGGCTTCCGAGGTCACGCTCCAGCTGTCCTCGTAGAACGAGGCGGCCGACTCCGGCATCAGCCGATGGTCATACAGGCCCGGCACCACGCGCAGCACCTGTTCCTTGGGGCAGGCGACGGCCAATGCCGCCGGCAGCGCCCGGCCCGCCCAGGCACCGGGCGACGGCGCCCCCACCCGCAGGCGATCGCCCGCCTGCAGGCGGCGCCCCTCGAAACCGCCGATCGCCCCCAGCGTGTAGGTAGAGCGGCTGCCCAGCACCTCGGGCACGTCGATACCGCCGGCAACCGCCAGGCAGGCGCGGGCACCGGCCTGCACGAAGTCGAACGACAGCCGGGCGCCGGCCGGCACCGCCAGCGCGGTGTTGCAGGCCTGGGCCTGGCCATCGATCTTGGGCACCATGGTCGCACCCGTCACCGCGATCAGCGCCGCACGCGTGAACCGCAGTTCGGGGCCCAGCAGCGTGCATTCCAGTACCGCCGCCCCCTCGAGGTTGCCCACCAGCAGATTGGCGGCAGCCAGCGCATACTGGTCCAGCGCCCCGGACGGCGGGATGCCCAGGTGGTAATGGCCCTGGCGGCCCCGATCCTGGACCGACGTCGCCAGCCCGGGCTTGATCACTTCGATGAGCGGTTCGTCATGCGGCATGGAGCGTCTCCAGAAGGCGGGCGTTGTACTGCGTCGGCGCAGCCATGAACTCGGCCAGCGAGAACGACACCGGACGAATATTGAGCAGGAAAGTGCCGGCCTCGACCTCGGCCTCTGCCGTGTCGTATTCGGCGCGGCTGATCGGCTTGAACTTGACGATGTCGCCAGGCCGGAAGAACACCATCGACTCGCGCAGGTGCGCCTGGCGTTGGGCCGGCTCGAAGATCGGCGCCGGCGTCACGCCGAACATCTGGTAGCCGCCCGCGCCGCGCACCGAATAGATGCAGGCGAAGCAGCCGCCATGCCCCACGGTGTGCTTGGGCGTGTCGGTGCGGGGCCGCAGATATTTGGGCACCTCGATCTGGCGTTCCTGTTCGACCATCTGGAACATGAACGGCAGGCCGGCCACAAAGCCCACCATCGACACGAACCAGGGCGCCCCGGAATGCGCCGCGATGAAAGCGTCGACGCCGTCATAGCCGTTGATGCGCGCCGCGTACTCCAGATCGGTCGAACCCGCGTCCTGGTGACGTTCGCGAAAGCGCATCAGGGTCTCGTACGTCCAGGGGTCGTTGTACAGCACCGGCACCTCGATGACGCGAGTCTCCAGGCGCAGGTTGTCCAGGTCGATGCCGGCTTCGATCTCCCGCAGGATCTCCACCATGGCGGCGGGCGCGACCTGCTCGGGGTCGTAGCGGATCTGGTACGAGGCATTGGCCGGGCAGATTTCGCTCACGCCCGGCACGGCGCGCTCGCGCAGGGCCCGCGTGATCGCCATGCCCTTGAAGAACGCGGCCAGCGACATGGACTCGCTGATCTCGGCGAAGATGAACTCATCGCCCCCGTGGGTATAGCGCACCGTCATTGGGTTTCCTCCCGTTGCTGCATCCAGCTTTCCAGGTAATTCGTGTGATAGTCGCCCGCGACGACACCCGGGTCGGCCACCAGCGCGCGGTGCAGGGCCAGCGTCGAAGGCACCCCTTCGAATTCCGTCTCGTCCAGCGCCCGCGCCATCCGCGCCAGCGCACTGGCCCGGTCCTCGTCCCACACGATCAGCTTGGCCAGCAACGAATCGTAGTAAGGCGGCACCACACTACCGGCATAGACCATCGAATCGATGCGCACGCCCGGGCCTGCCGGCCACCGCACATGCGACACCGTGCCCGGGCCGGGCGCGAAATTGCGCGACGGGTCTTCCGCATTCAGGCGGCATTCGATGGCGGCGCCGCGCATCACGATGTCCGGCTGCTTCAGGCGCAGCGGCTCGCCGTCGGCGATGCGCAGCATCTCGCGCACCAGGTCGATGCCCGTAATGGCTTCCGTGATCGGATGCTCGACCTGGATGCGCGTATTCATCTCGATGAAATAGAACTCTCCGCGCGTCTCGTCGTACAGGTATTCCAGCGTGCCGGCACCGCAATAGCCCACCGACTCGGTCAGGCGCAACGCCGACTCGCACAGCGCCTGGCGCAGAGCGGGGCTGAGCGCGGGCGACGGCGCTTCCTCGAACACCTTCTGGCGCCGCCGCTGCAACGAGCATTCGCGTTCGAACAGGTGCACTGCGCGCTGGCCGTCGCCCAATACCTGCACCTCGATATGGCGGGCACGTGGCAGGTAGCGTTCCAGGTAGACGCCACCGTCGCCGAAGGCGGCGCGGGCCTCGGCCTGCGCCATGGGAATGGCCTCGCGCAGCGCGGCCTCGTCGGCCGCCACCCGGATACCGCGCCCGCCGCCGCCGGCCGACGCCTTGATCATCAAGGGGTAGCCGATCTGCGCCGCGTGGCTGAGCGCCTCGTCCAGCGAACCGACCACGCCCTCGCTGCCCGGCACGGTCGGCACCCCCGCCGCCTTGGCGCTGGCGCGCGCGGCGGCCTTGTCACCCATGCTGCGGATGGTGGGGGCGTCGGGGCCGACGAAAATCAACCCGGCCTCGGTCACCGCCTGCGAGAAATCGGCGTTTTCGGCCAGGAAACCATACCCGGGATGAATCGCGTCCGCGCCACTCTCGCGCGCCGCGTCCAGCAAAGCCTGCGCATTGAGATAGCTGCGCGACGCGTGGGCCGCGCCGATGTGCATGGCGCTGTCGGCCAGGCGCACCGCCAGGGCGTCGCGATCCGCGTCACTGTAGACCGCCACCGTGCGCATCCCCAACTCGCGCGCGGCGCGGATCACACGCACGGCGATCTCGCCGCGATTGGCCACCAGCAAGGTGTGGATGCGACGAGGCCGATAGAACGAAGGAATACCCATGCCTCAGCCCTCGATGCGCAACAGCGCCTGACCGGGTTCGACCGGTTCGCCATCGGCCACCAGGATCTCGCGCACCACCCCGCCCACTTCGGCCTCGATCTGGTTGAACTGCTTCATCACCTCGACAATGCCGATCACATCGCCGGGCCGCACGGTCGTACCCACCTCGACAAACGGCGCGGCATCCGGACTGGGGCGGTGGTAGAAGGTGCCCGGCAGCGGGCTCTGGATCTCTTGCTGCGACATGGGGGTTTTCTCCTTGGAATGGATATGGAATTCGTAGCCGGCGTCAGGCCAGTTGCGGCGGCGCGATGCGAATGCCGTGGGCCTCGAGCCGGGCCCGGGTGGCCTGCACCAGCGCCAGGGCGCCGGGGGTATCGCTGTGGATGCAGACTGAATCGAACTCGATGGCGATGTCACGTCCCTCGACGGTGCGCACCTTGCCCTGGACGCAGGCGCGCAGCACCTTGTCGGCCACCTGCTGCGGATCCAGCGCTTGCGTGTACCGCGTGAACACGATCGAGCCGCTGGCGTCGTAATCCCGATCGGCATAGAACTCGCGCACCACGGGCACGCCCATTTCCCGCGCCACCTGGCAGGTCACGGACTGTTCCATGCAATACAGCATCAACGTCGGTTCCAGGTCGCGCAAAGTCTCTACCAGCCGACGCGACAGCGTTTCGTCCCGCGCGGCGCGCATGTACAACGCGCCATGCGGCTTCACATGCTGCAGACGCAGCCCATGCAGGCGGGCGAATTCGCGCAGCGCGCCCAACTGGTAGACGATGTCGTTGACCAGGCCCTCGGCGCTCTCGTTCAGGTCACGTCGGCCAAAGCCCACCAGATCACGAAACCCCGGATGCGCGCCGATGCCGATGCCGTGCTCGCGCGCCATCTTGACCATGCGGTTCATGATGTTGGGGTCCCCGGCATGAAATCCGGTGGCGATATTGGCCGAACTGATCAGTGGCATGATCGCGTCATCCACGTCGTCGCCGATCTTCCAGGGTCCAAATCCCTCGCCCATGTCGGAGTTCAGGTCTATCGTCGCCTTGGTCATGAAACAGGGTCCTCCTTTCTACCTGCGGGCCAATTGCCCGCGTCATGGCTGCACAGTAGCGAAGGCATCAAGGGATAAAAAGTTCTTTTTTTGGATCGATCTTTATCTGAATTTTCGATATCCCGCTTCATGCACCACATCGGGGCAGTCGACGGATTCCTATGGGAATTCAGGGATTTCCCTGAAATCCCAGGCACGCTGATGGTGCGGATAAACAGATATCCTGTGGCTTCACTATCTATTAATCAGATAAGCCCGTCATGTCACTCACGCTTCGGCAACTCAAATATTTCGTCGCGGCTGCCGAACTGGGACAGATCTCGCAGGCGGCGATCCAGCTCGCCATTTCACAATCGGCCGTCACCACCGCAATCCGCGAGCTCGAAGACATCGTCGGTTCGCCCCTGTTCCTGCGTGGCGCCAACGGCGTCGCCCTGACCGAAACCGGCCGCGGGTTTCTCAACCACGCCTACAACATCCTGTCGTCGGTCGACGAGGCCTTGCGCATGCCCCGGGCCGACGCGCGCGAAAGCGGCCGCCTGCTGCTGGCGGCCTCGTACACCGTGATCGGCTACTTCCTTCCTTATCACCTGCAGCGCCTGTCGCAGCTCTACCCCAACCTGGATATCCAGCTGCACGAGCTCAACCGCAACGCCATCGAAGAAGGACTGATCGCGCACCGCTACGACATGGCGGTGCTGCTCACTTCCAACGTGGTGAATCCCGAACTGGCGGTAGAACATTTCTTCGGTTCGCCACGGCGCTTGTGGGTGCCGGCACGCCATCCCCTCCTGGCGCGCGATACCGTCACGCTTGAGGACGTGGCGGAAGAACCCTTCATCATGCTCACCGTCGACGAGGCCGCCCACACCGCCCTGCGCTACTGGAGCGAAACGCCCTTCCGGCCCGACGTGCGCCTGCGCACCTCGTCCGTCGAAGCGGTGCGCAGCACGGTCGCCAACGGCGGCGGCGTCGCGGTGCTGTCGGACATGGTTTATCGGCCCTGGTCATTGGAAGGCCGCCGCATCGAGACCATCCAGCTCAAAGACCCGATCCCGCCCATGAACGTCGGCCTGGCCTGGCGCAAGGGCACCGACATCTCAGGCCCCAGGCGCGTGCTGCGCGACTACTTCCGCCACGCGTATGCCTTGCCGCGTGGGACGGATACCGTGCGGGTCTGATACGGATTCAACCACTTGACGGAGAACGACATGGGCATCGACCGGCCGGCCACGGACGACAGCACAAGTGCAGAACAGCTCTTCCCCGACGCCGCCACGCGAAGCGCCCTGCAAGCCCTCTTGCGCGGCGTGGAAAGTTTCCAGATTCCCCCGTCGATCGACTGGCCCGCCGCCCGGCAGCACGGACAGCCGTTCCTGCACCTCCGAGTGCAAAGAACAAGGTCTTTTTGTATCTGCCGCTACCAGCGATACCCCACATTGAGCATGCCGCCATAGCCGCCTTGGTCGCCGCTGCCAGCCTGGCTAAACACATGGCCTGAAATCCGCACGGCGCGGCCAATCCGGCCTTCGGCGCCCAGTTTCAGCTCCAGGCTGTTGCGCGACGGCGCCGCGTCCAGCGTGTTGGGGCCCATCTGCACCGACGGGTTGCCAAAATTGTGCAGCCAGTTGGCCTCGAGAAACGGGCGCACGACCGGTGCGGCGGCAGCCTGTGGATACACCCGCACCCCGATACGCGAGTTCCAGGTGTTGGCATTGCCCGGGCGCATGCGGGTGTCCTGCAACGTGGCATCCTGCGCGCCGTAGCGGCTATAGACGAACTGCGCGTGAGGTTCGAGCACGATGGCGCCCAACGCCGAGCCGGCCGCAAAAGGAGCCACCGCATAACCTGCTTCGACCGAGGCGCTCAGGACCGTGGAGCGATAGCGGGCCGAGCCGACCTCGCTATCGATCTGGTTGCGATAGCGGCCCAGTTGCAGCCAGCTGTCGGCATAGGCGCCCAGGCGCGTCGCGTCATTCTGATAGGCGGTTCCATACACACCCACCGAATAGCCGGACACCTTGCCGTGCGCACGGGTCTTGGCGGTGACGCCGCCAGGCAACATCATCGTGGATAGGGAGCGGGAGCGAGCATCGCCGTATCCGCCCATCAGGCCAGCGTAAAGGGAGCCGTTCCGACTGACGGGAACTCTGATGAGATCCGCGCCCAGCTGCAGCACCATGCTGTCGGTGGCGACATCGACGCGGCCCTCGGACATGCGCAGGCCGCTGTCCTGGCGTCCCTGGACGCGGGTCCACAAGCCTCGGCCGGGCCCGGCAATGGCGCCGTCGGCATCCGGCGTGCCGGCGCTTGTTGCGCCGTAGGCAGCGACGCGGTCGTGCAGACCATGCATGAACAGCCGGGTGCTGGCCAATTGGTTGCCGGCGTAGGCGCCGCTTTCAGGCGAGACGTTCTGAAAACCCGGTTTCAGGGGCTGGACGATGGGCACGGGCTGCACGACGGACGGGGGCTGCACGGCGGGATCGGGCTGCGGCGTGGAGTAGGTCGATGTCAAGTACCAGTCCGGCGCTGCGCCGCCATTGCCGCCCTGGACCAGGCTGTAGTCGTAGCCGTTCAAGGCGATCGTGCCCGCACTGGCGCGGTAGCCAGTGGAACCGGCGTCCAGATGGAACGCGCCCGGCGCGGTGGTGCCGCCGTTGATCGTCTGCACCACGCGGATGCCGGTGCCGGTGCTGTTACCGGCGCCGCCGGCATTGATGACGCGCAAGCCGGTGTTGCCCGTTGCCGAACCGCCGTCGATGACCAGCTTGTCGGTCGCCGAGGCGTCATCGCCCAGGCGGGTATTGAGCACCAGTGTGCCGCCACCCGCATAGTTGCTCACGGTCAGCGTCTTGAAGCCCGACCCGTCAGCGGGTGTAGCGAACGCGACGACACCTGCGTTCGATAGCGTGCCCAGGGTGGAATCGCCACGCACATTCCAGGTGCTGCCGCCATCAAGCGCAAGGCTGTTGACGCGTCCGCGGTACTGCTGCACGGCCCCTGTCAGGGTAGACCCATTCCTGAGGGCAACATCGATCGTGCCTTCTTCAGCCACCAGATCCCCCTTGAGGAAGGCATTGGAGGCATCCAGGTTGGCTTGTGCGTTCTGCCCCATGGACCACAGCAGCACACCCTTGGTGTCGTCATCGCTGGCATCCCTGGCAATAATGGAAGAGTCCGCGACCAAGAAGGCATAGGGACCACTGTCGGCAACCCCCAAGGCGTATCTACCCTTGGTGCTGATCTGACTGCCGTTCCTGATGGTCAGGGTAGAGGGATTCATGCCTGAGTAGCTGCTGACGCCCTGGATGCCAACGCTGTCGGGCCCGCCCTCGACGAGCATGCGGGTATTGTCCAGCGTCACCGCCGCGCCGTCGCCAAACATGAGCCCTTTCGCGAAATCGCCAATGGCCTGAACCGCGCTGCCATAAGCGGACAGGCTGCTGGCGCCCCCCCTGACGTACAAGGCGTTGGACGTCGACGCCAACGTAACGTTTTCCAGCGTGACGGTGTTGGTGTTCCCTGGACTGTCGTCAACCAGGACTCCATAGCCGACGCCCGTCCCCCCATTTTCTCCGTGTTGGATGTCCACCCCGGTCAGCTTGATGCTCCCGCCATCGGCCAGGCGCAGGCCGTTGGAATCCAACATTTTGAGAGAGCCGCCGACCATCTCAAACCCGCCACCGTGGGTCACGAATACGGTGGATCCACCAGAGAAGTAGACAATCTCGGTGCCGCTCAGTTTGACCACACTCCCTGCGCCATCGACCGCTACACCATTGCCATAAAAACCGCCCGTGATCTGGATCTTGCCGCCGTCCAGCGACACGCGGGCGCCGTTCTCTGCATAGACACCCGAGACCCAGTCCGGGATGGGACCATTCGAACCCACCGCCGTGATGGTCAAATCCTGCGTGGCGATGATCGAGCCTGCGCCCGTGGCATGCACGCCGTTGCCTGCCGCGGCAGTGACACTACCACCGTCAAGTTCGATGCGGCCACCGTTCTGCGCGTAGACGCCATTGCCCTCGCCTCGGTTGTCTATGCTGCTGTCTATCAAGGAGATGGTGCCGCCCGAGGCGGCCTGCAGACCCACGCTATCCGTGCCGCTGGCAATGACAGCAACGCCATTGCCGTCCACCCGATTGCTACCGGCAACATCGATGGCGGCGCCCGCGCCGGTGTGCGTCACCGTGTCGCCAAGGTTCAGTACCGTATCGAGATTGTTGCTGACGGGGGGTTTGAGAACGATCTGGCCGTAGTCGTGCGCCATCACGGGCGATGTCAATGCCAACAAGGCCATTGCGCCGAGTGTGATGGGGGGTAGGCTGGTACGCACCGCGTTTCCTTCGCTAGTAGGCCCGGAAGCGCGCGCAAATCAACTGAGATTCAAAGAGAAAACCACGCGACGTTGAACTGCTGCAGCTCGCTTCATTCAGGGCAGGCAGGATATTGATGCAGTCATCATCGCTTTCAAACGCGGGCCCTGGAATCAGAAGATTCCAAAACATGTAACGCCTCACTGAAAACGTTTTCAGTTTCATGCGCGTGCAGCCCCGTCCGTACCGCTACGGGGGCCTGCGAATGCGGATTGGGCCTGGCTACAGTGCAGTCACCACTGTGCAGTCACAGCGCTACGGGAAAGACCGCAGCACCAATGAGAAAGGGGGTTAGTGATTTTCATCACTAACCCCCTTAGGGTATTGCTGGTCGGGACGGCGGGATTCGAACTCGCGACCCCTTGCACCCCATGCAAGTGCGCTACCAGGCTGCGCTACGCCCCGAAAGAAAAAGAGTATAGCAGAACAAAAAATTGTTTGCACGCATTGGTGCAAAAAAAGTGCTGAATACTCAAAAAAATTTTGCGTCCCCTGCGCGATGCCTGCATCACCTGCCTGCAGGTCTCGCGCACAAGACGCAAGGGTCCAGATGTCGTGCTTGAAAAAAGTTCGTGCTTGCCTGATGCGCGCCGCGCATCAAGCCTGTGCTGTGCTGCTGGCGCTTGCAGCCGGCGTGCCCAGCGCTTCACCGAGCATCGTCGACACATTGCCCAGCTCGTTGCGCAGGGCTTGCATCTCGGCGCCGGTGAGACGCACGGCGGCGTCTTGATCGTGCGGCGTATCGCGTGCATCGCCCAGGCGATTGCGCGCACCGCTGATCGTGAAGCCCTGCTCGTACAGCAACGACCGGATGCGGCGGATCAGCAGCACTTCGTGATGCTGATAGTAGCGGCGGTTGCCGCGCCGCTTGACCGGCTTGAGCTGCGTGAATTCCTGTTCCCAGTACCGCAAGACATGAGGCTTGACGCCACACAGGTCGCTGACTTCACCGATGGTGAAATAGCGCTTGGCGGGAATGGGCGGTAGGGTTACGGTGGATTCAGTACGTGTCATAAGAGAATTTTATGCCGCGCGGAAGTCGAGTGCCGATAACAATTACCGACAAAGCGTATCACTCCTCGGCGTCGGGCGCCGTGGGAGTGGCCTGCTCGACCACGCTCTTGAGTTTCTGGCTGGCGTGGAAGGTGACCACGCGGCGGGCGGCGATGGGTATGGTCTCGCCGGTCTTGGGATTGCGGCCGGGGCGCGGCGGTTTGTCGCGCACCTGGAAGTTTCCGAAGCCCGAGAGCTTGACGGAATCGCCGCGCGCCAAGGCGTCGCGGATTTCCTCGAAGAACGTGTCGACGATGTCCTTGGCTTCGCGTTTGTTCAGGCCGACCCGCTCAAAGAGCAGTTCGGCCAGCTCGGCCTTGGTCAGGGTGCGCGGCTCGGCAAGCATACTGTTCCCCATGGTTCAAGCACGCTGGCGCGCGCCGTGGGCACTGACCAAAGCGTCTTTGATGCGTGCCAGGCAATCGGCCACCCGGGCTTCGTCCAGTGTGACTTCAGTGTCCTGTAGCCAGAAACGGAACGCAAGGCTTTTTTCGGCCACGGGCTGGTCGCCCTGGGCCTTCTCGCGCCACACGTCGAACAGGCGCACGTCCTGCACCACCGCCAGTTGCGGATCGGCCTTGACGGCGGCAGCGACGGTGTCCAGCATCGATTGCGCGGTGACCGGCGCATCGACCCACAGGGCCAGATCGCGCACCACCACGGGCTGACGCGACAGCTCGCGCACCTGCGGCAACTCGCCTTCGGACAGCGCAGCCACGTCGACTTCAAACACGACCGGCGCGTGCGCCAGGTCGGCTTGCTGGGCCAGGCGCGGATGCAATTCACCGATCCAGCCGACCTGCTGGCCGTCCAGTTCGATGCGGGCGCTGCGGCCCGGATGCAGCGCCGGGTAGGCGGCGGCCTCGAAGCGCAGGCGGCTGCCGCGCGCGCCGAAGAGCGCCTGCACGTCCGTCTTAACGTCGTAGAAATCCACCTGACGCGTGGGCACGCCCCATTGTTCTTCGACCACCGGGCCCCAGGCAGCGCCGGCCAGCTTCAGAGGCTGGCGCACGCCGGCCACGGCCAGCGGGCCGTCTTGGGCCGCAGCATCGCGCACGAAAACGCGGCCCAGCTCGAACAGGCGCACGCGCGTCTGCTTGCGGTTGGCGTTGTGGCGGATGTTGGCGACCAGGCTGGCGATCAGGCTGGAACGCATCACCGACAGATGGCTGGCGATGGGGTTGACCAGCTTGACCGGCGTGTCGTTGCCCGCGTAGTCGCGTTCCCAGTCGGCTTCGACGAAGCTGTAGTTCACGACTTCCTGGTAGTCCTGCGCAGCGGCCAGGCGGCGCAGCGCATGGGCGCCGCGGCGCACTTCGGGCTGCGAGAACATCTTGGCGCGCGCCATCGGCGGCACGGTGGGAATGTTCTCGAAGCCATAGATGCGAGCCACTTCCTCGATCAGGTCTTCTTCGATTACCAGGTCGAAACGGTACGACGGCGGCGTGACGATGAAGTCATCGCCTTCGACCGTGAATTCCAGGCCCAGGCTGTTGAAGATCTTGGCCACGTCGGCTTGCGTGACGGGCACGCCCAGCACGCGGTGGCAACGCGCCAGGCGCATGCGCACCGGCTCGCGCTTGGGCAGGTTGACGATCTGGTCGTCCAGCGGACCGGCCTGGCCGCCGCAGATGTCGACGATCAGGCGCGTGATGAATTCAATGTGCTGCGGGATCGTGGCGTAGTCCACGCCGCGCTCGCCGCGGTGGCTGGCTTCAGAGCTGAACTTGAAACGGCGCGCGCGGCCGGCCAGCGACTGCGGCCACCAGAACGCGGCTTCCAGATAGATGTTGGTCGTGTCCAGCGTGACCGACGTGGCTTCGCCGCCCATGATGCCGGCCAGGCTTTCGACCTGGTCGCCCGCCACCACCACGCCTACCTTGGCGTCCAACGTGACGGTCTGGCCGTTCAGCAGTTCAAGGGTCTCGCCTTCGCGGGCCCAACGCACCGACAGGTCGCCATGGATCTTGTCCAGGTCGAACACGTGCGAGGGGCGGCCCAGTTCCAGCATGACGTAGTTGGAAATGTCGACCAGCGCAGACACCGAACGCTGACCGGCGCGCTCAAGGCGCGTCTTCATCCATTCCGGGGTCTCTGCGCGGGCATTCACGCCGCGGATCACGCGGCCGCCGAAACGGCCGCACAGATCAGGGGCTTCGACCTTGACGGGCAGCACGTCGTCCAGCGTCACCGGCACGGCCGTGGCCGTGGGCACCGACAGCGGCGCGCCGGTCAGGGCGGCGACTTCGCGCGCCACGCCCAGGATCGACAGGCAGTCGGCGCGGTTGGGCGTCATCTTCAGCGTGAAGAGCGTGTCGTCCAGGTCCAGCGCGTCGCGGATCGACTGGCCCGGCACGAAGTCGGCCGGCAGTTCCAACAGGCCGCCGTGGTCTTGCGACAGGCCCAGTTCGCGGGCCGAGCACAGCATGCCCGACGATTGCACGCCGCGCATCTTGGCCACGCCGATCTTCATGCCGCCGGGCAGTTCCGCACCCACGCGGGCCAGCGGCACCTTCAGGCCGGCGGCTGCGTTGGGCGCGCCGCAGACGATCGTCAGCAGCGTGCCCGAGCCGTCGTCCACTTGGCAGACGCGCAGCTTGTCGGCATCGGGGTGCGGAGCGATCTCGACGATGTGGCCCACCACCACGCCGCTGAACGCGGGTGCGGCCGGCACGGTGTCTTCGACTTCCAGGCCGGCCATGGTGAGCCGGTGCGCGAGTTCGTCGGTTGCGATCGGGGGATTGACCAGCGTACGCAGCCAGGATTCGGGAAATTGCATGATCAGCCGTCTTTATTCGTTGAACTGGCGCAGGAAGCGCAAATCGCCTTCGTAGAACTGGCGCAGGTCGTTGACGCCATAGCGCAGCATCGTCAGGCGCTCAAGGCCGGAACCGAAGGCAAAGCCGATGTAGCGCTCGGGGTCCAGGCCGAAGTTGCGCACCACTTGGGGATGCACCTGGCCCGAACCGGAGATCTCCAGCCAGCGGCCACGGTTGGGCCCCGACGTGAACATCATGTCGATTTCGGCGGACGGTTCGGTGAACGGGAAGAACGACGGGCGGAAACGCACGACGAGGTCGTCGCTTTCGAAGAAGCAACGCAGGAAATCGGTGTACACGCCCTTCAGGTCGGCGAACGAAATGTCTTCGGCGATCCAGAGCCCTTCCACCTGGTGGAACATGGGCGAGTGCGTGGCGTCGCTGTCGACGCGATAGGTGCGCCCCGGCGCAATGACCTTGATGGGCGGCTTGTGCATGCGGGCATAACGCACCTGCATGGGGCTGGTGTGCGTGCGCAGCAACAGCGGCAGGCCGTCAGCGTCTTTCATGTCGACGTAGAACGTGTCCTGCATCGAACGCGCCGGATGGTCCAGCGGGTTGTTCAGCGCGGTGAAATTGGTCCAGTCGTTTTCCACTTCGGGGCCGTCGGCCACATCGAAGCCAATGGAGCGGAAGATCTCTTCGACGCGTTCCCAGGTCCGGATCACCGGATGGATGCCGCCCGGCACGCGGCCGCGGCCCGGGAGCGATACGTCAATGGTTTCGGAAGCCAGTCGGGCGTCCAGTTCGGCCTGCGCCAACGCGGCGCGGCGCAGATTCAGGAGCTCTTCGACCTTTTGCTTGGCCTGATTGATCCGGGCGCCCATGTCGCGCTTCTGCTCGGGATCGAGCTTGCCCAAGCCTTTGAGCAGCACCGTCAGCGCGCCATCCTTGCCCAGGAAGCGGGCCTTTGCATTTTCGAGCGCGGCGGCGTCCGTGGCCGCGGCGAAGCGTTCTTGCGCCTGGGAAACCAGGTCGTCAACCGATTGAGTCATGAAATCCAGCCTTCAAAACGCAAACGGGGCCATTACAGCCCCGTTTGCAGCGATGCGCGATGAGTTAAAGCGCGCGATCAGGCAGCCAAGGCAGCCTTGGCTTGCTGCACGATGGCGGCAAAGCCGGCCTTGTCGCGCACGGCCAGATCGGCCAGGACCTTGCGGTCGAGTTCGATGGCAGCCTTCTTCAGACCAGCGATGAACACGCTGTAGCTGACGCCGTGTTCGCGGACGGCGGCGTTGATACGCGTGATCCACAGCGCGCGGAACGTGCGCTTCTTGTTACGACGGTCGCGGTAGGCGTATTGGCCAGCGCGCATGACAGCTTGCTTGGCAATACGGAACACATTACCGCGGCGGCCACGGTAACCCTTGGCGGCGGAAATGACTTTCTTGTGACGTGCGCGGGCAGTAACGCCGCGTTTGACGCGAGGCATAGTAGATCTCCCTTAGATCAAGCGAAAGGCATCATGGCCTTGACGGAGGCCACGTTGGTTTCATGGACCGCAGCCGAACCGCGCAGCTGGCGCTTGTTCTTGGTGGTCTTCTTGGTCAGGATGTGACGCTTGAACGCCTGACCACGCTTGATGGATCCGCTGCCGCGAACCTTAAAGCGCTTTGCGGCGCTTTTCTTGGTTTTCATCTTGGGCATGATGATTCCCTAAACTAAACACTGATTGTTGATTTACATGACGCGAGGTGCTTGGCGCAAGGCGGTTGGCGGTCTGTCCGCACCCGGCATCACTGCCTGGGGGAACACGCTACCTACACCATTGCGGCAAAACTTTAGGACCTCTTGCCACTTCTTGGGGGTACTGCATGGGGTACTGCTTGGGGCACTACGCTTTTTCCAAACATTCCAGACAAAAAAGATAGCCTGGATCCGGGAAAGCCTTTGATTATATGGTGATTTCCCAGGTTTTGTCGAGCCAGTTGGCAGGTCGGCGCGGCGCCCTGCCTGCGCCAGGGGGACGGAACCCGTCCGAACGGGCACCCAAGCGCGGGAAACGGGCCATCATACGCCCGGCCGGCGGTACTGCACCGCCTGGGCGACATGGCTGGCGCCCAGCATGTCCTGCCCGTCCAGATCGGCGATCGTCCTGGCCACCCGCAGGGCCCGGTGCATGGCCCGCCCCGACCCCGCCAGGCGACGCATGGCCTGCAGCAGCAGGTCGCGGGCATCGGCCTGCAGCGGACAGTGGCGTTCCAGTTCGGCCCCGGCCAATCCCGCATTGGGTTTGCCCTGGCGCGCATGCTGGCGCTCGCGGCAGCGCGCCACCCGCTCGCGCACTGGCTCGGACGGCTCGCCCGGCGGCCCCTGCATGCATTCCAGGTCAGAGGGCGGCAGCGCCACGTGCAGGTCGATCCGGTCCAGCAAGGGGCCGGATATCTTGCCCGTATAGCGCGCCACCTGATCGGGCGTGCAGATGCAGGCCCTGCGCGGATGGCCCCGCCAGCCGCAAGGGCACGGGTTCATCGCCGCCACCAACTGGAACCGCGCGGGAAACTGCGCCGTATGCAGGGCGCGGGCGATGATCACCCTGCCCGTTTCCAGCGGCTCGCGCAACGCTTCCAGCGTACGGCGGCTGAATTCCGGCAGTTCGTCCAGGAACAGCACGCCGTGATGCGCCAGGCTGATTTCCCCAGGCCGCGGCCTGCCGCCCCCACCCACCAGGGCCATGGCGGACGCCGAATGGTGCGGCGCCCGAAACGACGGCGTGCCCATCCTGGCATCCGGCACGCCCGCCAACGCCGCAATGGCGGCGGCCTCCAGCGCCTGGCGCCGCGTCAGCGGCGGCAACAGGCCAGGCAAGCGCGCGGCCAGCATGCTCTTGCCCGCTCCCGGCGGCCCGACCATCAGCAGGCTATGGCCGCCCGCCGCGGCAACCTCCAGCGCCCGCCGCGCCCCCGGCTGCCCTCGCAGATCGGACAGGCACGGCCCGGGCGGGGCATCCGGCCACGCCAGCGGTATCGCGTCGGGCAAGCGGCCGTGTCCGGCCACATGCGCCGCTACATCCGCCAGGCTGCGGGCCGACAGCACCCGAAGCCCCTCCACCCAGGCCGCCTGTTCGGCGCTGCCCGCAGGCAGGATCAAGGTGGCGCCGGGAGATTCCTGCGCCACGCTCAATGCAATGACCAGGGCCGCGGCAACCGGCACCAGCGCGCCGGTCAGCGACAGTTCCCCCGCCAGCACCACTCCGGCCAGCAACGGGTCGGGCGCAACTCCGGCGTTGTCATCCGGTGCAGGCGCGGTCAATTGCCCGGTCGCCAACAGCAACCCCAACGCAATGGGCAGATCGAAGCGGCCGGATTCCTTGGGCAGATCCGCCGGCGACAGATTGACCGTGATGCGGCCCGCGGGAAAATTGAAGCCACTGTTGATGATGGCCGCCCGCACGCGCTCGCGGCTTTCACGCACCTCGGTATCGGGCAGCCCCACCACGTTGAAACTGGGCAGGCCCGGCCCCAGGTGCGTCTCGACCCGCACCGCATGGGCATGCAGGCCGCTGAGGGTGCGGCTGGCAATAACGGCAAGGGTCAAGGCGGTCTCCGGTTGCGATCGAAAACCAGTATGCCCAAAACAAAAACGGCCGCATCAGCGGCCGTGGCAAAAGTGTCCCTCGGACAGCCTACTTGTCCAGGGCGGACAGGCGGGTTTCCAGTTGCTCGACCGTCGCGGCCAGTTGGTCCACGCGGGCACGGGTGCGCGCCAGCAGGTCGGCCTGGACGTCGAATTCCTCGCGGGTGACCAGATCCAGCTTCGAGAACGCCTGCGTCATCATGGCGCGCACGTTGCGTTCGACGTCCGCGGCGGGGCTGCGGGCGATCAGGTCGGAAATGTTCTTCTGGATGTCTTCCATCCATTGGGTGCGATTGTTCATAGCGGCCTCACGGTGTTCTTGGTGCCTCAAGTGTAGTGCTTTCCCCGCCCCTGCCGCAGGCAAAAAAAAGGGCGGGCCGCATGCGGTGACCGCCCATCAAAGCACAGGAGAAAACCGGGCCGCCTTGGGGGCAGCCCCCTACCAACATCGTTACGGGCAGCCCATCTGCGTCGCGGATTGCGCGAACAGGTCTGCCGACTGCTTGCATTGCGCGGCCAGCTGCGTCTTGTCGCTGATCGTGGCCCACTGTGTCTTGGCAGCGTCCAGTTGCTGCTTGAAGCTGGCTGCGGCCGGGTTGGAAGCGCCCAGCTTGTCCATGCACGCGCTGACCTTGCTCAGGTAGGCGTCGCACTCCGCGGGCAGGCCGGCGGTGGCGCCCGTGGCGGGTGCGGGCGTAGTGGTCGCGGGCGGCGTGGTGGCGGCGGGCGGCGTGCCAGGGGTGGTGGTGCTGGGAGCCGGGGTGGTCGATGCCGCGGGCGGTGCAGCCTTTTCGTCGCTCTTGTTGCAGCCGGCCAGTACGGCCAGCGCGGCAGTCAGCGCCAGCACGCCAAGGGTCTTGCGTTGGATCGTCATCATTCCTCTTTCCTTTCTTGCTTTTCGTATGTAGAGAGCCGCAACGCCGGAACCCCTTGCAGCGGCCCGATCAAGCCCACCAAGCGTCATGAGCTGGATTCGATTCTTCTTCAGCCTACCTTTGGCAACAAGCTTATGCGTGTAAACCCTCGTATCACGCCCCGCCCCCTTTTTTGGACCTCTTGCGATTCGCTTTCAGCCTGCTGAAAAAGAGCACACCGCCGCGCGAAGCCCGGCCAGCAACGATCCGCGGCCGACCCGAGATTTCGCCCCAAGCCGATGCAGGGATTTGCAAACCCTGCAAAGCGCAACCCCAGCGGCATCAACTGGCAACAAATGGCGGCAGGGACACATATTCCGTTGCATTCCTCACCATCGCGGCGCCGTGCACCGATTTGAGGCTGACGCGTGGTGCATGGCGCACTATATTGGTGCAAACAGGCACAACAAACGCGCCTGACCGGGCGCCCTACGGGCACCGCAGCCCATGGCATGGAATTTGCTTGAATGACGAGGCCAACGTGCAACCATGAGAGGAAATGCCATGAAACTCATCATCGCCATCATCAAGCCATTCAAGCTCGACGAAGTGCGGGTGGCTCTATCCGGAATCGGCGTCCAGGGCCTCACTGTTACTGAAGTGAAAGGGTTCGGGCGCCAGAAGGGCCACACCGAACTCTATCGGGGCGCGGAATACGCGGTCGACTTCCTGCCCAAGCTGCGAGTCGAAGCCGCCGTGCCCGACCACCTGGTCGACCAGGTCATCGAAGCCATCGAACAAGCCGCCCGCACCGGCAAGATCGGCGACGGCAAGATCTTTGCCGCTCCCCTTGAACAAGTGATCCGCATCCGGACGGGCGAAGCCGGCGAAGCTGCACTGTAGACAAATAAGAAAGACTCATTGGAGCCTGAAAATGGATAAAGCAGATATCTCCTGGTTGCTCGTCTCTACCCTCCTCGTATTGATGATGGCCGTACCCGGTCTGGCGATGTTCTATGGCGGCCTGGTACGCAGCAAGAATGTGCTGTCGGTGCTGCTGCAAGTGTTGTGCACGTTCGTGCTGGGCCTGGTCCTCTGGTTCATCTACGGTTACTCGCTTGCCTTCACGGAAGGCAACGCGTTCTTCGGCGGCCTCTCGCGCGCCTTCTTCTCCGGCATGTTCACCCCGGCCGATGGCAAGTACGCCATGTCGAATTCGCTGACCGAGCTGCTGTTCGCCTCGTTCCAGGCGACGTTCGCAGGCATCACCTGCGCGCTGATCGTCGGCAGCTTCGCCGAACGCGCCCGCTTCTCGGCGGTGCTGGTGTTCACGGTGATCTGGTTCACGTTTGCCTACATCCCCATCGCGCACATGGTGTGGTTCGCTTCTGAAACGGCCCCGGGCCTGCTGAACGCCAAGGGCGCGCTGGACTTTGCCGGCGGCACCGTGGTGCACATCAACGCCGGCGTGGCCGGCCTGGTGGGCGCCTACGTGGTGGGCAAGCGCGTGGGCTACGGCCGCGAAGCGATGCAACCGCACAACCTGCCGATGACGTTCGTGGGCGCCGCCCTGCTGTGGGTGGGCTGGTTCGGCTTCAACGCCGGCTCGGCACTGGCCGCCAACGAGAATGCGACGCTGGCCTTCTTCAACACCATGATCGCCACCGCGGGCGCCGTGCTGTCCTGGCTGTTCACCGAATGGGCCATCAAGGGCAAGCCGTCCATGCTGGGCGCTGCGTCCGGCGCCATCGCCGGCCTGGTGGGCATCACCCCGGCTGCCGGCCTGGTCGGCCCGGTGGGCGCACTGATCATCGGCGTGATCGCCGGCATCGTCTGCGTCTGGGGCGTCAACGGCCTGAAGCGCCTGCTGCGTGCCGATGATGCGCTGGACGTGTTCGGCGTGCACGGCGTGGGCGGCATCGTCGGCGCCCTGCTGACGGGCGTGTTCAATGCCCAGGTCCTGGGCGGCCCCGGCCTGGCGGAACCCGGCATGATCCTGGGCCAGCTGTGGGTGCAGCTCGAAGGCGTACTGATCACCATCGTCTGGTCTGGCGTGGTGGCCTGGATTGCCTACAAGATCGCCAACGCCCTGTGCGGCCTGCGCGTGCCGGAAGACCAGGAACGCGAAGGCCTGGACGTCACCAGCCACGGCGAATCGGCTTATCACAGCTGATTCCCGCCCCGCCGGCGCCAACGCGCCGGGCGGCGTCTCAAGCCCCCTTTCGAGGGGGCTTTTTCATTTGTGATGGCACCAGCGCTGCGGGCGGCCAGGGCATCGTGGCGGGAAGATTTTCCGATTCAGGATGCGGGAAAAGCGTCGATCCCGGTAAGCCCGGCAGACAGCGCCCAGAGGCGCGCAGCCTGTTCGGGGTCGGCGGCATAAGCCCGCACGCCGGCAAAGGACGGGGGGTCGCTTTCATCGACGCCGGCGATGTCGCAATCCTCGCAGTACAACCCGCCCATGCCGGCCAGGCGTGGCGAGGTGGCCGCCCAGACTTGGGTAGCCGCGCCTTGTTCGACGGTCTTGAACGTGGGATCAGCGGGGTTGCCGTGCGCATCAAGCCATCCCGCGGCAATCATTTCCTGTTGCGTCAGGTGGCGCTGGAGCGGGGTGAAGATCTTGCCGGGATGCAGGGAAAAGGCACGCACGCCATCACGCTGGCCCAGCCGATCCAGGTGCACGGCAAACAGGGCATTGGCAGTCTTGGACTGCCCATAGGCCAGCCATTTGTCGTATCCCTGATTGAACTGCACGTCGTGCCAGCGAACGGCCGACTGATGATGCCCCGCCGACGACACCACGACCACCCGGGCCCCTCCTTTCAGCGCGGGCCACAGCAGATTCACCAAGGCGTAGTGCCCAAGGTGATTGGTGGCGAACTGGGCTTCCCACGCAGGCCCCACCCGGGTTTCGGGGCACGCCATGAGGCCTGCGCTGCCGATCAGGATGTCGACGTGCCGGTCACGTGCCAGGAACCGCTGGGAAAAATCACGCACGCTGGCCTGGTCGGACAGATCAAGCCGCTCGACTTCAGTGTTGGGGATGTCATGGATATTCGCGCGGGCGGCCTGCACGTCGCGCGCGCCGACGATGACCTGCGCGCCGGCAGACGCCAACGCGCGCGTCGTCTCTCGCCCCAGGCCGGAATGTCCGCCGGTAACGATGGCGGTGATGCCGGAAAGATTGCGCCCGGCGAGCACTTGCGCCGCCGTCGTTGCCGCGCCGAAACCGGAGCCGACAGGAGATTGCTTACTGATCATGGATGAAATGCCCCGATTGAGCCTGGCCTGCATTCTGGAGACCCCCTGACCCGCATTGTCGACGCTGGACTTCGGACTGTGAATGCAGCAAAGTCCTATTCTTTGTCGAGATCGTCTGAATACGCCATGGATCCGCTATCGGAAGTGCTTTCCCTCCTGAATACTCGGCGCTCCGTCTTCGCGGGATTGAAAGCGGGCGGCGACTGGGCCATCGACTTCCCCCCGCCCGACGACATCAAGTTCAATGCCATCGTCCAGGGAAGCTGCTGGCTGACCGTGGAAGACGTGGCGCAGCCCATCTGGCTGGAAAGCGGGGATTGCTTCCTGCTGTCGCGCAAACGTGCGTTTTCACTTCGCAGCGAGCTTTCGCTGCCGGCCATCCCTTCCGATGAAATCTATCACCACGCCGTCAACGGCATTGCCCGCTGCGGCAGCGCCGACGACTTCTTCCTGATCGGCGGCCGCTTTGCCTTTGGCGACGAAGCCAGCCTGTTGTTCGATGGCCTGCCGCCGGTGGCCGTCATCAAGCACGGCTCGGATCAGGCCTGCGTGCTGAGCTGGGCGCTCCACCGTCTGGCCGACGAGCTTGCACGGCCCTCACCGGGCAGCGCCATCGTGGTTCAGCATCTTGGACACATCATGTTGGTGCAGGTCCTGCGGCGCTATCTGGCCCAGGACGGCGACGATGCGCCGAGTTGGCTGCTGGCGGTTTCCGATCCCCGCATCGGGGCTGTGATCCAGGCGATCCACGCCGACCCCGCACGCGCCTGGACAGTCGAAACCCTGGCCGACGTTGCTGGCGTGTCGCGCTCGACGCTCGCCTTGCGATTCAAGCAAAAAGCCGGCGTTGCGCCATTGGAATACGTGTCTCGATGGCGCATGCGCCTGGCCGCGCAATCATTGAAAGCCGAGCAGACGACGATTTCCGCCATCGCGCACAGGCTTGGCTATGACTCCGACAGTGCGTTCAGCCACGCCTTCAAGCGCATCATGAAATGCGCTCCGCGGGAATACCGGCAGAAAAATGGGGGTGCAGACCGGAATCCGGCCTGATGGATGGCAAACAGGGGCTTGCCAGAGCAAGCCCCCCCCCGAGGGCTCGGTCAGGCCAGATCCAGGGTGTCCAGGTCCACCGGCAAGGCGCGGTTCAGCGCGCTGGCCACCTTGACCCGCAGCGCGTTGGTGTGGGCGCGCCGGACTTCCCGCTTCACATCCAGCAATTGCTGCGGATGCATCGAGAATTCGGTCAGCCCCAGGCCCAGCAACAAGCGGGTCATGCGCGAGTCGCCGGCCATTTCGCCGCAGACGGCCACGGGCTTGCCCGCGCGTTCACCGGCATTGATGGTGTGCGCGACCAGACGCAGCACGGCGGGATGCAGCGGATCATAAAGCGCGGCAACGTCGTGGTCGCCGCGGTCAATGGCCAGGGTGTACTGGATCAGGTCGTTCGTGCCGATGGACAGGAAATCCAGCGCCTGGGCGAAGGGTTCGATCGCGATGGCGATCGCGGGCACTTCGACCATGGCGCCCACTTCCATGTGCGGCGCGTAGGCCTGCCCACGCGCATCGAGCTCGCGCCGGGCCGATTCGATGGCCGCGCGCGTGGCCACGACTTCGTGCATGTGCGCGATCATGGGAATCAAGAGGCGCACCGGCCCATGGGCCGACGCCCGCAGGATGGCGCGCAACTGCGTGGCGAACATTTCCGGACGCGCCAGGCAGTAGCGGATGGCACGCTGCCCCAGGGCCGGATTGGTGGCCACCGTGGCCTCGCCGTCCAGCGTCTTGTCCGAGCCGATATCCAGCGTGCGGATGGTGACCGGACGGCCCGCCATCACTTTCACCACGGAGGAATAAGCCTCGTACTGTTCTTCTTCGCCCGGCAGGTCCGGACGGCCCATGAACAGGAATTCGCTGCGGAACAGACCGATACCGTGCGCCCCCGAGGCCAGCGCCAGCGCGGCTTCTTCGGGCAGTTCGATATTGGCGTGCAGCACGATGTCGATGCCATCCAGCGTGACCGAAGGCTCGTCGCGCAGCAAGCTGAGTTCGGCTCGTTCGTCGGCGTAGGCGGCCTGGCGGCGGCGGTATTCCTGCAGGATGCGGTCCGACGGGTTGACCACCACGGCACCAGCGGCGCCGTCGATGATCAGCATGTCGCCGTCGCGCACCAGCTCGCGCACGTTGCCCATGGCCACCACGGCCGGCACGCCCATGCTGCGCGCCACGATGGCCGTGTGCGAGGTCGGGCCGCCCAGGTCGGTCACGAAGGCGGCAAACCGCCCTCCTCGCAGGCGCAGCATGTCGGCCGGCGAAATATCGTGCGCCACCACCACCAGCGCATCGTCGCCGCCCATGTGCGACATGTCGGGCAGGATGGCGGAGGTGCCGGACAGCACGTGCAGCACCCGCTCGATGACCTGGCGCACGTCGGCGCCGCGTTCGCGCAGGTATTCGTCTTCCATGGCGTCGAACTGCTGGCCCAGGATCTGGCCCTGGGTGGTCAGCGCCCATTCGGCGTTGTAGTGACGTTCGGCGATCAGGGCCAGGGTCTGCTCGGCCAGCAACGGGTCGCCCAGCAGCAGGCTATGCACGTTCAGCATGGCGCCCAGCTCGCGCGGCGCGTCGGCCGGCAAGGTATCGGCCAACAGCCGCAATTCCTGCTGAGCCGAGTCCAGCGCCTCGGTCAGGCGGCGGCTTTCGGCGGGAATGTCTTCAGGGGAAATGCGGTAATGCGCGACTTCCAGCGCCGCCGCCCCCATGACCACCGCGCGGCCGATGGCGTAACCACGCGCCACGCCCTTGCCGTACAAACAAATGACGGGGCTGGCAGCGCCAGCCCCGTCATGGACTTGAGCCGCGGCAACGGCCGCGGACATGCCGGCCCGGGCCTTGCCCGGACCCGCGGATTCGGAAGCGCTGCTATTCCTGTTCACCGAATTTGCTGTCGAACAGAGTTTCAATTTCGGAAAGGGCCTGGTCGGCATCGTTGCCGGAAGCCTCGAGCTTGACGGTCACGCCCAATCCGGCGGCCAGCATCATGACGCCCATGATGCTCTTGGCGTTCACGCGTTGCGCACCGCGGGAAATGAAGATCTCGCTGGAGAACTTGCTGGCCAGCTGCGTCAGTTTGGCGGCCGCCCGCGCATGCAAACCCAGTTTATTGCTGATGACGATGTCTGTATTAGGCATAGGAAATATCATGACCGCGGTGGCAAGCCGCAGTGGTGGTTGCAGCAAAAGGTCGAACCGCCCATCGGCTTGAAATATTAGCCGACATAATAGGGCAAATTCCCGCCCGTCAGTCTACACGCAAGACGCCCTGCACCCCGCCGGCCAGCGCTTTTTCGCGGGTCTCGGCCAGGGTCAGGTTGCGATAGGTCAGCGCCCGCAGCAGCATGGGGGTATTGAGCCCCGCCAAGACACAGCACTGGATGCCCTGCGCCTGAGCGTCGGCCACGGCCCGCTTGGAGATATTGGCGGGCGTGGCGCCGATCAGGTCGGTCAGCACCAGAACGCCGCCGCCATGGTCTTGCTCGAGGATGTCCTTGAGCACGGCGGGCGCCTGGTCGTCCGGCCGATCTTCGGGCTGGATGTCGTGAATGGCCAGCATGCCGTCAAGGTTGCCCATGACGTGGCTGGCGCATTCGCGCATGGCTGCGCCCAGGGGCGCATGCACGACGATGACAATACCCGTGGTCATGACGGTTTCCGGATCAGGCCGCAGCCGGCGCGGCGGCCACGGCTTTTTCAAGCGCCGTGACGAACATGCCGGCGACGTCGAAGCCGGTCTGTTCGGCGATTTCCACGAAACACGTCGGGCTGGTGACGTTGACCTCGGTGACGTAGTCGCCGATGACGTCCAGGCCGACCAGCAGCAGGCCGCGCGCGGCCAGCTTGGGCGCCACGGCCTCGGCGATCTCGCGATCGCGCGGGGACAATTCCTGGGCCACGCCACGGCCGCCGGCGGCCAGGTTGCCGCGCGTCTCGCCAGCCAGCGGGATACGCGCCAGCGAATACGGCACCGGTTCGCCGCCGATCAGCAGGATGCGCTTGTCGCCCTTGACGATTTCAGGGATGTAACGCTGCGCCATGATGGTGCGCGCGCCGTTGTCGGTGAGCGTTTCCAGGATGGCGTTCAGGTTGGGGTCCTTGGGCTGCAGGCGGAACACGCCCGTGCCGCCCATGCCGTCCAGCGGCTTGACGATCACGTCATGGTGCGTGTCGTGGAAAGCCTTCAGGCGCGCCATGTTGCGCGTCACCAGCGTCGGTGCGGTGAATTCGCTGATTTCGGTGATGGCCAGCTTTTCGGGATGGTTGCGGATCGCCGCGCCGCTGTTGAACACGTGGGCGCCTTGGGCCTGGGCGTATTCGAGCAGGTGCGTGGAATACACGTATTCCATGTCGAAAGGCGGGTCTTTGCGCATGACGACCGCGCCGAAATCGGCCAGCGGCAGGTCACGGGCAGCGCCTTCGCGCCACCAGTCATGGCCGTGCAGATCGGCGTCGGCCACCAATTCGATGGGCGTGGTGACGGCCTTGACCGTGCCGGTTTCGATGTAAAGGTCGCCCTGCATGGCCACGCTGAGCGTATGGCCGCGCGCGACCAGCGCACGCATCATGGCGACAGAACTGTCCTTGTACGCTTTCAAGAGCGGCAAGGGATCCAAAACGAACAAAACATGCATCGCGACACCCCGAACGTACGCCGCCTTCCCTTTCGGGAAGGCGGCTATCTATGACATCGTAGCGCAGAGCCGCCCAATAAGCGAACCCGCCGAACACAGTATGGACGGCGGGTCGCAGGGGGGAGCGGCTGGAGCCTGCCCGGGAGGGATGAAACCGGCCGGGAAGGCGCCGCAGGAGCTTTATGCCGCCGATTCAGGCTTGCCCGCGGGCACGGCCTTCTTCTTGGGCGCCAGCACCATGACCATCTGACGGCCTTCGAGCTTCGGCATGGCTTCGACCTGGGCCAATTCCAGCAGGTCGTCGCGCACACGTTCAAGCACCCGCATACCCAGTTCCTGGTGAGCCATTTCGCGGCCACGGAACCGCAGCGTCACCTTGGCCTTGTCGCCTTCTTCGAGGAAGCGGCGCAGGTTGCGCAGCTTGACTTGGTAGTCGCCCTCGTCGGTGGCCGGACGGAATTTGACTTCCTTGACCTGGATGACCTTCTGCTTCGAACGAGCTTCGGCTTGACGCTTCTGCTCTTGGTACTTGAACTTACCGTAGTCCATCAAACGGCAGACCGGCGGCTCGGCGTTCGGCGCGATTTCCACCAGATCCACGTCGCTTTGCTCGGAAAGACGGAACGCGTCGGCAATCTTGACGATGCCCAGCTGTTCTCCGTCCAGACCTATCAGGCGCACCTCGGGGACGCGGATTTCACCGTTGATGCGATTGGCTTTTTCAGTGGCGATGTTGAAAGCTCCTAGAAATGTTAAGCAGCGCTGCTATCAGGTTGATTGACGTCGCGGCGGGTGGACACGTCCTCGGACAGTCGCGCGACGAACTCGTCGTATGCGATGGCGCCAAGGTCCAGTCCGCCCAGTCCGCGTACGGCGACGGTGCCGTTTTGCTTTTCCTTGTCGCCGACGACGAGGATGTACGGCACCTTTTGCAGGCTGTGCTCCCGAATTTTACGAGTGATTTTTTCACCGCGCAAATCGGACTCTACTCTAAAGCCTTGTTTTTTCAGGCTTTGCGTGATTTGGGCCGCATAATCGGCCGAAGGTTCGGAAATGCAGCACACCACGGCCTGCACCGGAGCCAGCCAGGGCGGCATCGCACCGGCGTGGTTTTCGATCAGCATGCCGATGAAACGCTCGAGCGAACCCAGGATGGCGCGGTGCAACATGACGGGCGGGCGGCGCTGGTCGTTCTGGTCCACGTACTCGGCGCCCAGGCGCACGGGCATGGAAAAGTCGACCTGGATCGTGCCGCACTGCCAGTGGCGGCCGATGGCGTCTTTCAGGGTGTATTCCACCTTGGGGCCATAGAACGCGCCTTCTCCGGGCGAGATCTCGAATTCGCAGCCGGTACGCCGCAGGCTTTCCATCAGCGCCTGTTCGGCCGTATCCCAGACTTCGTCCGAGCCGATGCGCTTTTCCGGGCGCGTGGCGACCTTGTAAAGCACCTCGGTGAAGCCGAAGTCACGGTAGACCTTCTGCAGCAAGGCCGTGAAGTCGGCGCATTCGTCCTGGAGCTGTTCTTCGGTACAGAAAATGTGGCCGTCGTCCTGCGTGAAGCCGCGCACGCGCATCATGCCGTGCAGCGAACCGGACGGTTCGTTGCGGTGGCATTGGCCGAATTCACCGTAGCGCAGGGGCAGTTCGCGGTACGAGTGCAGGCCGGCGTTGAAGATCTGCACGTGACCCGGGCAGTTCATCGGCTTGAGGCCGTAGACGCGGTTCTCGGATTCGGTCGTGAACATGTTTTCACGATAGTTGTCCCAGTGGCCCGTCTTTTTCCAGAGCGAGATGTCGAGAATCTGCGGCGCCTTCACTTCCTGGTAGCCGTTGTCGCGGTAGACCGAGCGCATGTATTGCTCGACCTGCTGCCACAGGGCCCAGCCCTTGGGATGCCAGAAGATCAGGCCGGGGGCTTCGTCCTGGAAGTGGAACAGGTCGAGTTCGCGGCCGATCTTGCGGTGGTCGCGGCGCTCGGCTTCTTCGAGCATGTGCAGGTAGGCTTCCTGCTCTTCCTTGGTGGCCCAGGCCGTGCCGTAGATGCGCTGGAGCATCTCGTTCTTGCTGTCGCCGCGCCAGTAGGCGCCCGCGACCTTCATCAGCTTGAAGACCTTGAGCTTGCCCGTGGACGGCACGTGCGGCCCGCGGCACAGGTCGATGAAATCACCCTCGCGGTACAGGCTCAGCGGCTCGTTGGACGGGATGGACGCAATGATCTCGGCCTTGTACTTTTCGCCGATGCCCTTGAAGAATTCGACGGCGTCGTCGCGCGACCAGACTTCGCGGGTCACGACTTCGTCTTTCTTGGCCAGTTCGGCCATCTTTTTCTCGATGGCGGCCAGGTCTTCGGGCGTGAACGGGCGCTTGTACGAAAAGTCGTAGTAGAAGCCGTTGTCGATCACGGGGCCGATGGTGACCTGCGCGTCGGGGAACAATTCCTTGACGGCGTAAGCCAGCAAGTGGGCCGTGGAGTGGCGGATCAGATCCAGGCCGTCGGCGTCCTTGGCGGTCACGATGGCCAGGCGCGCGTCGCCCTCGATGCGGTAGCTGGTGTCGACCAGTTGGGAGTCGGCGCCGTCAAAGGTCACGCGGCCGCCCAAGGCGGCTTTGGCCAATCCCGCGCCGATCGATTGCGCCACCTCGGCGACCGTGACCGGTCCCGGGTATTGGCGCTGCGAACCATCGGGCAATGTGATCTGTACCATCGGGAGTGCTTCCTGGGGTTCTGGGAATGAAATACGAAATTCAGAAACGACAAACGCGGCTGGTAGCCGCGTTTGTCTGGTTGTCTTGCTGAGTCCTACCGCTGACCTGACACGGTGAAACCCGACGCACGAAAAACTAACGCGACATAGGGCGAAAGTTCCGGGTCGTAGTTCGTGCCAGCGGGAAAAACATGATGCTTGGGCCTTCAGGGGTGGACTGGGTGAGCGCGGGCGCAATGGCTGGCGCGCTTATCGTTGCCGATTGTAGCACCCTTTGGACCTTTTTCGTGGCGAAAACGCCACGTCGCAGCCAGAGGCCGCCCCCGGACGCCCGTCAGGCGAGGTTACGGCTGTCCGCAATCGCGGCCAGGGCATGCAGCACGCCCTCTTCCCAGTGCGGCGCGCGGATGCCGAACGTGCGTTCGAGCAGGCGGCTGTCCAGCCGTGAATTCAAGGGGCGGCGGGCGGACGTGGGGTATTGGTCGGACGCCACCGCGCGGATGTCGGCCGGGGTCAGCGTCACCGCCAGACCTGCCCGGCGAGCCTGCTGGGCGATGAAACAGGCGTATTCGTGCCAGCTGGCGTCTCCCGAGGCGGCCAGGTGATACAGGCCGAAGGGAAAATCGTCGTGTTCGGGCCGGGCCAGGTAACGGGCAACGACCAGCGCGGTGGCGTCAGCGATGAAGGCGGCGCCGGTGGGCGCGCCGCGCTGGTCGCTCACCACCCGCAGCGATTCCGGCTGGCGCAAGGCCATCAGCATGGTCTTCAGGAAGCTGTTGCCGAAAACGCCATAGACCCACGAGGTGCGAAACACCAGATGCGCCGGGTTCATCGCCTGCACCGCCTGCTCGCCGGCCAGCTTGCTGCGGCCATAGGCGTTCAGCGGCGCAGGCGCGTCGCGCTCGTCGTAGGCGCCGGCCTTGGCGCCATCGAACACGTAGTCGGACGAATAATGGACGATCAGCGCGCCACGGCCAGCCGCCAGGGTAGCCAGTTCGCCCGCGGCCTCGGCATTGATGCGCATGGCGCGCACGGCGTCTTCTTCTGCCCGCTCCACCGCGGTATAGGCCGCCGCATTGACAATGACATCGGGCTTTTCACGGCGCACCAGCCGCGCGATCTGCAGCGGATAGGTCAGGTCGCAATCACTGCGGCCGGTGGCCACCACGGCGCCCAGCGGCGCCAGGCTACGCCGCAGCTCGAAGCCCAACTGACCGTCCCTGCCTAGCACCAGAATCTTCTTGGGCATTCGCCACCCGCCGCCTTGCTTGCGATGCGCTGCGGTCCGGCAACAGGCCGGTTTCCGGACGCGATTATTACCCGAACACCGTCATGCCGGGCGTGCCGTGACGACGGGGATCTGTCGACCCCGAGTAAACCCGACCGGTGCATCAGTCCGATTTTGGACCGAAGGCGATCCGGAAGGCCCAACAAAACGTAATCTGCCCGTACAAATTTAAGACCAATCACAACCCCGACACGCACCGGACGCCATCGCCACACCAGCCCTGACGCCGCCCGCGTTCCCTTGGCCATACCGTGGAGCATCGATGAACAGTGTTTCAGCGCAAGATTCCGCTTTCCTTCCAGCCGACAGGTCTTGCGGCAAGAAAGAGGGCAATCGCACCCATTCGCGCAAGCATCTCCTGATGTCGCAACCGCCCCCCTTGATACGCGTCGCGATCCTGGATGACCACCCCGTGGTTGCGCTGGGCGTGGGCGCTTTCCTGGATTCCCGGCCGGGGTTTCGCGTCGTGCACCGTGAAACCTCTGCCCGCGGCCTGCTCGACAAGCTGACCGTGGCGCCGTGCCATGTCGCCCTGATCGACTTCTATCTCCCCCATGAACCCTGGGACGGCGTGAATTTCCTGCGTCGGGTGCGGCGTTATCACCCGAACATGGCGATCATCACGTTCTCGGCCGGCAACCGGCTGGAAACGCAGTACGCCGCCTTTCGGGCAGGTGCCAACGGCTACCTCGCCAAGCAATGGGGCATGATCCTGCTGCCCGACATGATCCAGGGCGTACTGAGCGGCAAAGACCCTTTCCTGTCCGTCCAGGACGGCAAGGTGCGCGCCATTGCTCCGACGCATCCGCACGCCCTGCTGACCGCCTCCGAAGTCGAGATCCTGCGGCATATCAGCCAGGGGCTGTCGGTCACGCAGATTTCCGCGCGGCTGATGCGCAGCAAGAAAACCATCAGCACGCACAAGCGCCGCGCGATGCGCAAGCTGCAGCTGTCTGACGACCTGGCGCTGGCGCTTTACCTCAGGGAGAAGTTCACGGAATAAGCCGCGCTAGATGATCCGCGAGTAGCTGGCCGCGGTACTGGCGCTGCGCAGATAGCCGTCAAATGCCATGGCAACGGCTCTGACGAAGTACCAGCCCAGACCGGTTACCCGCAGCTCACCTGCCCGCAAGTTGACCAGGCCCAACTCGGCCAGGTTGGTCATCTGCGACAGTTCGGGTCCGAAATAGTCGCCAAAGCGCAAGCCATGACGCGATTCGATGCGGGCGAAATCCACGCGGCCCTGGCACATGATGTCCATGATGACCTCGCGACGCGCCAGGTCATCGGCATTGAGCATCAGGCCGCGTTCCACGGCAAAGTGGTCGGACTCGATTGCGGCGTAGTAGCCGTCCAGGTCCTTGGCGTTCTGGCTGTAGGTATTGCCGATGCGGCCAATGGCCGACACGCCCAGCGCGATCAGGTCGCGGTCGGGTTGGGTGCTGTACCCCTGGAAATTGCGGTGCAGTTCGCCGCGCTGCTTGGCAATCGCCAAGGCATCGGTGTTCAGCGCGAAATGATCCATGCCGATGTAGGTGTAGCCCTGCTTGAGAAAGCCGTCGATGGCCGCGCTGAGCAGGCCGACACGCGTCTCGCGATCGGGCAGATCGGTCTGGTTGATGCGGCGCTGCGGCTTGAAGCGCTCGGGCAGATGCGCGTACGCGTACAGGGCAATGCGGTCGGGCCGCAACGTGGTGACCTGCGCAATGGTGCGCGCGAACGATTCGGTCGTTTGCAGCGGCAGACCGTAGATCAGGTCGACATTGACCGACGCGTAGCCCAGCGTGCGGGCGCTTTGCATCAGGTCGCGCACGTCCTCGAACGACTGCACCCGATGCACCGCCACCTGCACCCTCGCATCGAAGTCCTGCACGCCAAAGCTCAGGCGGTTGAAGCCCAGCTTGCGCAACTGTGCCAGGCGTTGGGGCGTAGCGGTGCGGGGGTCCACTTCAATGGAGATTTCGGCGTCGGGTTCAAAGACGAACGCACCGCGCAGGTCAGCCATCAGGCGCTCAAGTTCGTCGTCCGACAGGAAAGTGGGCGTGCCGCCGCCGAAATGCAGCTGCGATACGGGTACGCCCTGCCCCAGCTCGGCGACGTGCAGGGAAATCTCGCGCGCCAGCGCATCGAGGTAGCGAGCGGCCCGGTCGTGATGGCGGGTCACGACCTTGTTACAGGCGCAGTAATAACAGACCGAATCACAGAACGGGATGTGCACGTACAACGACAGCGGTTCGGCGGGGCTTGCTTCACGCCGCTGGCGCAAGGCCTGGCGGTATTCGCGTTCGCCAAAACCGCCGTGGTAGCGGTCTGCCGTGGGGTACGAGGTGTAGCGTGGTCCGTTCTTGTCCAACCGGGCCAGCAACTGGGGCGGAAAGAAGGGTTCGGCGGCTTGCGCCGGGGGGTCTGCGAGTAGAGGACGTAGGGCGGCTTGCATACCTTGAATTATTCGCTTGCGGCGGCCCCACCGCCTTGATCTTGCGCAAATATCCGCCCGCTGGCGTGGCGGGCGGCCCGTAAAATGCGGCCATTCCCCCTACACGACAAGGACACCCCCGTGGATACCGAACTGGACGGCCGCCTGCTGGCCCTGCGCCAAGCCCTGGCGATTGCCATTGCCCTTTCCACCCGCAGCAGTCCCCAGGCCACCGACATGGCGCTGGAGCTGCTTGACGATCTGAAGGCCAACCTGGACAAGACGCCGTCGGACAGCCCGTTCGAAAAACCCGACTGGGTGGTCGGCGCCCATGACGAACTGGACGGCATCGCCCGCATGGTGCGCGCCTTTACCCAGACGCCCGAGCCGGGCGAAGAAGCCTGAGCCCGGCGGCCACGACTGGCGCCGCTCCCACAGCCCAGGCGGTCACGACTGGCGTCCCCCACACCCCTCACCCGGCCGGCCTTGCGCCGCATGGAGCGGCCGGGCGCCTGACGCGCCAGTACAGCCGCGGAAACGCCGCCCCCACCGGGTCGAATCCTTCGGGCGGCGTCCTGGCCCGCTGCAATTCCAGCGCACCGCATTCAGCGACCAGATCGGCCCGCACCCATGGGCTGAATTGAAGCTGCCCATCGATCAGCACCACCGGCTGCTCGGGCAGACGTAGCGCCAGCGCGCCGGATTCGGCCCACGATCCCGAGATCACCTTGACCGGTCCGCCCAGTTCGGCCACGGCACGGCCATGCAGGGTGTCGGCCAGCGCCTGCGCATCGAAATAACGCCAGTCCGACGCGCGGCGCAGCAGGCCCGCGCCATTGGGAGACGTCAGCTCGACACGCGCCATCAGCAGCAGCTGGATCACGATGAAGACCCACACCGCATGGCGCAGCGGCGTGGGTGCGACCCAGGCGCCCCGCGCCAACTCCATGGCGGCAGGCACGATGAAGAGCAGGAACGGCGTGCCCCAGTGCAGCTGGATGTGCGATCCGGACACCAGCGTCATGACACTGACGAAGATCAACGGCGTCAGTCCAAAGGACAGCAGCAAGGCACGGCCGGTGGCCTGCCCCCCGGAGGGCGACGCGGGCGGCGCAACGGCGGCCCGGCGTGCACGGCGCCCCAGCAGCCACAGCACTGCCAGGAAGACCCAGGCCGGCAAGGCGCGATTGAACAGCTGGCCGCCCCACCAGTTGGCGACTTCGTGCAGCCGCGCGCCCCACGGCAGGCTGGCGGCCAGGGACGAGGCCATGGCGTATTGCAGCGGCTTGAAGTCGTGGCTGATCAACCAGACCAGGTGCGGGGCGAACAGCGCCAAGGCCGTCAACCCCGCCACTTGCAAGCCAAAGACGTGCATCGGATCGCGCCAGGCTTTCTGGCTCAGCCAGAACAGCAGCACGGCCAGACCCGCGACGGCGACCTGGTACTTGGCCAGGGCGCCCAGCCCCAGGCAGATGCCCAATACGATCCACCAGCCGATCTTGCGGGTGCAATAGGCTTTCCAGCAGGCCGCCGCGCACCCCGCGACCAACGGAATCAGGACGATTTCATGGTTGTAGAAGTACAGCCGGCCGTTGTAGAACGTGACGCACAGACCTGCCAGGGCGGCAATGGCCGCATAGGCCTCGCCCCGCATGCCGCGCAGCAGGCCCCACAGCAACACGAAAGCCCCCAACGTGCAGGCTGCCCCCAGCAGGTAGGTGGCCCAGGCGGTCCAGCCCAGCACCTGCACCACCGGCCACAGCAGCCAGGTAGGCAGGGGCGGATGCTTGTAGTAGCCCCACTCCAGGCTGCGGACCCAGATCAATTGTTCGATGTTGTCGGTCGGCGGCGCCAGCACGGCGCGGTCGGACAACCATAGCCAGGCCAGGGCGAAGACCACCATGCCCAGACCCAACCGCCAGAAATCCGGCTTTCCCGCCGCGGATTCCCCATGCTGCACGCCACTCTCCCGTTGCTGGCGTACGCAATGCCCCGCCCTCTGTCGCCCCACCTTGGAGCGCAGCGATTATCGGGTTCGCCTCCCGTCACAAGCGCAGGGGTTTTGTTCGGCAATTGTTCAAAAAATGTAAAGCGCGGGGCCATGCACGCCGCCATAACTGGCCTGACCACCAGATAGAAAGACGGGAAACCCCTCTGATCGTTTTCCCTTGATAGGCCTATTTTTTGTTTGATTTCAATGACAAGCTTGGCGCATAAGTGGCCTGACCACTAGACCAAGAGATTGACGCAGCCGTTGATGAACACCTTCCAAGCCGTGGCCGTTACCCGCCTGTACCGAATGATTGCCGACCAGATCGCCGGCCGCATCCGGGCGGGCGATTTCCCCCGGGGCGGCCGCCTGCCTTCCGAACGCGAACTGGCCGAACAATTGCAGGTCAGCCGCGCGTCGATCCGCGAAGCCTTGATCGCCCTGGAAATCGAAGGCTATGTCGAAGTGCGGGTGGGCTCGGGCGTGTTCGTGACGGCCGCCCGGGACAGCGCCGCCCCCTCGGCGGCGGCCCTGGACGAGATCGGCCCGTTCGACCTGCTCGAAGCGCGGATGCTGATCGAACCCGAATGCGCCGCGCTGGCTGCGCAGCAGGGGTCCGACGCGCAGCTTGCAGCCATTCGCAAGGCGCACGAGGGCATGTCGCTGACGGATTCGCCCGGCCTGCATGACCGCGAGTTCCACCGCGCCATCGCCGCCGCCTGCGGCAACGCGGCGCTGGCCTCGTCGGTGGCGCATTTGTGGGACCTGAGCCTGGCCAGCCCGGTGTTCAGCCGCATGCAGGACTACTTCGTCAATACCAAGGTGTGGGCCGTGGCCCACGCCGAACACCAACGCATCCTGACGGCCATCCTGGCCCGCGACCCGATCCGCGCGCGGCATGCCATGCACGCCCACCTGATCGGCATCCTGGCCCGCCTGCGGGAAGACTTCGGAGTGTTTGCATGACGGCTGTATCCCCCCTTGTCCGCAACGGCGGCCAGATCCTGATGCAGCAGTTGCGCATCCATGGCACGCGCCGGATCTTCATGATTCCGGGCGAAAGCTACCTGCCCTGCATCGACGCGCTGAACGAGCACCGCGGCGCCATCGAGCCCATCGTCTGCCGCCAGGAAAGCGGCGCCGCGTACATGGCCGAGGCCTACGGCAAGCTGACCGGCGAACCGGGCGTGTGCTTCGTCACCCGGGGGCCGGGCGCCACCAATGCCAGCATCGGCGTGCACACCGCCTTCCAGGATTCCACGCCGATGATCCTGTTCGTCGGCCAGGTCGGCAACGACTTCTACGAACGCGAGGCCTTCCAGGAAATCGACTACCGCCGTATGTTCGGGCAGATGGCCAAGTGGGTCGCGCAGATCGACCGCACCGACCGCATCCCCGAATTCGTGGCGCGCGCCTACGCCACCGCCACCAGCGGCCGCCCAGGCCCCGTGGTGCTGGCGCTGCCGGAAGACACGCTTTGGGGGACCGCATCGGTGCCCGACCTGCCACCCTACCCGCGCATCGTGGCGCATCCGGGCGAGCCCGATCTGGATCGCCTGCGGCAGTTGCTCGATGCCGCCGAACGCCCCGTCATGGTGGTCGGCGGCAGCGGCTGGACGGGCGAGGCCATCGGCCAGGTTGCCGCCTTTGCCGAGCGCTTCGAGCTGCCGGTGGGCACGGCCTGGCGACGGCTGGAATGCTTTGACCAGCGCCATGCCAACGCCGCCGGCCAGGTGGGCTGGGGCATGACCGAGGCTCTGCGCGCCCGCATCCAGTCGGCCGACCTGATCCTGGCGGTGGGCACGCGCCTGGGCGAAGCCACCACCGAGGGCTACCAGCTGGTGCAAAGCCCGCAGCCGCGCCAGACGCTGATCCATGTGTATCCTGACGCCCAGGAGCTGGGCCGCGTGTATGCGCCGACCCAGGCCATCGTGGCCAGCGTGACGGGCTTTGCGCAGGCCGTGGCCCGCCTGCAGCCGGGCCACGCCAAGCCGCGCGGCGACGCCGTGCGCCAGGCGCATGCCGATTATGTGGATTCGCTGGCGCCGCTGCCCGCGCCAGGACCGCTGAGCCTGGATACGATCGCCGTGCAGGCCAACCAGCGCCTGCCGGCGGACGCCTGCGTGACGGTGGGCGCCGGCAACTACGCGCTGTATCCGCACCGCTACCGCCAATTCACCGGTCCCGGCACCAGCCTGGCGCCCACCGTGGGCGCGATGGGCTACGGGCTGCCGGCAGCCGTGTCCGCCAAGCTGGAGCATCCCGGCAAGACCGTGGTCTGCTATGCCGGCGACGGCTGCTTCCAGATGAACCTGCAGGAACTGGGCGTGGCGCAGCAATATCGGCTGGGCATCGTGGTGCTGGTGTTCAACAACGGCATGTGGGGCACCATCCGCGCTCATCAGGAACGCGAATTCCCCGGCCGCCCCATCGCGCTGGGCTTCGAGAACCCGGACTTCACCCAGATCGTGCGCGGTTACGGCGGCTATGGCGAAGCCGTCGAGCGCACCGAGGACTTCGCCGCGGCGTTCGACCGCGCACTGGCCTACGCCGACCGCGAACAGCGGCCCGCGCTGCTGGAAATCCGCTACGACGCAGACGGCATCGCGCCCGGCCAGACGCTTACCTCCATCCGCACCGCGGCCCTGGCACGCCACGCCGCCGCGCCCTCCCACTGACCCGAACGAGGCTCATCCATGACTTCTTCCCTGTCCGTCAACGGCAACCGTCTCTGGCAATCCCTGATGGATCTGGCGCAGATCGGCGCCACCCCCAAGGGCGGCAACTGCCGCCTGGCCCTGACCGCGCTGGACGGCCAGGGCCGCGACCTGGTCACTGGCTGGATGCGCGACGCCGGCCTGACGGTGCGCGTGGACCAGGTGGGCAACATCTTCGCCCGCCGCGCCGGCCGCAACGACGCGCTGCCGCCGGTCATGACCGGCAGCCACATCGACACGCAGCCCACCGGCGGCAAGTTCGATGGCTGCTACGGCGTGCTGGCCGGGCTGGAAGTGATGCGCACGCTGAACGACGCGGGCGTGCAGACCGAGGCGCCGCTGGAAGTGGCCATCTGGACCAACGAGGAAGGTTCGCGCTTCGTGCCGGTGATGATGGGATCGGGCGTGTTCGCCGGCAAGTTCCCGCTGGAAACGGCGCTGAACGCGCGCGACGCCAAGGGCATCGCGGTGCGCGACGAACTGCAGGCCATCGGCTATGCCGGAACGGACCCGGTGGGTGGTCGCCCGGTGGATGCCTATTTCGAGGCCCACATCGAACAGGGCCCGATTCTGGAACATGAAGAAAAAGTCATCGGCGTGGTGACCGGGTCGCTGGGCCTGCGGTGGTACGACGTGACGGTGACCGGCATGGAAATGCATGCCGGCCCCACGCCGATGGGCATCCGCCGCGACGCGCTGTTCGCCGCCAGCTACCTGCTGCAGGCCGTGGTCAACATCGCCAACGCCAACCAGCCGCACGGCCGCGGCACCGTGGGCGAGATCCATGCCCACCCCGGTTCGCGCAACGTCATTCCCGGCCAGGTGCGCTTCACCACCGACCTGCGCCACGAAGACGAAGCCACGCTGACCCGCATGGATACCGCCTGGCGCGATGCCTGCCGCGAGATCGCCGACAAGCATGGCGTGACGGTCGACGTGAAGGACGTGCAGTACTTCCGCCCCACCCCGTTCGATCCGGACCTGGTGGACAAGGTGCGCCAGGGCGCCGCCCAGCGAGGCCTCGCGGCCATGAACATCGTGACGGGCGCCGGCCACGACGCCGTCTACATGGCGGCGGTGGCGCCCACGGCCATGATCTTCGTGCCGTGCAAAGACGGCATCAGCCACAACGAAATCGAAGACGCCCAGCCCGGCCACCTGGAAGCCGGCTGCAACGTGCTGCTGGACGCCATGGTGGCGCGCGCCAACAGCCCGCGCTGACTCGACAAGGACACCGCCATGACCCATTACACCTTTGACGACTGGCAGGCCCGGGCCCGCTCGCTGACCTTGCGCGGCCAGGCCTACATCGACGGCGCCTATGCCGATGCCGCCGACGGCGCCACGTTCGTCGCCACCAGCCCCATCGACGGCCGCAAGCTGGCCGACGTGGCCGCCTGCGGCCAGGCCGACGTCGACCGCGCCGTCGCCGCGGCCCGCCGCGCCTTCGACAGCGGCGTCTGGTCCGGCCTGCCGCCGCGAGAACGCAAGGCGCGCTTGCTCAAGCTGGCGCAGCTCATCACCGACCACAGCGAAGAGCTGGCCCTGATCGAAACGCTGGACATGGGCAAGCCGATCCGCGACGCGCTGGCCTTCGACCTGCCCGAAACCGCGCAGTGCTATGCCTGGTATGGCGAGGCCATCGACAAGGTCTACGACGAAATCGCCCCCACCGGCCAGAACGTGCTGGCCACGATGACGCGCGAACCGGTCGGCGTGGTGGCTGCGGTGGTGCCCTGGAACTACCCGCTACTGATGGCCGCCTGGAAAGTGGCGCCGGCGCTGGCCGCCGGCAACAGCGTCATTCTCAAGCCGGCCGAACAGTCGTCGCTGAGCGCGTTGCGGCTGGCGGCGCTGGCCGAACATGCCGGCATACCCGCCGGGGTCTTCAACGTCGTGCCCGGCACCGGCCCCATCGCGGGCCAGGCGCTGGGCCTGCATCCGGACGTGGATTGCGTGGCATTCACCGGGTCCACCGCCACCGGCAAGCGCTTCATGACCTATTCGGGCGAATCGAACCTGAAGCGGGTCTGGCTGGAATGCGGCGGCAAGTCGCCGCACATCGTGTTCGAAGACTGCCCCGACCTGGACCGCGCCGCGCTGATCGCCGCGCTGGCGATCTTCTCGAACCAGGGCGAAGTGTGCATCGCCGGCTCGCGCCTGTACGTGCACGACGCCATCTACGACACCTTCATGGAAAAAGTGGCGCGCCACGCCGCCGACATGCGGCCCGGCAATCCGCTGGACCCGGACACCACGCTGGGCGCCATGGTCGACGAGCGCCAGACGCGTTCGGTGATGGCGCGCATTGCGGCCGGCCAGGCCGACGGCGCCACGCTGCGCATCGGCGGCCGTCAGGTGCGCACAGACAGCGGCGGCTTCTACATCGAGCCCACCATCTTCGACTGCGTTGACGCCACCCACGCGCTGGTCCGCGAAGAGATCTTCGGGCCGGTGCTGACCGCGCAACGCTTTCGCAGCGAAGACGAAGCCATCGCGCTGGCCAACGATTCGGCCTACGGCCTGGGTGCGGGGCTGTGGACCGCCAACCTGGGCCGCGCGCATCGCCTGTCGCGGCGGCTGCGCGCCGGCCTGGTCTGGGTCAATTGCTATGCCGACGGCGACATCACCGTGCCGTTCGGCGGTGTCAAGCAATCGGGCTTTGGACGCGACAAGTCGCTGCATGCGCTGGACAAGTACAGCGACCTGAAGACCACCTGGATCGACATCAGCCTGTAAGCCCCGGGCCGTGCACTGTTTTCGCCGCATTGGTGCGCGGCGCCGTACTTGCACCTGAACGAAGCATTGTTGTAGCAGCTCCACCCGCAGTTCCCTGAGAAACCCAGGTGGCACGAGGTTTGCTTGTCATAGCCGGCACGCGCCGCGTAAACAGGCGCCCACCTGATTGACACTCTTCCAGCCCGGAGGCTCGCAGTGAAATCGAAGAAATGGTTCTCCCTCAGCATCGGCGCCCTGCTCCTGGCCGCCGCCTTGCCCGCCACCCAGGCCCTGGCCCAGACCAAGGGCGGCACGCTGAACATGATCGTCCAGCCCGAACCGCCCGTGATCGTCACGGCCATCAACCAGCAGGGCCCGACCCAGTTCGTCGCCGGCAAGATCTATGAAAGCCTGCTGACCTACTCGACCGACCTGAAACCGCAGCCTGGCCTGGCCAAATCGTGGGAAGCGTCGCCTGACGGCCTGACCTACACCTTCCACCTGCAGGACAACGTCAAATGGCATGACGGCAAGCCCTTCACCGCCGACGACGTCGTCTTCACGCTGTCGGACATGCTGCCCAAGACCCATGCGCGGGCCCGCGTGATCCTGAACAAGTTCGTCGATTCGGTGCAGGCGCCCGACCCCAAGACCGTGGTCATCAAGCTGAAGTCGCCCTTCCCGGCCTTCATGCTGATGTTCGAGCCGGGCTTTGCGCCGATGATGCCCAAGCACATCTACGCCGGCACCGACTACATGACCAACCCGGCCAACCAGAAGCCCATCGGCACCGGCCCCTTCATGTTCAAGGAATGGAAGCGCGGCGAATACATCAAGCTGGTGCGCAACCCCGACTACTGGAAGCCGGGCATGCCCTACCTGGATGAACTGGTGTTCAACGTGATCCCGGATGCGGCCTCGCGCGCGGTGGCGTTCGAGCGCGGCAGCGTGGACGTGCTGCGCGGCGGCGACGTCGACAACGTCGACATCAAGCGCCTGCGCGCCCTGCCCAAGGTGGAATACACCACGGCCGGCTGGGAGATGTTTTCGCCCCAGGCCTACCTGATCTTCAACATGCGCAAGCCGCCGTTCGACAACCTGAAGGTGCGCCAGGCCGTCATGGCCGCGATGAACCGCAACATGGTGGTCAACAACATCTTCTTCGGCCTGGGCAAGGTGTCCACCAGCCCGTTCGTGACGACCGAGATGTTCTATGACAAGAACATGCCGCCCATGGCCTTCGACATGAAGAAGGCGCGCGAGCTGATCAAGGAATCGGGCATCAAGCCCGGCGACTACACCATCCGCCAGTTGAGCTTCCCGTACGGCTCGACCTGGGACCGCCTGGGCGAATACACCAAGCAGGCGCTTGAGCAGCTGGGCTTCAAGGTCAACCTGGAATCGACCGATGCGGGCGGCTGGGCCAGCCGCACCGGCAACTGGGACTTCGACCTGACCACCAACTTCACCTACCAGTACGGCGACCCCGCGCTGGGCGTGCAGCGCCTGTACATCTCGTCCAACATCGTCAAGGGTTCGCCGTTTGCCAACGTGCAGGGCTACAGCAACCCCGAGACCGACAAGCAGTGGGAAGCGGCGGCGTCCGAAGTCGACCCGTCCAAGCGCCAGGCGCTTTACACGCAGCTGCAGACCACGCTGGTCAACGAGGTCGCCAACGGCTTCCTGGTGGACATGGAATTTCCCACGCTGTATCGCGCCAACGTCAAGAACCTGGTCAAGACCGCCATCGGCCTGAACGAGTCGTTCGACGACGTCTACATCGAGAAGTAAGCGCCGCACACCGCCACCGGGGCCGGCACCCCGGCGGCGGCGCCCGGCCGCGCGACGGACACCCGCGCCCGTCCACGGAGGACCTTGAGCATGAAATTCCTGTCTTTCCTCGTATCCCGCATCGGCAAGGCCCTGGTGGTCGTGCTGGGCGTGGTGATCATCAATTTCTTCCTGATCCGCCTGGCGCCCGGCGACCCCGCCGCCGTGCTGGCGGGCCAGGCGGGCGCGGGCGATGCCGCCTATGTCGAACAGTTGCGCGTGGCGTTCGGGCTGGACAAGCCCGTGCTGACGCAGCTGTTCCTGTACCTGAAAGGCGTGGTCCAGCTGGACCTGGGCTTTTCCTACCGCAACCACGTGCCGGTGCTGGACCTGATCGTCGAGCGCCTGCCCGCCACCTTCCTGCTGATGTCCTGCGCCTTCGTGTTCTCGATCGTGCTGGGCGTGCTGCTGGGCGTGGTGGCCGCCAAGGCGCGCTACCGCAACAAGCGCCGCTGGATCGACAGCTCGGTCATGACCGGCGCCCTGCTGCTCTACGCGACGCCGCTGTTCTGGCTGTCGCTGATGGGCATCCTGCTGTTCTCGGTGGTGCTGGGCTGGCTGCCGGCCTTCGGCATGGAAACCGTGGGCGCCGGCCTGACCGGCTGGGCCCGCGCGGCCGACATCGCGCAGCACCTGATCCTGCCGACCGTCACGCTGGGCTGCTTCTTCATGGCCGTCTATGTGCGGCTGACCCGGGCGTCGATGCTGGAAGTCATCGGCATGGACTTCGTCAAGACGGCGCGCGCCAAGGGCGTCAGCCCCAGCCGCGTCATCCGCGCCCACGTGCTGCGCAACGCGCTGTTGCCCGTCATTACGTTTGCCGGCATCCAGCTGGGCCAGATGGCCGGCGGCGCGGTGCTGACCGAGACGGTGTTCGCGTGGCCCGGCATCGGCCGGCTGATGTTCGATGCGCTGCTGCAGCGTGACTACCAGCTGCTGCTGGGCATTTTCCTGGTGACCTCGATCATGGTGGTGGTGTTCAACCTGCTGACCGACGTGCTGTACCGGCTGATCGATCCGCGCATCGGCGCGGGCGCGCAACAAGGAGCCGCCGCATGAGCCCCTTTGCCCGACGCTATATGCGCAACTACGGCGCGGTGGCCGGCCTGGCCATCATGCTGGTCGTCGTCATCGTGGCCCTGGCCGCGCCGCTCCTGTACCCGGATTCGCCGTGGATGATGGTGGCCGACCCGCTGATCCCGCCGTTCACCGACGCGGCCTACCCGTTCGGCACCGACATGCTGGGCCGCGACATCACCGCCGGCCTGGTGTGGGGCGCCCGCGTGTCGCTGATGGTGGGCTTGCTGTCCACCACCGTGGCGCTGGTGTTCGGCATCGTGGTGGGGTCCATCGCCGGCTATTGCGGCGGCCGCGTGGACGATGCGCTGATGCGCTTCACCGAGTTCTTCCAGACCATTCCGCAACTGGCCATGGCCGTGGTGCTGGTGGCCATCCTGAGCCCGTCGGTGTATTCCATCATGGGCGCCATCGCGGTGGTGTCCTGGCCCCCGGCGGCGCGCCTGGTGCGGTCTGAATTCATGACCCTCAAGCAGCGCGAGTTCGTGCAGGCGGCCATCGTCATCGGCCAGACGCCGGCCCGCATCGTGGGCACGCAGATCCTGCCCAACGCCATGTCGCCCATCATCGTGTCGGCCTCGTTCATGGTGGCGACCGCCATCCTGACCGAATCGTCGCTGTCCTTCCTGGGCCTGGGCGACCGCAACCTGATGAGCTGGGGCTTCATGATCGGCGCGGCCCGCACCATGATCCGCGAAGCCTGGTGGATGAGCGTGTGGCCGGGCGTGGCCATCCTGCTGACCGTGCTGGCCATCAACCTGATCGGCGAAGGCCTGAACGACGCCCTCAACCCGCAACTGCGCAAGCGCGGCGAATAGGAGACCGGCATGAACGCATCCACGCCCCTGCTTTCCATCCAGAACCTCAGCATTGCGCTGCCCAGCGGCGGCGACCGCCCGTTCGCGGTGCAGGACGTCTCGTACGACATCCATGCCGGTGAAATCCTGTGCATCGTCGGCGAATCCGGCTCGGGCAAGTCCATGAGCGCCAACGCCATTATGGGCCTTCTGCCCGACTACCTGACGCCGCAGCAAGGCCGCATCCTGTTCCGCGGCACCGACCTGCTGCGACAGGACGAAGCCACCCTGCAGGCCATGCGCGGCAAGGACATGGCCATGATCTTCCAGGAACCGCTGTCGGCCCTGAACCCGCTGATGACGGTGGGCGAACAGATCAGCGAAGTCATGCGCGTGCACAACGCCTACCCCGGCGCTGAGCGCATGAAACGCACGCTGGACCTGCTGGCGTTCGTCGGCCTGCCGGACCCGGCCACGCTCTATCACGTGTACCCGTTCCGGCTGTCCGGCGGCCAGCGCCAGCGCGTCATGATCGCCATGGCCCTGGCGCTGGAGCCCGCGCTGCTGATCGCCGACGAGCCCACCACCGCGCTGGACGTCACCACCCAGGCCCAGATCCTGGCGCTGATCGCCCGCATCCAGAAGGAAAAGGGCATGGGGGTGATGTTCGTCACCCATGACTTCGGCGTGGTGGCCGAGATCGCGCACCGGGTGGCCGTCATGGAAAAGGGCATACTGGTCGAACAGGGGCCGGCCGACGAGGTGCTGAACCGGCCGCGTCATCCGTACACCCAGCGCCTGATCGCCGCCGTGCCGCACCGCCGCGGCGAAGAGCGCGCCGCGGCCGCCGACGACGCGCCTGTGCTGGAAGTCAAAGACCTGAAGAAGACCTACGTCATCGGCCACGGCTGGCTGGGCAACAAGCGCGAAGTGCACGCGGTGGACGGCGTGAGCTTTACTGTGCGCCGCGGCGAAACGCTGGGCATCGTGGGCGAATCCGGGTCGGGCAAGTCCACCATCGGCAAATGCCTGCTCAAGCTGGTCGGCATCAATGGCGGCCAGCTGATCTTCAACGGCCAGGACATCGCCACCCTGCCCGAGTCGCGCTTTCGGCCGCTGCGCAAAGATATCCAGATGATCTTCCAGGACCCCTTTGCGTCGCTCAACCCGCGCCACACCGTGGGCCGCATCATCAGCGATGGCCCGGTAGCCAATGGCGTGCCGCGAGCCCAGGCCGAGGCCCGGGTGCGCGAGCTGCTGTCGCTGGTGGGGCTGGACCCGTCGGCGTTCGACCGCTATCCCAACCAGTTCTCGGGCGGCCAGCGCCAGCGCATCGGCATCGCGCGCGCGCTGGCGCTGGAACCCAAGGTGCTGGTGGCCGACGAATCCGTGTCGGCGCTGGACGTATCCGTGCAGGCCCAGGTGCTGCAACTGCTGCACGACCTGCAGCAGCGCCTGAAGATCGCGCTGGTGTTCATCACCCATGACCTGCGCGTGGCCGCCCAGATCTGCAATTCGGTGCTGGTCATGCATCGCGGCAAGGTGGTGGAATACGGCTCACCCAGCCAGATCTTCGACAACCCGCAACACGCCTATACGCAACAACTCATCGCCGCGGTGCCCGGCCAGCACTGGGATCCCACCCAGGCGCAGGCCGCCGCCTGAAAGCGGCATCAACCAGGAGACTCGACCATGCAACGCCCCGCTGCCATCCCGACCGTCCAGATCGACAACGCCCAGGTCACCGTGACCGAATGGCGCTTTCCGCCGGGCGGCGAGACCGGCTGGCACCGTCACGGCATGAACTACGTGGTCGTGCCGCAGACCACCGGCCCGCTGCTGCTGGACACCCCCGACGGCCCCATCACCAGCCAGCTCACCACCGGCGTAGCCTACTACCGGCCGGTGGGCGTCGAGCACAACGTCATCAACCCCAGCGACACCGAATTCGTGTTCGTCGAAATCGAAATCAAGCAGGCGGCCTGACGCCCCCTCGACAAGGATCATCATGAAGGCGTTTTTCTCGGAAGAACAGCTGCTGCACTCGCCCCAGCAGTTCATGCGGCTGGGACGCATCAGCGCGCCGACCGACCTGCCAGCGCGCGCCGAAAGCCTGCAAAGCGCCCTGGCGGCGCGCGGCATCACGGTCCAGGCGCCGTCGGATTACGGCCGCAAGCCGCTGGAAGGCATCCACAGCCAGGACTACCTGGACTACCTGGAAACCGCGTATGCCCGCTGGCAGGCCTTGAAGGCACCCGGCGTGGACCCCGGCCCGGAGGTGCTGCCGAACCTGTCGCCCTACTACAACGGCCGCGTCGAAACGGCCGGGCGCGGCCCCTGCCCGTCGCCGTCCATCGTGGCGCAGACGGGGTATTACCTGAGCGACCTGTCGTGCCCCATCGGCCCGCAGACCTGGCGATCGGCGCTGCGCTCGACCCACAGCGCCGTGGCCGCGGCCGATCACGTTGCCGCGGGCGGCAAGCTGGCCTATGCGCTGTGCCGGCCGTCGGGCCACCACGCCCACCGCGACCGCGCCGGCGGCTTCTGCTACCTGAACAGCAGCGCCGCGGCCGCCAGCCGCCTGCTGCAGACCTGGTCCAAGGTGGCGGTGCTGGACGTGGACGCCCACCACGGCGACGGCACCCAGAACATCTTCTACCAGCGCGCCGACGTCATGACCGTGTCGCTGCACGCCGATCCCACCGGCTATTACCCGTTCTACACGGGCTATGCGCACGAACGCGGCCACGGCCCGGGTGAAGGCTACAACCTGAACCTGCCGCTGCCGCACGGGTCGGGCAACGACGTCTTCCTGAAGGCGCTGGACACGGCCCTGGCCGCGCTGGCCGGGTACGCGCCCGAGGCCCTGGTGCTGGCACTGGGGTTCGACACCTACAAGGACGACCCCATCAGCGTGCTCAAGCTGGACATCGGCGCCTACCGCGACATCGGCGCCCGCGTGGCCAGCCTGGGCGTGCCGACGGCGGTGGTCCAGGAAGGCGGCTACATGGTCCAGGCGATCGGCCCGGCGCTGGACGCTTTCCTGCAAGGCATGAGCCAAGGCGGCGCCTGAGCGGACCATGACCCTTCCTTCATCGGCGGCGCCCGTGCCGGGCGCCGGGGCGGCCGCGGTGTCGCCCGCCGCAGCATCGGCTGCCGCCGCAACGCGGGCTGCCGCCACGCCGGGCGGATCGCGCCGCGCCGGCATCCTGCTGTTCTTCGCCGCGCTCATGGCCTTCGCCACGTTCGACGCGGGGTCCAAGCAGCTGCTGGCCTACTACCCGGCGCCGTTCCTGAACGTCATGCGCTACATCGCCGTGGCCACGCTGGCGCTGGCGATGCTGTGGCGCCACCGCGGCCAGCGCCTGCGCGATGCGCCGCAAAAACCACTGCTGGTACTGCGCGGCGTCATGTTGGCCACGGTGGCCAGCTGCTTCATGACGGCGCTGATCTGGATGCCGCTGTCCGAGGCCACGGCGATCTACTTCACCTCGCCGCTCATCATGGTGGCGCTGTCGCCCTGGCTGCTGGGCGAGCGGGTCAAGGCGGCGCAATGGACGGCCGTGGCGGCGGGCTTTGCGGGCATGCTGCTGATCGTGCGGCCGGGGTCCGACCTGCCGGTCCTGGGCACCGTGCTGATGGCGATATCGGCCGTCAGCTATGCCTTTTTCCAGGTGCTGACCCGCAAGCTGTCGGGCAAGGTCGCCGGGCCAGTGCAGTATGCCTACACCGCCTTCATCTGCCTCATCGCCACGGCGCTGCCCGCGCCGTTCTTCCTGCCCGATCCCTGGCCTCCCGCCATCGACATGACGCTGATCGTGGCCCTGGGCGCGTGCAGCGGTCTGGCGCAGATTCTGCTGATTGCCGCGTTCCAGCGTGTGTCGGCTGCGACCCTGGCGCCGCTGAACTACTTCCAGCTGCTGCTGGCCGTAGGTTTCAGCACGTTCTGGTTCCAGCGTCCGCCTGACGGCCTGGCGCTGGCCGGCATGGGCCTGATCATGGCGTCGGGCGTGTTCCTGGCGTTACGGCGGGCGGCCTAGGAGGCACGGATCGCCGCCGCGCAGATCAGGTGGTTTCGCGCTGGACCAGCGTGAAGCCCAGGTCCACGTGAGGCTGTTCGATGTCCTGCCCCGCCAGTTGCCGCAAGAGCAGTTGCGCGGCCTCTCGGCCGATCTCGTAGCGTGGCGTGGCGATGGTGGACAGGGGCGGCGTGGTCCACGCCGTGCCTGCCAGATCGTGAAACCCCACGATCGCCACCTGTGCCGGCACGCTCACCCCCAGGCGCCCGCATTGAAACACCGCGCCCTGCGCCAGGTCGTCGTTGCAGAAGAACACCGCATCGCAATCGGGATGCGTCGCCAGCAAGGTCTGCAACAGCGTCGCGCCCAGGCCGATGGACGATTTCTCGGGCGTCATGATTTCCAGCGACGCGTCGTACAGGCCAGCATCGCGCAGCGCCTGGCGGCCGCCTTCGCAGCGGCGCAGCGAACGCGGGTCCAGTTGCGCACCGACGATGGCAATGCGCCGGTAACCGCGATCCACCAGATGCCGGCACGCCGCGTAGCCCGAATCGGCCTGCGAGAAGCCCACGCTCATGCCGTCGTCCGCGGCCAGCGTTTCGATCGTGTGGACGGTGGGCATGCCCTGCGCCCGCAGCAGGTCCCACACGCCCGGATTGTGATCGATGCCGGTCAGGATCAGGCCGTCGGGCAGATGCTGCAGGTACTTGCGCAGCAGCGCTTCCTCGGCGTCGGGCGAATAGCCGGTCACGCCGATCAGCAGGTGGTAGCCCTGCGCGTCCAGCACGTCCTTGATGCCCGTGATGATGTCGATGAACACCACGTTGCTGAGCGAAGGGATCAGCACCACGATGGTCTGCGAACGCGACGACGCCAACGCGCTGGCCGCGTGGTTGGGCACGTAACCCAATTCCTGGCAGACCTGGGCGATGCGCAGGCGCAACCCCTCGGCCACCTTGTCGGGCGTGCGCAGCGCGCGGGACACCGTGATGGCGCTGACCCCGGCGCGGTCCGCGACCTCTTGCATGGTCACTCGCCCGGCTCGGGTGCTGCGCGGCTTTCGGATGGACATCGATCTTTCTGACCCAGTTGGCGAGCCCGTAGTCTGACGCAAAGCGGGGGGCTTGCCAAACCAAAAATGTTAGCGCTAACATCAGCACCGCACGACCTCATAAAAATCCGGAAGACGGAAACTGGAGACAAGAATGCATGGTTCCCCCAAGGGGCGGCCTGGCGGCACGCCGCTGGCCCGCGCCGCAGACTGGTGCGCCCGCCTGCAGACGTGGCTGATGGTCGCCTGCCTGGCCGTCATGGTGGTGCTGCTGTTCGGCAACGTCGCCATGCGCTATCTGTTCAATTCCGGCATCAACGCGTCCGACGAAGTGTCGCGCCTGGCGTTCGTCTGGATGATCTTCCTGGGGTCGGTGCTGGCGCTGCGCGATCACCAGCACATCGGCGTCACGATGCTGATGGACCGCTTCGGCCCCGCCGCCCGCCGCGTCTCGCACATCTTCTGTCAGTTGCTGATCCTGTGGGTGCTGTGGCTGATGGCCGAAGGCAGCTGGGTGCAGACCGTGATCGGCCTGGACACCCGCCTGCCCGTCACGGCCATGTCGCTGGCCGTCTTCAACGCCGCGGCGCTGTATGCGGCCGTGGCGATGGGCCTGTTGACCCTGGTCGACCTGATACGCGTGCTGACCGGCGGTCCATTGCCGGCGGAATCCAGCCCCGAAGACCCGTCGGTCTGACCGGCCGCCCCTTCTCCCTTTCCGCCCTCCCGCCCGGACCCGCGCCATGATCCTGACCGTCTTCCTGCTCGTGCTGCTGGGGCTGATCGCCCTGGGCATGCCGATTGCCTTCGCGCTGCTGCTCAGCGCGATCGCCATGATGTTCCAGCTTGATTTCTTCGATACCCAGATCCTGGCGCAGAACATGCTGTCGGGCGCCAACAGCTTCACGCTGATGGCGGTACCGCTGTTCATGCTGGCCGGCGAACTGATGAACGCCGGCGGCATCTCGCGCCGCATCGTCAACCTGGCCAGCATGTTCGTGGGCCACATCCAGGGCGGCCTGGGCTACGTGGCGATCTTCGCCAGCGTGCTGCTCGCGGCCCTGTCCGGTTCGGCCGTGGCGGACGCCGCCGCCCTCGGTTCCCTGTTGATCCCCATGCTGCGCGAAAAAGGCTACGACGCCGGCCAGGCCTCGGGCCTGATCGCCGCGGGCGGCATCATCGCGCCCATCATTCCCCCGTCCATCTCGTTCATCATCTTCGGCGTCGCCACCAACGTCTCCATCACCAAGCTGTTCTTCGCCGGCATCGCCCCCGGGCTGATGATGGGCCTGACGCTGGTGGCGGTATGGACCTGGGTGGCGCGCAAGCATGGCGCCATCAAGCCCGCGCCGCGCCAGCCGTGGCGGGCCCGCCTGCGCGCCCTGCGCGAATCCGCCTGGGCGCTGATGCTGCCGGTCATCATCATCGGCGGCCTGCGCGGCGGCATCTTCACGCCCACCGAAGCCGCCGTGGTCGCCGCCGTGTATGCGCTGCTGGTCAGCCTGTTCGTCTACCGCGAGATCGGCGTGCGCGACCTGCTGCCGCTGTTCGTCAACGCCGCGCGCACCACCGCCATCGTCATGTTCCTGGTGGCTGCCGCCATGGTCTCGTCATACATGATCACCCTGGCCGACATGCCGCAGGACCTGATTGCGCTGCTGGAACCCGTGCTGGACCAGCCCAAGCTCTTGATGTTCGCCCTGCTGGTGCTGCTGACGCTGGTGGGCACCGTCATGGACCTGACGCCCACCATCCTGATCCTGGCGCCGGTGCTGATGCCCGTCGTCACCAAGGCCGGTATCGACCCCGTCTACTTCGGCGTCATGTTCGTCATGGTCGGCTGCGTGGGCCTGTTGACGCCGCCGGTGGGCACGGTGCTGAACGTGGTCTGCGGCGTTGCCCGCATCAATATGGAAACCATCTGCAGGGGCGTGTGGCGCTACGTCGTGGCCTACACGCTGCTGCTGGTTCTGCTGGTGATCTTCCCCGAGCTGATCACCGTTCCCGCAAGCTGGATGCACTAGGGTCCGCGACGCACGCCCGCGCGCCCCTGACAAGAAACCAAGGAGGAACACCATGTACAAGCCTTTGAAGACCCGCCTCATCGTGCTGGCCGCCGTACTGTCCTGCACCGTTGCCGGCGTCGCGGCCGCCGCCGACGTCAAGCCGCGGCTGATCCGCTTCGGCTACGGCCTGAACGACGAAAGCGTCCAGGGCCGCGCTGCCCGTTACCTGGCGCAGGAACTGGAAAAGATCAGCGGCGGCAAACTCAAGATGAAGACGTTCGGCTCGGCCAACCTGGGGTCGGACGAGCAGATGCAGGGCGCGCTGGCCGGCGGCGTGCAGGAAATGATGGTCGGGTCCACCGCGCCGCTGGCCGGCATGGTCAAGGAATTCGGCGTCTTCGACCTGCCGTTCCTGTTCAACAGCGAAAAAGAGGCCGACGCCGTGCTCGACGGCCAACTGGGCCAGGACCTGCTCAAGAAGCTGGAAGCCAAGGGCCTGGTCGGCCTGGTGTACTGGGAAAACGGCTTTCGCAACATGACCAATTCCAAGCGCCCCATCGTGCGCGCCGAAGACATGCAGGGCATCAAGCTGCGCGTGATGCAGAACCAGATCGCGCTGGGCGTCTTCAACACGCTGGGCGCCAACGCCGTGCCCATGCCGTTCTCGGAACTGTTCACCGCGCTGGAAACCCGCACGGTGGACGGCCAGGAAAACCCCATCACCACCATCCAGAGCAGCAAGTTCTACGAAGTGCAGCCCTACCTGACGATCACGCGGCACGTCTACACGCCCTGGGTGGTGCTGGCGTCCAAGAAATGGTGGGACAAGCTCTCGCCCGACGAACAGCGCCTGGTGCGCCAGGCCGCCGAGGCCTCGCGCGATTTCGAGCGCCAGGACAGCCGGGCCGATTCGCTGAAAGCCATGGGCACGCTGGAGCAGGCCGGCATGAAGATCAACACGGTGTCGCCCGAGGAAGTGGCCCGCATGCGCGAAAAAGTGCAGCCGGTGGTCGACAAGTACACGCAGGAGCTGGGGCCTGACCTGATCCGGCAACTGAACACGGAAATCGGCAAGGCGCGCAACTAGCCCCCCGGCCCTCTGGCTTACCGCGCGCCCGCCGCGCCGCAAGCCTTCGAAGCACACGAGACGCATCCATGACCGACACTCCCCGCAAGCTGCGCAGCCAGAAATGGTTCGACGACCCCGCCCATGCCGACATGACGGCCATCTACGTCGAGCGCTACCTGAACTACGGCCTGACCCGCGAGGAACTGCAATCCGGACGGCCCGTCATCGGCATTGCGCAAACGGGCAGCGACCTGGCGCCCTGCAATCGCCACCACCTGGCCCTGGCCGAGCGCATCAAGGCCGGCATCCGCGACGCGGGCGGCATCCCCATGGAATTCCCGGTGCATCCGCTGGCCGAACAGGGCCGCCGCCCGACCGCCGCGCTGGACCGCAACCTGGCCTACCTGGGCCTGGTCGAGATCCTGCACGGCTATCCGCTGGACGGCGTGGTGCTCACCACCGGCTGCGACAAGACCACGCCCGCCTGCCTGATGGCGGCCGCCACCGTCGACATCCCCGCCATCGTGCTGTCGGGCGGCCCCATGCTGGACGGCTGGCACGACGGCCAGCGCGTGGGTTCCGGCACCGTCATCTGGCACGCCCGCAACCTGATGGCCGCGGGCAAGCTGGACTACGAAGGCTTCATGACCCTGGCCACGGCGTCGTCGCCGTCGGTGGGCCACTGCAACACCATGGGCACCGCGCTGTCCATGAACTCGCTGGCTGAAGCGCTGGGCATGTCGCTGCCCACCTGCGCCAGCATTCCCGCGCCCTACCGTGAACGCGGCCAGATGGCCTACGCCACCGGCCTGCGCATCTGCGACATGGTGCGCGAAGACCTGCGGCCGTCCCACATCCTGACCCGCCAGGCCTTCGAAAACGCCATCGTCGTCGCGTCCGCCCTGGGTGCATCCAGCAACTGCCCGCCGCATTTGATCGCCATGGCGCGCCACGCCGGCATCGACCTCAGCCTGGACGACTGGCAGCGCCTGGGCGAAGACGTGCCGCTGCTGGTGAACTGCGTGCCAGCCGGCGAGCACCTGGGTGAAGGCTTTCACCGCGCCGGCGGCGTGCCGGCCGTGCTGCACGAATTGCTGGCCGCCGGACGGTTGCATGCCGACTGCCCCACGGTATCCGGCAAGACCATCGGCGACATCGCCGCCAGTGCCAAGACCCGCGACGCCGATGTCATCCGCAGTTGCGCGGCGCCGCTCAAGCACCGCGCCGGCTTCATCGTGCTGTCGGGTAATTTCTTCGACAGCGCCGTCATCAAGATGTCGGTGGTGGGCGAGGCGTTCCGCCGCACCTACCTGTCCACCGAGGGCGACGAAAATGCCTTCGAGGCCCGCGCCATCGTGTTCGACGGCCCCGAGGACTACCACGCCCGCATCGAAGACCCGTCGCTGGACATCGACGAACACTGCATCCTGGTCATACGCGGTGCCGGCACCGTCGGCTACCCCGGCAGCGCCGAAGTCGTGAACATGGCGCCCCCGTCGCACCTGATCAAGCGCGGCATCGACTCCTTGCCCTGCCTGGGCGATGGCCGCCAGAGCGGCACGTCGGGCAGCCCGTCGATCCTGAACATGTCGCCCGAGGCTGCGGTGGGTGGCGGCCTGGCGCTGCTGCGCACCGGCGACCGGATACGGGTCGACCTGAACCAGCGCAGCGTCATCGCGCTGGTGGACGATGCAGAAATGGAACGGCGCCGGCAAGCGCCCGGCTACCAGCCCCCGGCGTCGCAGACGCCCTGGCAAGCGTTGTATCGCCAATTGGTGGGCCAGCTATCCACCGGCGGCTGCCTGGAGCCAGCCACGCTCTACCTGAAGGTGGTGGAGACGCGCGGCGATCCCAGGCACTCGCACTGAACGCGAGCGACGGGGCGGTGGATCAGGCTTGGGCGATCACGGGCGAAAGATCAGGCCTTGAGGGCAAGGCCTGCAACATCACGCCTTGAAGAACTGATTGAAGGCCGCCCATTTGGCGAACAGCTCGGGCCAGGCCTGTACCAGCGAACCCGGCTTGCCCATGCCCCAGCCGTGCTTGCCGGCCGCGAAGATGTGCATCTCGGCCGGCACGCCCAGGCGGCGCAGCGCCCCGAACATCAACAGGCTGTTGTCCACCGGCGAAATCGGATCGTCCTGCGCCTGCGCCAGGAACGTGGGCGGCATCTGCGCCGTGACCAGGTGGTCCACGGAAAACGCCGCGCTTTCCTCGGCCGTGGGGTGCTCGCCGACGATCTCGCGACGCGCATGGGTGTGGTCGAACGGCGGCATGAACGTCAGCACGGGATAGATCAGCGCCGCGAAGTCCGGCCGCGAAGATTGTTTGTCGGTCTCGTCCAGCAACGGGTAGCGGGCCACGCCCGGCGTGGCCGCGGTGATGCCGGCCAGGTGCCCACCCGCCGAAAACCCCATCACGCCGATATGGCCGGTATCCAGCCCGAATTCCTGGGCCGACGCGCGGATCACCCGCATCGCACGCTGTCCATCCTGCAGGGGCGCCACCGCGGGCCAATGCTCGCCCGGCAGGCGATACACCAGCTCAAACGCCGTCACCCCTTGCGATTGCAGCCACAGGCAGGCCGGCGTGCTTTCCGTGCCACGCTCGATGTGGGCATAGCCGCCACCGGCAATCACCAGCATGGCCGTGCCGTTGGGGCGTTCGGGCCGGTAGACCACCAGGCGCGGCCGCGACACCTGCGTGACCGAGCCCTTGGCGCTGACCTTCTCGGCCTCTTTCGGGCCGGGTCCCCCCGGGGCCCGGTTGCCCGGCCACAGATCGAGGGTGGGTTGGCCCGTGGGCGCGGCAATCGCCATCGCGGGCTCGGTCATCAGCCCCAGCGCGGCGCTGGACAGGCCGGCGAACAGGAGTTCTCGTCGTTTGATATGCATGGGTCGTCCTCGCGGGCCGAAATGTCAGGGCGGACGAGGCGACCGCCGGACAGGGCCTGGCAACAAAGACCATGGCCGCGCTGCAGGCAATTTAAGCAGAGATTTGCAGGCCCGGCGGCGACAAAATGGACACGCCCGTTTCGGTGCGTTACGCGCGATGCGCGGCGTTCAAGCTGGCGTCAGGCGCCTGGCGCGGGATCATCCGGTTGCGCCGATGCGGCAACGGCCGGATCACGGATTTGCGGGCTGGGCCGGCTCAACACATAGGCAGCGCTTGCCAGGAAAAACACCCCCACGCCCAGCGCCAGCCAGAACGACGGATGCGCCCCCCACCAGAACAGGCCATACCCCACCGCCATGCCCAGTGACGCATACAGCTTGCCCTTGCGCGACACCGCGCCCTGCTCACGCCAGGCGCGCAGCGACGGACCGTAAGTGGGGCTGTCCAGCAGCCAGCGCTCCAGCCGGGGCGACGAGCGCGAAAAGCAGCCCACCGCCAGAATCAGGAAAATCGTGGTCGGCATCACCGGCAGAAAAGCGCCGATCACGCCCAACGCCAGCATCACGCAACCCAGGATCAGCCACAGTACTCTCATCATGATGGGGTGCAGGATAACGCACGCGGACGGGCGCGCCTGCGCCGCCCTTTACCTGAGCGGCACAATCTGCCAATTGCTGCCATCCTGGTACACCCGGAAATCAGCCACCTCGCCCGCTCGGGTCGTCACATCCAGATAGGTCACGGGATAAGAGGCATTGAACGCCTGCATCCCGACCTTGTGCGCGCCCGGCGGCACCCAGATCTGCAAGACGCGATTGGCGTTGATGCTGGCAATATGCCTGCCGTCGAGGTAGATCAGAATGTCGATCGCGCTGCCCCAGGTGCCCGAATCGCGCACCACCCGGATCGAACTCTTTTCCGTCGACGATTGCAGCAACGAGGGGTCCATGACAAATGACGATTCCAACTGCGGCGCCCGATTGGGATCGACGGGCGTGGTGCCGCAGGCCGCCAGCATCGACGCGAGCAGTCCGGCCACAAGGATTCTGGACATAGACACCTACTTGATGGGTTCGAAAATCGTCATGGTTGCGCCCACATACGCGCGCAGCCCTACGGGTTGGCCGTCCTTGACCTGGACGTCGAGATAAACGATCGGGTGCGCCCGGTCCACCATCTGCAGGCCCACTTCGTGCGGCCCCACGGGCAGATTCAGTTCAAGCACCGTATTTTCGAGAACATTCGCCACATGCCGGCCGTCGACATAGATCAATGCCGGCTGATACTTGCCCCAGCCGCCCTTGTCCCTGGCAACACGCACCAAACCCTTGCCCGGGCCACTTTCGCTGACCTGCGGATCCAGATAATAGTTCTGCGCCGCGCGCGGCGCGGTCGTGGCATCGATGGGCACGCCCATGCACCCCGCAAGCAGCGATATCGCCAGGCAACACCCCAACATTTTCAACACGATCAGCTCCCGGATTCTGGCTTGGACCAGCCGCAATATACCGTGGACTAACCAGGACTAGACCGGCTCCGGCATTTTCTCGCGCAGCATTTGCAGGAACCGCGCACCGGGTTGTCCGCCGGCCCTGCGCGCCTTGGCCACCATCGCCCAGGCATCCGCATACTGGCCGTTCCAGTAATACGCGCTGGCCCACGCGTTATACAGATAGGCCTTGTCCGGCTCGACAGCTTCGCCATTGCGGAACAAGGCGTCGGAACGCGTGATCATCGCGGCGCGTTCCGGGCCCGACAAGGTCTGGTCCGCGGCGGCACAACGTGCGGCAATACGGCCCGCATCGGCATAAATGCCCTGGAATGACGGTGGCTTCAGGCTCAGCGCCGTCTCCATCATTTTCATGGCGTCGCAATACTTGCCCTGGTCATGCAGCACCGCGGCAAAACCGGTATAGACCTCGGGATTATGCGTATCCATCAGCCATGCCTGATTGAATCGCCGCGTCGCCATGCCGAGTTGATCCGCGCGGTAAAAGCGATAGCCCTGCTCGATCCAGGCCTGCGCTGCGCGGGCCGGCGACCCAAACGCGCGGCTCGCGTCCGCCGTGAGCTTGTCGTCGGCGGCCTTGATGTCAGGGGCCGACCGATCCATGCCCCCGTACATCGGAATCTCGTCCACCCGCGACTGCGGCGCAACCGGCGCGGTCGCCAGACAGCCGGCAAGCGCCAGGCAGGCAATCAGGGGAGCAACGCTAAGGGGCAGTCTGTGCATGAATCATCCCGGGTGAAGCCCAAGACTATCATCGATAGTGGTCGCGCCAGGGCGGGCAGGCTCGGTCTACATGACGTGATCTCATAACGTGCTCTAGTCATCTAGATGTCACCACCAAGCGCTATCGTCTCGTGCAACTTCCCAACGCCGAGGCTGTTCCATGCTGACCCTGCCCACTATCGAAAACCTGTTCGCCCATCACGGCGCCGCCTACTACGGCGGCGAAGCCATCAGCCAGACCGAACACGCGCTGCAATGCGCGCAATTGGCCGAACAGGCCGGCGAATCCGAGGCCGTGATCGTCGCCGCCTTCCTGCACGACGTCGGCCACCTCATGCTGGCCGAGAGCATCACCACCGACATGCGCCACCAGGAAGTCGCCGCCGACGCCCTGGGCACGCTGTTCAGCGACGACGTCACCACGCCCGTGCGCCTGCACGTCGCCGCCAAACGCTACCTGGGCGCGATCGAACCGGCCTACCTGGACACCTTGTCGCCCGCCTCGGTGCAGAGCCTGGCGTTGCAAGGCGGCGTATTCACCGCCGAACAAGCCGAGGCGTTCTCCTGTCAGCCGCACGCGCTGGCCGCGGTGCGGCTGCGCCGGTATGACGATCTGGCGAAGGTGGTGGGATTGGATACGCCGCCGATTGCGCACTATATGGAGATGGCGCGGCGGTGTTTGCGGGTGGAATAAGGCGACGTCGCCGCCGGGCGCCATCAGTACTGAAGACCGCTGATTCCAGCTCGCCCTGATCGAAGGAATCAGCGTCAGAGATATACCGTTGGCAGTTGACAGATCGCCACGACACATAATGCCTTCATACTTGCCGAATGATGGTTTCTCTACGCGGCAGGAGTATCTATCTGCCTGTGGGCAACGCTTTACCTGATCAGCAGGTATGCAAGCAAAACCAGAACCGCGAAAACAAAAAGCACCGCCGCAGCCTTCACCCACTTGTTTGTATTCTTCGGCCACGGCAGTATGCCCAAGTCGCCGGACAGCAGACCCAGCCCGACGGCGACAATCAGGCCCAGGCCGGCCGTCACAATCGCAATACCGCCAAAAAACACTTCCACTAGGCGGGTTTGCCAGGAAGGCCGCTGCGGATGTGGCACGGGATCGGACGGTGGATTTGGGCGTAACCCCATGCTTGAATGCTCTCCAGGCGACGTAGAAAGCAAAAAGCCGCGAAGTCTTAGACTGTCGCGGCTTTTTTGGGCGGTGCTTGACTAGCTCTATCAAGCACCACTTTGCAGGAATTTGGTAGGCGGTATTGGAATCGAACCAACGACCTCCACGATGTCAACGTGGCGCTCTAACCAGCTGAGCTAACCGCCTGCAAAGAAGAAGAATTATATAGTGCTTTTTTAAACTGTGCAAATCGTCTTTTCAAACTTTTTGCTGTTTTTGTTGCGTTCCAGAATCTTCGCTTTGGTATTCACCTGCGCCTGATTCTTCATCTGCAACGACCTGCCCAAGGGCACGCCAAGCACTAAAAAACCTTCCTACTTTTTCGCGTCTGCGGCATGCACCGCAGCAACGAAGAACGAGATTCTATCAGAACTTTTTATTCCTTGCTCGACCTCGACGCCGCTGCTCACATCAACGGCCCACGGACGCACGGATTGGACCGCGGCGGCGACGTTGTCGGGGGTCAATCCGCCGGACAGGATGAGCGGGCGCGACACAGGATCGGCCTTCACGTCGGACAGCAGCGCGTGGTCAAAGCCGTGGCCGCTGCCGCCGTAGCCGGCGCTGTAGCTGTCGAACAGCCAGCCAGCGGCTTCGCCGTAGGCGCGGCAGTAGGATGCCAGGTCTTCGGCGGTGGCCAGGCCCGGGGCGCCAGCGCGAAAGGCGCGCAGGTAGCGGTGGTGGTAGCGCGCGCAGTCTTGCGGGGATTCGTCGCCATGGAACTGCAGCAGTTCCGGGCCGACCTGGTCCAGCACGGCCTGCACGTCGGCGGGATCAGGGTTCACGAACAGAGCCACCACGTCGACAAACGCCGGCACCGTGCGGCGCAGCTGCGCGGCGCGGGTGGGCGTCAGGCAGCGCTTGCTCTTGGGGTAGAAGACAAAGCCGATGGCGTCGACGCCGGCCGAGACGGCGGCGTCGATGTCTTCTTCGCGGGTCAGGCCGCAGATCTTGATGCGTGTGCGCATGGAGTTCATTGCTTGCGTCGCCCAGCGCGACGGATGCAGTCAGTATATATAAGAGCGCGCCGTCAGCCGGCCGGCTGGCCCGCCGTCGCCATGAAGCTGTCGAAACTGCCTTCGGCCACGCGGAACCACGGGATTTCCTTGTCGCGAAAGGCCGTCATGCTCTCGTACAGCTTCTTGAACATGGGGTCTTTGGCGCTCAGTTCCTGGTAGAGCTTCAGCGACGCTTCATAGGCGGCCTGCAGCATGGGCCGCGGAAAGGCCTTGAGCTGCGCGCCGCGCTGCACCAGCCGGCGCAGCGCATCGGGATTGCCGGCGTCATACTTGGCGATCATGTTGGCCGTTGCCATGCGGCTGGCCAGGCCCAGCGCCGCCTGGTAGGGCTTGGGCAGTTCGTCGTGCGCGTCCTGGTTGACGTACAGCGACAGTTGCAGCGTGCCCGCCCACCAACCGGGAAAGTAGTAGTTGCGAGCGACCTTGTAGAGCGCCAGGCTTTCGTCGTCATGCGGACCGATCCAGGCCACGGCATCCACCCCGCCCTGCTCCAGCGCCGCGTAGGTATCGGCGATGGACAGGTCCACAGGTTCAGCGCCCAGGCGGGCCAGCACCTGGCGCGCAAAGCCGCCTGCCTTGATCTTCAGGCCACGCAGGTCGTCGACCGACTTGACCTCGCCGCGGAACCAGCCGCCCATCTGGGCGCCCGTGAAGCCGCAGGGGTAGTTGACGATGTTGTACTTGTCGAACAGCACGCGGGTCAGCGCCAACCCTTCGCCCTGGATCATCCAGGCGTTCATCTGGCGGGTGTTCAGGCCGAACGGCAGGCCGGCGTCAAAGCATAGCGCGGGGTCGGTATCGAAAAAGCGGGTGGATGCCGTATGGCCGCATTCGACGATGCGGTGCTGCACGGCGTCCAGCACCTGGCCGGCGTCGACCAGGTCGCCGGCCGAGAAAATCTCGATGCGGAACTTGCCGTCGGTGACGTCGCTGACGTAGCGGGCCACGTCTTCGGCGCCGGCAAACAGGGTGGGCGACTCGTTGGGGAAACTGGAGGCCAGCTTCCAGGACACGGCCGGCGCCTCTTGCGCATAGACCGGGGCGGCGATGGCGGCCCCGCCGGCGGCGGCGCCCAGGGCGGTTCGCTTCAAAAACGCGCGGCGTTGCATGAGACTGGCCTCCTTGGGTGCCGACGGCCGCCGGGCTATGGCGGGTTGCCCGACGGTTGCGTGGCGTATTGCGTGAAGGGCGACAGCAAGAGCGCCCCGCCATCCAACTCGTCCAGGCCGAACTCGTCGGGGTATTCGATGGCCGACAGGTATAGGCCGTCGGGGGAAAACGTGGGCGCGCCGCGCTTGCGGTCGCGCCAGGACAGCAGCTGCGCCATCCAGTCGACGGATTCGCGGCCCTGGCCGATCTGCAGCAGCGCACCCATGATGTTGCGCACCATATGATGCAGGAAAGCGTTGGCCCGAAGCGTAAACACTAGAAACGGACCGCGCTCTTCGATGTCCAGCCGGTGCATGACGCGCACCGGATGCTTGGCCTGGCACTGCGACGAACGAAAGCTGGAGAAATCGTGTTCCCCCAGCAAGGCGCGTGCGGCCGCGCGCATGGCATCGACATCCAGCGGCTGGTAGCACCACCCTGCCCGGCCGGCCCACAGCGCCGGTCGCACCCTGCCCCGCCACAGCAGATAGACATAGGTACGGGCCCGGGCGGAAAAACGGGCATGGAAATCATCCGAGACCGGCTTGGCCCACTGCACGGAAATGCTGGGCGGCAGGAAGGCGTTGACGCCTCGCACCCAGGATTCCATGCGACGGTCCAGCGAGGTATCCAGATGGATGACCTGCATTGCGCCATGCACACCGGTATCGGTGCGGCCGGCGCAGAGGGTGGCCACCGGTTCCTTTACGTCGCAGAAGCGCGCCAGCGCGGCTTCCAAAGTGTCTTGCACCGTCTGCCGGTGCGGCTGGGTTTGCCAACCCTGCCAGGCGGAGCCGTCGTAGGCCAGCCCCATTGCAACTCTGGACATCTGTCAGACCCGTGGACCGCCGACCCGGCGCGGTTCGTCCGTGGGCGGTTCGTCCAGGTCGAGATTGATCGAATCGAGCTTGCGGTTCAGCGCTGCGGTATCCAGCGCGGGCTCGTTGTAGGCGTAGGTTTCCTCGTCGTCGTCGCCACGGCGCGCACCCGCGCGGCGCAGCACCCAGGCGATGGCGAACGCGATCAGCGCCAGCACCGCGGTGACGATCACCAGAAGATTGTCGGCCAGCCAGGCCGGCATGGAAGAAGTCAAATCCTTATCCTTGTTGTTGCTTGCCGCCGCATCCGCGGCGGCCTTGTCTTGTGCGGCGGCGGCCGTCGGCGCCGTGGCACCGGGGGTACCGGCTGCGCCAGGGCTGCCTGGCGCACCTGCTGCGCCTTGTGCGCCCGCTGCGCCGGCAACGCCAGGCGTTCCGGTGGCGCCTGCCGCGCCTGTGGCACCTGGTGCGCCAGCGGCGCCCTGAGTACCTGGAGTTCCTGCCGATCCGGCGGCGCCAGGCGTGCCGGTCAAGCCTGCGGCGCCGGTGGCGCCCTGTGTTCCTGATGCCCCGGTCGAGCCTGCGGCACCGGCAGCGCCTGGCGTACCCGCAGCGCCGGTTGCCCCTGCGGCTCCCGTTGCGCCTGCAGCCCCGGCGGCACCCGGCGTACCGGATGCCCCGCTGCCCCCCGTGGCGCCGGCAGCGCCCGGCGTGCCCGATGCCCCATTTGCTCCTGCGGCGCCCGCGGCACCTGGCGTGCCCGCAGCGCCCGCCGCACCGGGTGCACCCGGCGTACCGGATGCCCCTGCCGCGCCCGCAGTACCCGCGGCCCCGGCAGCTCCGGCCACGCCCGGCTTACCCGTTCCGCCCGCCGCGCCCTCGGCACCGGGCGCACCAGCCCCCGACGCCCCCTGCCCGGCCACGGCCTTGTTCAATTCGTCGACGTTGCTTTGCAACTGGTTCACGCGGCCCTCGGCATCGGCGATGGCGCGTTCGTTGGACGTGCGTTGATCCGCCTGGGCTTCGGCTTGCGCCGCCGCGCCGCCGGCCGCCTGGCCGGACGACAGGCGCACCCGGTCTTGCGGCGGCGATGCCGTCGCCACCCCGGTGTCGCCCGGTCGGGCCACGGTGCCGGAAGACGCGTCCTGGCCCTTGACCACGGACGGGTTCGCGCCGGCCGCGGCGCCGATGCGGGCACGGTAACGGGCGAAGGCTTCGGCGTGTTCGTTGAAGATGCGGCGCGCTTCGGCCGGATCCACGGCCCGCACGGTGGCGGCGTCGGGAATCGTGAGCGTCTGGCCGGCGCGCACCAGGTTCATGTTGTTCTGGATGAAGGCTTCGGGGTTGGCGCGCCACAGCGCCACCAGCATCTGGTACACCGAGGCGTTGGGCACTGCGTTGCGCTGGGCGATGGCAAAGAGGTTGTCGCCCGACTTGACGTTGACACTGCCCGCGCTGCCGCCCGTGCGGCCCGGCGTGCCCACGGCGGCCGGCGTGACGTCGGCGCCCGCGCCCCGCAGCGGTACAAGAATGCTGACCTGCACCTGCCGCTGGCCCGAACTGGAGCTGATATCCAGCAGCAGGTCGACGGCCCCGCTGGCCGGCGCTTGCGCCGACCGTACCCGCAGGTTCTTGCGAGTGGCATCCATGCCGTCTTCCACCCTGACCACCATGCCGGCCAAGGGCGCGGGCGGCTTCAGGCCCGCGCGTTGCCAGGCGGCTTCGTCCGCGATCGAGACCCGCAGCGACGACACTTCGTCGGGGGTCAGTTCCTGCAGCCCGACCAGCGCCTGCAGCGGCGCGCCCGGCGCCGACACCACGCGTGAATGCCCCACCCGCATCGCCAGCGCCTGGCTGCTGATGCTCGCGCCCAGCGCCAATGCGATCGCCCACTGGAGGGCCTTCAAACGGCGGGCATGCTTCACTTGGCGCGAACGCTGGGTCATAAGCTGGAATTCCGTTCTTGTAGTCGAATTACGGGCTAGGGCTTGTTCATGGCGATCTTGTGATAACAAGCCTCAATTCACCCGAAAAGTGTAATAGATGCAGCGCGTTTCACAAACCTGAAAGGCGCATCGGCGTTGGCTGGCGGGCACATTGCCCAGCCCCGCGGCCGCGGCGCAAATGACAAAGGCACCCGAAGGTGCCTTTGCAGGGACTGCCCTGGCGGATCGGGCGGCTTGCGCCGCCCGCCGGGCATCAGGCTTCGGCCAGCGCGATGCGCAGCATGCGGCGCAGCGGTTCGGCGGCGCCCCACAGCAGCTGGTCACCGACGGTGAAGGCGCTGAGGTACTGCGGGCCCATCGACATCTTGCGCAGGCGGCCCACCGGAATGTCCAGCGTGCCGGTCACGGCCACGGGGGTCAGGTCGCGGATGGTGGCTTCCTTGGTGTTGGGAATGACCTTGGCCCATTGCGTGCCCTGGGCGATCAGCGATTCGATCTCGTCCAGCGGCAGGTCGCGCTTGAGCTTGATGGTCAGGGCCTGGCTGTGGCAGCGCATCGCGCCGATGCGCACGCACAGGCCGTCGATGGGCGTGGGAGCCGAACCGAAGGCCGCGCCGCGGCCGAGGATCTTGTTGGTCTCGACCTCGCCCTTCCATTCTTCCTTGGTCATGCCGTTGCCCAGGTCTTTGTCGATCCAGGGAATCAGGCTGCCGCCCAGCGGCACGCCGAAGTGGTCGCGGGGCAGCGCGTCGTCTTTCTGCTTGGCCAGCACGCCGCGGTCGATTTCCAGGATGGCCGAGGCGGGGTCGTCCAGCAGCGGCTTGACGGCGTGGTTCAGTTCGCCGAACTGGGTCAGCAGTTCGCGCATGTGCTGCGCGCCGCCGCCCGATGCCGCCTGGTACGTCATGGTGGTCATCCACTCGACCAGGTCGTTGTTGAACAGGCCGGCCAGGCCCATCAGCATGCAGCTGACGGTGCAGTTGCCGCCGATGAAGTTGCGCACGCCGCGCTTGAGCGCCGCGTCGATGACCGGACGGTTGACCGGGTCCAGCACGATGATGGCGTCGTCGGCCATGCGCAGGGTGCTGGCCGCGTCGATCCAGATGCCGTTCCAGCCCGCGCCGCGCAGCTTCGGATAGACCTCGGACGTGTAGTCGCCGCCTTGGGCCGTCACGATGATCGGCAGTTTTTTCAGAGCATCAATGTTGTAGGCATCTTGCAGCGGGCCTGCGCCAGTCGCCCAAGTGGGGGCGGCGCCGCCAGCGTTGCTGGTGGAGAAGAACACCGGTTCGATCAGTGCGAAGTCGTTCTCGTCGCGCATGCGTTGCATGAGCACCGAGCCGACCATACCGCGCCAGCCGACAAGGCCTACTGCTTGATTCATTTCAATCGCTCTTTAAAGGTGGGGACAAGGTCTGGTGAATAAAAACGTGCAAGAACCCAACAATTTATCAGAATGCACGCGCAGATGTTGCGGCGCAGCTTGAAAAAACGGGGCCACAAGCAACGCCGCCCCGCTTTCGCGGCGCGGCGGCAACAACCTATATGGAAAAGGGCCGCCCCACGGGCGGCCCCAGGCGCCGGGGCCGCGCCGCCAGGGCGCGCCCGCAGCGACATCGATCAGGCCAGGGCCTTGAGGACGGCGTCGCCCATGCCCGAGGTGCTGACTTTGGTGGTGCCGGGTTCGAAGATGTCGGCGGTGCGCAGGCCATCGGCCAGCACGCGGCGCACGGCGGCTTCGATGCGGTCGGCCTGCGGCGCCAGGTTCAGCGAATAGCGCAGCAGCATGGCGGCCGACAGGATGGTCGCCAGCGGATTGGCGATGCCCTGGCCGGCGATGTCGGGGGCCGAACCGTGGCTGGGCTCGTACAGGCCCTGGCCACCGGCGTTCAGCGACGCCGACGGCAGCATGCCGATCGAACCGGTCAGCATGGCGGCTTCGTCGGACAGGATGTCGCCGAACAGGTTGCCGGTCACGATGACGTCGAACTGGCGCGGGTTGCGCACCAGCTGCATGGCGGCGTTGTCGACGTACATGTGCGAGAGCTCGACGTCCGGATATTCGCGGGCCACTTCGATGACGATGTCGCGCCAGAACTGCGAGGTTTCCAGCACGTTGGCCTTGTCGACGCTGCACAGCTTCTTGTTGCGCTTGCGAGCCGATTCGAAGCCGATGCGCGCGATGCGGCGCACTTCGGATTCGGCATAGCGCATCGTGTCGTAGCCTTCGCGTTCACCGGCGAAGACGCCGTCCGGCGACGAACGCACGCCGCGCGGCGTGCCGAAATAGATGTCGCCGGTCAGTTCGCGGATGATCAGGATATCCAGGCCGGAGACGATCTCGGGCTTGAGCGACGAGGCGCTGGCCAGCTCGGGATACAGGATGGCCGGGCGCAGGTTGGCGAACAGGCCCAGCGCCTTGCGCAGGCCCAGGATGGCCTGTTCGGGGCGGAATTCGCGCGGCAGGCTGTCGTACTTCCAGTCGCCTACGGCGCCGAACAGCACGGCGTGGGATTCCTTGGCCAGGTTCAGGGTGGCCGGGGGCAGCGGGTGTTCGAAGGCATCGAACGCGGCGCCGCCGACAGCGGCCTCTTTGATGTCGAAGGGCACGTCCAGCGCCTTCAGGACGCGCACGGCCTGTTCGACGATTTCGGGGCCGATGCCGTCGCCCGGCAAGACTGCGATGTTATGGGTCATGGAATGAAACGGTCCTGTGGTCGGTATGGGAATGCGGTCAGGCGATGGGCCGGCTTTCGAGCCAGGGGTGGCGAGCCAGGCGTTCGGCCTCGAAGGCGCGGATCTTGTCGGCATGGCGCAGGGTCAGGCCGATGTCGTCAAAGCCGTTGAACAGGCAATACTTGCGGAAGGGTTCGATGTCGAAACCCATTTCGCGCCCGTCGGCGGCCACGACCACCTGGCGTTCCAGGTCGATGCGCAGCTTGTAGTTGGGGAACGCCTTCACTTCGTCGAACAGGCGGGCCACTTCCAATTCAGACAGCACGATCGGCAGCAAGCCGTTCTTGAAGCTGTTGTTGAAGAAGATGTCGGCGTAGGACGGGGCGATGATGGCGCGGAAACCATATTGCGTCAGGGCCCAGGGCGCGTGCTCGCGGCTGGAGCCGCAGCCGAAGTTCTTGCGCGCCAGCAGCACCGAGGCACCTTGGTAGCGTGGCTGGTTCAGCACGAAATCCGGGTTCAGCGGACGCTTGCTGTTGTCCATGCCGGGTTCGCCGTGGTCCAGGTAGCGCAATTCGTCGAACAGGTTCGGGCCGAAGCCGGTGCGCTTGATGGACTTGAGGAACTGCTTGGGGATGATGAGGTCCGTGTCGACGTTTTCGCGGTCGAGCGGAGCCACCAGGCCTTCGTGAGTGGTAAATGCTTGCATGATGTGTACTCGGTGCGCGTTGCTTAACGGAAGGTGCGGACGTCGACGAAATGGCCTGCCACGGCGGCGGCCGCGGCCATGGCCGGGCTGACCAGGTGCGTGCGACCGCCCTGGCCCTGGCGGCCTTCGAAGTTGCGGTTCGAGGTCGAGGCGCAGCGTTCGCCCGGTTCAAGACGGTCGGCGTTCATGGCCAGGCACATCGAGCAGCCCGGCTCGCGCCATTCGAAGCCGGCCTCGATGAAGATCTTGTCCAGCCCTTCGCGTTCGGCCTGTTGCTTGACCAGGCCCGAGCCCGGCACAACCATGGCCTGGCGCACATTGGACGCCACGTGCTTGCCACGCGCCACGACGGCGGCGGCGCGCAGGTCTTCGATGCGCGAGTTGGTGCACGAACCGATGAACACGCGGTCCACGCGGATGTCGGTCAGCGGGGTGTTGGGCTTCAGGCCCATGTATTCCAGCGCACGCTCCATGCCGCTGCGGCGCACGTCGTCTTTTTCGCGATCGGGGTCCGGCACGCGGGAATCGACCGGCAGGACCATCTCGGGCGAGGTGCCCCAGGTGACTTGCGGCTTGATGTCGCGGGCGTTGACTTCGACCACGGTGTCGAACTTGGCGCCTTCGTCGGTGTGCAGCGTGCGCCAGTAGGTAACCGCGTGGTCCCAGAGCACGCCGGACGGCGCGAACGGACGGCCGCGGAAGTATTCGACGGTCTTGTCGTCGACGGCGACCATGCCGGACCGGGCGCCGGCTTCGATGGCCATGTTGCAGACGGTCATGCGGCCTTCGACGGACAGCGAACGGATCGTGCTGCCGGCGAATTCGATGGCGTGGCCGGTACCGCCGGCGGTGCCGATGATGCCGATGATGTGCAGGACGACGTCCTTGGCCGTACAGCCGAAGGGCAGTTCGCCTTCGACCTTGATGAGCATGCTCTTGGCTTTCTTCATGAGCAGCGTCTGGGTAGCCAGCACGTGCTCGACTTCGGACGTACCGATGCCGAAGGCCAGTGCGCCCAGCGCGCCGTGCGTGCTGGTGTGCGAGTCGCCACAGACGACCGTCATGCCCGGCAGGGTAGCGCCCTGCTCCGGCCCGATCACGTGGACGATGCCCTGGCGCAGGTCGTTCATTCGGAATTCGGTGATGCCGTGCTTGTCGCAGTTGGCGTCCAGCGTGTCGACCTGCAGGCGCGAGACCGGATCGTCGATGCCCTGGGCGCGGTTCAGCGTGGGCACGTTGTGGTCGGCCACGGCCAGGTTGGCGCCGACTCGCCACGGCTTGCGGCCGGCAATCGCCAGGCCCTCGAACGCCTGCGGGCTGGTGACTTCATGCAGCAGGTGGCGGTCGATATACAGCAGACAGGTGCCGTCGGATTCCTGGTGAACGATGTGGGCGTTCCAGAGTTTGTCGTAAAGGGTTTGGGCCATGGATGCGCTCTGCAAATAGACAGTCCGGCTTGGGCCTCGCACGCTTGAAGGCAAATCGCCCCACGCGCCGGCCACTGCGGCATGAGGGGAATTATGCACAGCCTCTGAACCTAGTACAACCACACCAAAGATACTAGTACCAGAACTACCATGGAACCTGGCACCGGGCTGCCTGCCGGGTCCATTCCCGGCGTTGCGCCGCAGCCTCGCCCAGATAATCAAAAGTTGACGAACTTAAAAACAATTTAGATACAGAAGTCGCAAACGGATATAATCGAGTTTCAATGTGGCAAAGCAGAAACCGACATAATGCGCAATAAATCGCATTAATAGTTTTTGATTAATCCGTCCATATTGAATTTCGCCTAAATCACGTAATTTTCCGACATTTTTCGTGATTTTATTCGAAATAAATCCGACGGGCCGGTAAGTTTGGTCAAGACTTTACAAATCTTGAATCGCCAATTCGGGCGACTGCAAACAATATGCCGGCCACTAATCCAAAACTCGACTCGCGAATAATCCCTATGGCTTCGTTTCTGCTTAAAACCACGGTTTCGGCCCTGGCCTTGGCATTCGTTCCTGCCGCATTTGCACAGCCCGCGACTGCGGAATCCCCTGCCCCGGCCACCGCACCGGGCGCCACCACCCTGAACCAGATCGTCGAGCAGACCCTGCTCAGCAATCCCGAGATCCAGGCCAAATACCACGACTTCCAGGCGTCCCTGGAAGGCCAGGCAGTGGCTCGCGGCGCCTTCTTCCCGCAAGTCAACGCCCTGGGCTATGTCGGCCGCGAATACCGCAACAACGTGCCCGGCGCGGGCTCGCAGAACTGGAACCGCCCCGGCTACAACTTCGAACTGCGCCAGCTGATTTTCGACGGCTTCCGCACCAGCAACGACGTCAAGCAGGCCGGCTTCGACAAGCTGGCGCGCTTCTATGACGTGTTGGCCACCAGCGACACCACCGCCCTGGCGGCCGTGCAGGCCTACATCGACCTGCAGCGCTACCGCGACATGGAATTGCTGGCCCGCCAGAACTATTCGCTGCACGAGGAGACCCTCAAGCAGATCGGCCAGCGTGCCGAGTCCGGCGTCGGCCGGCGCGTCGACCTGGAACAGGCCGGCGGCCGCCTGTCGCTGGCCCAGACCAACCTGATGACCGAAACCGCCAACCTGCTGGACGTGCAGCAGCGCTTCCAGCGCGTCACCGGCGCGTTCCCGCCCGAAGCGATGCAGCCCGTGCCCGACGTGTCGGACAAGCTGCCGGTCAAGCCCGGCAACTTCAACGAGTCGCTGCGCCGCAACCCCACCTTCCTGTCCAAGCAGGCCGCCCTGCAGGGCGCCGAAGCCGGCGTGGCCTCGTCCAAGGGCGCGTTTTCGCCCAAGTTCGAATTCGTGGCCGCCACCGGCCGCGACCAGAACGACCCCACGCCCGAGAACCGCAACATCCGCAGTTCCAGCGTGCAGGTGGTGATGAACTACAACCTGTACCGCGGCGGCGCCGATTCGGCGCGCGTGCGCCAGACGGCCGCCCAGTCGTATGCAGCGCGCGACGTGCGCGACTACACCTGCCGCAACGTGCAGCAGGAACTGGCCGTGGCCTGGAACAACATCTCCAGCCTGCAGGAAAAGCTGCCCTTCCTGCGTGACCACGAACTGGCCACGTCCAAGGTGCGTGACGCCTACCGCCAGCAATTCCAGATCGGCCAGCGCACGCTGCTGGACCTGCTGAACACCGAGAACGAGCTGTTCGAATCGCGCCGCGCGCTGACCAACGCCACTTATGACCTCAAGCTGGCGCAGTACCGCTGGCTGGCCCTGTCGCACAAGCTGCTGCCGGCGCTGACGCTGCAACCGGCGCGCAACGAGATGCCCGAGGAAAACGGCAAGCTGGTGGTGTCGGACGACGTCATCAAGCTGTGTAATTCCACGGTGCCCGATTCGGCCCGCCTGACGCCGGTGCGCGTGCAATACAACGAAGGCACACTGCCGCCGACGTTCGTGCCGGTGAACGCGCCGGCCAACCAGCCGCGCTCCTGATCGGACATCGGGATTCGGGCGCACGGAGGCCGCATGGCGAACCAGAACAACGATTTCTCGCAGTTGGATGCGGACTTTGTCCGCGTATTGGAAGACTTGATCGACGCGTTGATCGCCAATGGCACCTTGCGCCTGACCGATTTGCCGATACAGGCCCAGCAAAAGCTCAACCAGCGCAAGCAACAGCGTGCGCGCCTCTCGGAACATCTGGACCTGCTGGATGACGAAGATGGACAAGTTATCTGACATGGAACAGGCGTCCCGGGAATGGCGCGCCGACGCGCGCGCCGCGCATGACGACCCGCTGCTGGACTGCCTGGTCGAGATCACACGCCTGCACGGCGTGGCCTCGACCGCGCAGGCCCTGTCGGCCGGCCTGCCGCTGGAAGCCCACAAGCTGACGCCCGCGCTGCTGCCCCGGGCGGCGGCGCGCGCCCAGCTGTCGGCGCGCGTGGTCAAGCGATCGCTGGACAGCCTGCCGTCCGACCTGTTGCCGGCCATCCTGCTGCTCAATGGCGAGCGGGCCTGCCTGTTGCTGAAAAGAGACGGCGACAGCTATGTGGTCAGCCACCCCGAGCTGGGCGGCAGCGCGGTCACGCTCAGCGCCGACGAGCTCGCCCGCCAGTACACCGGCCTGGTGTGCTTCGTGCGGCCGCAGTTCCGCTTTGACGCCCGCGCCCCGGAAGTCGCCAAGGTGCGCGAACGCCATTGGTTCTGGGCCGCCATCATGGAAAACCGGCGGCTGTACCGCGACGCGCTGGTCGCCGCCCTGCTGATCAACGTGTTCGCCATGGCGATGCCGCTGTTCACCATGAACGTGTATGACCGCGTGGTGCCCAACAACGCGGTGGAAACCCTGTGGGTGCTGGCCATCGGCATCACCCTGGTGGTGATCTTCAACATGATCCTGAGCACGGCGCGGTCCCATGTGGTGGACAGTGCCAGCAAGCGGGTGGACGTGCGCCTGTCGGCCCAGATCATGGAACGCGTGCTGGACCTGCGGCTGGAAGGCCGGCCGGTGTCGGTCGGGTCGTTCGCCGCCAACCTGCGTTCGTTCGAGTCGATCCGCGACTTCATCGCGTCGGCCACCATCACCGCCCTGGTGGACCTGCCCTTCATCCTGCTGTTCCTGGCCGCGCTGGCCTGGATCTCGCCGTGGATGGTGCTGCCGCCGGTGGTCGCCATCGTGCTGATCCTGCTGGTGTCGCTGGCCGCCCAGGCGCGGATGGAAGCGCTGACGATGGCCACGTTCCAGGCGTCGTCGCAGCGCAACGCCACGCTGGTCGAGGCCCTGACGGGGCTGGAAGCCGTCAAGACCCTGAACGCCCAGGGCGCCATCCAGCGCAACTGGGAACGCGCCACCGAATTCATTGCCCAGAACGGCGGCAAGCTCAAGCTGATCTCGTCGTCCACCGTGGGCTTCGTGCAGGCGATTCAACAGCTGGTGTCCATCTCGGTGGTCATCATCGGCGTGTACCTGGTGCAGGACGCGGCGCTGTCGATGGGCGGCATCATTGCCGCGTCGATGATCGCCGGGCGCTGCCTGGCGCCGCTGGGCCAGGTGGCCGGCCTGCTGATGCAATACCAGAACGCGCGCACCTCGCTGGGCTCGATCGACAGCTATATGAAGCTGCCGATCGAACGCCCGCCCGAGGCCGAATTCCTGCACCGGCCGGTGTTCCATGGCGCGCTGGAATTCCGCGACGTAAGCTTCACCTACCCCGGCGCCACCCAGCCCGTGCTCAAGAAGGTGTCGTTCAAGCTCAAGCCGGGCGAGAAAGTCGGCATCATCGGCCGTATCGGCTCGGGCAAGACCACGCTGGAAAAGCTGGCCCTGGCCCTGTACCAGCCGACCGAAGGCGCGGTGCTGCTGGACGGCGTGGACGTGCGCCAGATCGATCCGGCCGACGTGCGCCGCGCCATCGGCCACGTGCCGCAGGACCCGATCCTGTTCTACGGCAGCCTGAAGCACAACCTGGCCATGGGCGCGCCCTATGCCGACGACGCCAGCATCCTGGCCGCCGCCAATCTGGCCGGGGTGACCGAATTCGCCAACCTGCACCCCAACGGCTTTGACATGATCATCGGCGAGCGCGGCGAGTCGCTGTCGGGCGGCCAGCGCCAGTCGGTTGCCGTGGCGCGCGCCCTGATCAACGACCCGCCCATCCTGCTGCTGGACGAACCCAGCAGCAACATGGACCACCAGAGCGAGGCCCAGTTGCGCCGCCGCCTGGGCGAAGCCAGCGCCAGCAAGACCATCCTGCTGGTGACCCACCGCACGGCCCTCTTGGACCTGGTCGATCGACTGATCGTCATCGACAACGGCCACATCGTGGCCGACGGCCCCAAGGAACAGGTCGTCGAAGCGCTGCGCCAAGGGCGCGTCGGACGGGGAAGCTGAGGCAAGCATGCAGAAAATTCCAGGTCAAAAACGGCCGAGCCTGCTCGGCGCGCCGTGGCGCAAGCTGCGCGGCGTCTTCATCTTCTTCTTCGACCGGCTGCTGGACGGCGCCGAAAAGGGCAAGCCCGAACAGCGTACGGACTACGTCGGCAACGCCGAATGGGTCATCCATGAATCCCAGGCCCGCGGCGCGCGCATCCTGCTGTGGATGAGCCTGCTGGCGCTGGCCGCCCTGCTGGTCTGGGCCGCGATCGGCAACATCGATGAAGTCGTGCGGGGCGAAGGCAAGGTCGTGCCGTCGCGCCAGGTGCAGATCATCCAGAGCCTGGACGGCGGCATCGTCCAGGAACTGCTGGTGCGCCCGGGGCAGGAAGTCGAGGCCGGCCAGACGCTGCTCAAGATCGACAACACGCGCTTTGCCTCGTCGCTGGGCGAGAACAACGCCGAATACCTGTCGCTGCTGGCCAAGTCCGCCCGCCTGCACGCGTTGGCGACCGGCGAGCCGTTCGTGGCGCCCGAGGAAGTACTGGCCCAGGCCCCCGGCCTGGTCGAGATGGAGCGCAACGCCTGGCAGGCCCGCACCACCGAGCTGAACGCCACCATCAACGTGGCGCGCGAACAGCTCAAGCAGCGCCAGGAAGACCTGCGCGAAACCATCGCCAAGCGTGACCAGGCGTCGGCCAGCTGCAGCCTGACCTCGCGCGAACTGCAGGTGACGCGGCCCTTGCTCAAGAGCGGCGCGGTGTCCGAAGTGGACTTGCTGCGCCTGCAACGCGACGTGGCCCGCTATTGCGGCGAGCAGAAAGGCGCCGAAGCCCAGATCGACCGCTTCCAGGCGTCCATCAAGGAAGCCCAGAGCAAGCTGGAAGAGTCCGAGCTGAACATCCGCAACCTGGCCCGCAACGAGTTGTCGGAAACCAACACCAAGCTGGCCACGCTGCGCGAAGGCAAGCTGGCGCTGGCCGACAGGGTGAAGCTGGCCGAAGTGCGGGCGCCGGTGCGCGGCACGGTCAAGACGCTGTTCAACAACACCGTCGGCGGCGTCGTGCAGCCAGGCAAGGACATCATCGAGATCGTGCCCAAGGACGACACCCTGCTGCTGGAAGTGCGCATCCTGCCGCGCGACATCGGCTTCCTGCATCCGGCACAGAAGGCGGAAGTGAAGTTCACCGCCTACGACTTCGCCATCTACGGCGGGCTGGAGGGCAAGGTCGAGCAGATCGGCGCCGACACGGTCACCGACGAAAAGGGCAATTCCTATTACGTGGTGCGGGTGCGCACCGACCGCAGCACCGTGGGCGAAAAGCTGTTGCCGATCATCCCCGGGATGGTGGCCGAGGTTCATATCCTGACCGGCAAGCGGACCGTGCTGCAGTACCTGCTCAAGCCGATCCTGCGGGCCAAGGCCAATGCCTTTACCGAACGTTGAGGAGTGCTGGAAGGCGTTATGAAATCCGTTCCTGTCTTGTTGGTTACGCACGACGACCTGCTCTGGCAGCACTGGCGCGCCCTGGACCCCACGCGCTGGCTGGCCGCCCGCGGCCGCGGCCTGGCGGATCTGCAGCGCTGGCGCGAACAGGGCCGCATGCTGGCGGTGGTGGACACCGGCCTGCCGCGCCTGCCTTCCTGGCAGGACCCGTCCTGGCTGCCGCTGCTGTCCGGCCTGCAGGTCGTGGTGGCCAGCCCCAGCCCCAATGACGAGCAAGGCGCCCAGGCCCTGGGCGCCGGCGCCCTGGGTTACTGCCATGGCTATGCGCCGGCCCAGGCGCTGGCCCAGGCGCTGGAAGTCGTGGCGTCCGGCGGCATCTGGATGGGCCGTTCGCTGGTGACCCGCCTGCTGCGGCTGGTGACCGAGCGCGCCCAGGACGCCTCGACCTGGGACAACGGCATCCTGACCGAACGCGAAACCACGGTGGCGCGCTACGCGGCCAGCGGCCAGTCCAACGCCCAGATCGCCGAGGCGCTGGGCATCACCGAGCGCACGGTCAAGGCGCACCTGTCGGCGGTGTTCGAGAAACTGGGCGTGACCGACCGCCTGCAATTGGCGCTGCGGGTGCATGGCATTTCGGCGCCCGTCGACGCGCGCGGCAAAGTTCCTTCGTGAACCTGTCCTTGAGGACAATACCGCCGCCCGCGCGCCCTCTCTAGTATCTGGCCATCTTGGATAAATCCCTGAAACGGAACCGACATGGCCAACTCCTCTCCCGCAGTCGTCACTGAACTCACCGGTCGCGCGTGGATACGCAATAGCGACGGATCCCTGACCGAACTGCGTCAAGGCAGCAACGTCCCCGCCGGCAGCGACATCGTCACCGCCTCCGGTGCGACGGTGGCCCTGCAGGTCGAGAACGGCATGCCGATCGTGATCGGGGAAAGCCGTGAAGTCGCCGTTAACGGGGACATGGCTGGCCCGCTGGCCGACCCGTCCGAAGCCGCGGTGGCCGCGCCCAAGGGCACCGATTCCGACCGCCTGCTGGCGGCCCTGCAAGCCGGCCAGGACCCGTTCGAGGTACTGGACCCCACCGCAGCCACCCTGACCGGCGGCAGCGGCGATGACGGCGGCGGCAGCTTCGTGCGCCTGGCCCGCATCCTGGAATCCACCAGCCCGCTGGACCTGGCCTACCCCAACCCCGGCCGCGGCGCCGACACGATAGACCGTGCATCCAGCGGCACCGGCACCGGCGACGGCACGGGTGACGGCACTGGCACCGGCACCGGCCCGACCACGCCCACCAACAATGCCCCCATCGCGGTCAATGACACGGCCCGCGTCGGCGAAAAGGCCACCGCCAGCGGCAACCTGCTGGCCAACGACCGTGACCCCGACGGCGATCCCCTGACCATCGCCTCGGTCAGCGGCCGCCCCATGACCCCGGGCGGCGTCACCGTCACCGGCTCGAACGGCGGCACTTTCGTGGTGCAGCCGGACGGCAGCTATACGTTCGTGCCGGGCACCAGCTTCCAGCACCTGCCCGAAGGGCAGACCGCCACCACCACGATTTCCTACGTGGTCACCGACCCCAGCGGCGCGACGTCGACCGCCACCGTCGAAATCACGGTCGTGGGCGCCAATGACCCCGCCCAGATCACCGCGTCCAAGCCGGGCGACGACGCCGGCACGGTCACGGAAGATGATGTCTCCACCGCCAACGGCAAGCTCAACGTGGTGGACCCGGACGACGGCCAGTCGTTCTTCGTGGCCGTGGCCGACCGCCCGGGCACCTACGGCACGTTCTCGATCGATGCCAACGGCAACTGGGTCTACAGCCTGAACCAGACCGATCCGCGCGTGCAGGCCCTGGCCGCGGGCGAAAAGCTGACCGAGACCTTCACCGTCACCACCGCCGACGGCACCACCGGCCAGGTCGTCATCACGATCAACGGCACCAACGACGCGCCGACCATCACCGGCGCCGCGACCGGCGACGTGACGGAAGATGCGACCGTCGCGACCGTGTCCGGCCAGCTGACGCAACACGACGTCGACACCAGCGACACCCACACCTGGTCCGTCAACAACGACGGCAAGGGCACCTACGGCACGTTCACCGTCGACCAGAACGGCAAGTGGACGTATACGCTGGACAACGGCAGCGACAAGGTCCAGGCCCTGGCCGAAGGCACGAAGGTCACCGACACCATCACCGTCACGGTCGATGACGGCCACGGCGGCACCGCCACCCAGGTCATCACCATCGAGATCACCGGCACCAACGACGCGCCGACCATCACCGGTGAAGCCACCGGCGGCGTCAAGGAAGACGCGGCCGACACGACCGTGTCCGGCCAGCTGACGCCGCACGACGTGGATGCGACCGACACGCACACGTGGTCGGTCACCGACGGTGGCAAGGGCCAGTATGGTTCGCTGACGATCGACGAGAACGGCAAGTGGACCTATACGCTGGACAACACCAGCGCCAGCGTCCAGGCCCTGGCCGAAGGCCAGAAGGTCACCGACACCATCACGGTCAAGGTCGATGACGGCCACGGCGGCACGGCCCTCCAGACCATCACCATCGAGATCACCGGCACGAACGACGCCCCGACCATCACCGGTGAAGCCACCGGCGGCGTCACGGAAGACGCCGTATCCAATTCGGTGACCGGCCAATTGGCCCAGCACGACGTCGACACGACCGACACCCACACCTGGTCGGTCAACGACGAAGGCAAGGGTACGTACGGCACGTTCAGCGTAGACCAGAACGGCAAGTGGACCTACACGCTGGACAACACCCGCGCCAACGTCCAGGCGCTGGCCGAAGGCCAGAAGGTCACCGACACCATCACCGTGACGGTCGATGACGGCCACGGCGGCAAGGCCACCCAGACCATCACGATCGACATCACGGGCACCAACGACGCCCCGACCATCACCGGCGAGGCCACCGGCGGTGTCAAGGAAGACGCGGCCGACACCACCGTGTCCGGCCAGCTGACGCAGCATGACGTCGACGCCACCGATAAGCACGCCTGGTCCGTCGACAACGACGGCAAGGGTACCTACGGCACGTTCACCGTCGACCAGAACGGCAAGTGGACCTACGTGCTGGACAATGACAGCAAGAACGTCCAGGCCCTGGCCGAAGGCCAGAAGGTCACCGACACCATCACCGTCACGGTCGACGACGGCCACGGCGGCAAGGCGACCCAGACCATCACCGTCGACATCACCGGCACCAACGACGCCCCGACGCTGTCGGGCACGGCCACCGGCAATGTGACCGAAGACGGCACCACCACCGCCACCGGCAAGCTCGACGTCGCCGACGTCGACACCAAGGACACGCACACCTGGACCGTCGGCAACGACGGCAAGGGCGAATACGGCACGCTGAAGGTCGACCAGAACGGCAACTGGACGTACGAGCTGAACAACGACGACCCCAAGGTCCAGGCCCTGAAGGCCGGCGAAAAGGTCGTGGACACCATCACCGTGACCGTCGACGACGGCCATGGCGGCAAGGTCACCCAGGAAATCAAGGTCACCGTCACCGGCACCAATGACGCCGCCGGGATCACCCCGCACGAAACGGGCGACGACGCGGGCAGCGTCACCGAAGACGGTACCCTGGTCACCGGCGGCAAGCTGGACGTGACCGACAAGGATGCGGGCGAAGCGAACTTCAAGCCGCAGACGGGCGTCGTGACCGAACACGGCACGTTCTCCATCGATGCCAATGGCACCTGGACGTACGAGCTGAACAACAAGGACCCGAAGGTCCAGGCGCTGGGCCAAGGCGAAAAGCTGACCGAGACCATCACGGTCACCACCGCTGACGGCACCACCAGCATCGTCACCATCACGATCAACGGCACCAACGACGATCCGACGATCACCGGCGAAGCCAAGGGCGGTGTCAAGGAAGATGCCACCGACACCACCGTGTCCGGCCAGCTGACGCAGCACGACATCGACACGACCGACAAGCACACCTGGTCCGTCAACGATGACGGCAAGGGCACGTACGGCACCTTCACCGTCGACCAGAACGGCAAGTGGACCTACACGCTGGACAACGCCAGCAAGGACGTCCAGGCCCTGGCCGAAGGCCAGAAGGTCACCGACACCATCACCGTCACGGTCGATGACGGTCACGGCGGCGAGGCCACCCAGACCATCACCATCGAGATCACGGGCACCAACGACGCCCCGACCATCACTGGCGAGGCCACCGGCGGCGTCAAGGAAGACGCCACCGACACCACGGTGTCCGGTCAACTGACGCAGCACGACGTCGACACCAACGACACCCACACCTGGTCCGTCAACAACGACGGCAAGGGCACCTACGGCACGTTCACCGTCGACCAGAACGGCAAGTGGACCTACGTGCTGGACAATGCCAGCAAGGACGTCCAGGCCCTGGCCGAAGGCCAGAAGGTTACCGACACCATCACCGTCACGGTCGATGATGGCCACGGCGGCAAGGCCACCCAGACCATCACCATCGACATCACGGGCACCAACGACGCCCCGACCCTCACGGGCGCCACCACCGGCAGCGTCAAGGAAGACGCGGCCGACACCACCGTGTCCGGCCAGCTGACGCAGCATGACGTCGACGCCACCGATAAGCACACCTGGTCCGTCAACAACGACGGCAAGGGTACCTACGGCACGTTCACCGTCGACCAGAACGGCAAGTGGACCTACACGCTGGACAACGACAGCAAGAACGTCCAGGCCCTGGCCGAAGGCCAGAAGGTCACCGACACCATCACGGTCACGGTGGACGACGGCCATGGCGGCAAGGCGACCGAGACCATCACCGTCGAGATCACCGGCACCAACGACAAGCCGACGCTGTCGGGCACGGCGACGGGCAACGTGGCCGAAGACGGCGCCACCACCGCCACCGGCAAGCTGGTCGTCACCGACATCGACACCAACGATACGCACACCTGGACAGCCAACAATGGCGGCAAGGGCGAGTACGGCACGCTGACTGTCGACCAGAACGGCAACTGGAAGTACGAGCTGGACAACGCCAGCGACAAGGTCCAGGCCCTGAAGGGCGGCGAGAAGGTCACCGACACCATCACCGTGACGGTCGACGACGGCCACGGCGGCACTGCCACCAAGACGATCGTCATCGACATCACCGGCACCAACGACGCCGCTGTGATCACGCCGCACGAAACAGGTGACGACAAGGGCAACGTCACGGAAGACGGCACCCTGGTCACCGGCGGCAAGCTGGACGTGACCGACAAGGACGCGGGCGAAGCCAACTTCAAGCCCCAGACCGGCGTCGTGACCGAACACGGCACGTTCTCCATCGATGCCAATGGCACCTGGACGTACGAGCTGAACAACAAGGACCCGAAGGTCCAGGCGCTGGCTCAAGGCGAAAAGCTGACCGAAACCATCACGGTCACCACCGCTGACGGCACCACCAGCCAGGTGGTCATCACGATCAACGGCACCAACGATGCGCCCACCATCACCGGCGAAGCCAAGGGCGGGGTCACGGAAGATGCCGTGTCCAACACGGTGTCCGGCCAGCTGACCCAGCACGACGTCGACACCAACGACACCCACACCTGGTCCGTCAACAACGACGGCAAGGGTACTTACGGCAGCTTCACCGTCGACCAGAACGGCAAGTGGACCTACACGCTGGACAATACCCGCGCCAGCGTCCAGGCCCTGGCCGAAGGCCAAAAGGTCACCGACACCATCACCGTCACGGTCGATGATGGCCACGGCGGCAAGGCCACCCAGACCATCACCATCGACATCACGGGCACCAACGACGCCCCGACCCTCACGGGCACCACCACCGGCAGCGTCAAGGAAGACGCGGTCGACACCACGGTGTCTGGCCAGCTGACGCAGCACGACGTCGACACCAACGACAAACACACCTGGTCCGTCAACAACGACGGCAAGGGCACCTACGGCAGCTTCACCGTCGACCAGAACGGCAAGTGGACCTACACGCTGGACAATGACAGCAAGAACGTCCAGGCCCTGGCCGAAGGCCAGAAGGTCACCGACACCATCACGGTCACGGTCGATGATGGCCACGGCGGCAAGGCGACCGAGACCATCACTGTCGAGATCACCGGCACCAACGACAAGCCGACGCTGTCCGGTACGGTTACCGGCAATGTCACCGAGGACGGCACCACCACCGCCGCCGGCAAGCTCGACGTCGCCGACGTGGACGTGAACGACAAGCACACCTGGACCGTCAACAATGACGGCAAGGGCGCGTACGGCAAGTTCACCGTCGACCAGAACGGCAACTGGAAGTACGAGCTGGACAACGCCAGCGACAAGGTCCAGGCCCTGAAGGGCGGCGAGAAGGTCACCGATACCATCACGGTCACGGTCGACGACGGCCATGGCGGCACGGCCACCAAGGACATCACCGTCACCATCACCGGCACCAACGATGCCGCCGTCGTGACCCCGAGCAAGCCGGGCGCCGACGCGGGCATCGTCACCGAAGACGTCACCGAGACGGCCTCGGGCAAGCTGAATGTGACGGACAAGGATGCCGGCGAAGCCGTCTTCAAGCCGCAGACCGACTTCCAGGGCAAGTACGGCACGTTCTCGATCGACGCCAACGGCAACTGGTCGTTCAAGCTGGACAACAACGCCACGGCCATTCAGCAGCTGGGCGCCAAGGACAGCCTGAGCGAAACGTTCACGGTCACCACCGCCGACGGCACCACCAGCAAGGTCGTCATCACGATCAACGGCACCAACGACGTCCCGACCATCACCGGCGCCACCACCGGCAACGTCAAGGAAGACGGCACGCAGACCGCCAACGGCCAGCTGACCCAGCACGACATCGATGCGACCGACAAGCACACCTGGTCGTTCGATAACGTCGGCAACAGCGGCAAGGGCCAGTACGGCACCTTCACGCTCGACCAGAGCGGCAAGTGGACCTACACGCTGGACAATGACAGCGCCAAGGTCCAGGCCCTGACCGAAGGCCAGAAGGTCACCGACACCATCACGGTGCTGGTGGACGACGGCAACGGCGGCAAGGCCACCACCACCATCGTCGTCGACATCACGGGCACCAACGATACCGCCGTGATCACGCCCAGCAAGCCGGGCGACGACAAGGGCACGGTCAAGGAAGACTCCACGCTGACCGCCGTGGGCAAGCTGAACGTGACGGACAAGGACGCGGGCGAAGCGGTCTTCAAGCCGCAGACCGACTTCCAGGGCCAGTACGGCAAGTTCTCGATCGACGCCAACGGCAACTGGTCGTTCAAGCTGGACAACAACGCCGCGGCCATCCAGCAGCTGGGCGCCAAGGACAGCCTGACCGAAACGTTCACGGTCACCACCGCCGACGGCACCACCGGCAAGGTCGTCATCACCATCAACGGCACCAACGACGACCCGACCATCACCGGCCAGGCCACGGGTGACGTGAAGGAAGACGCAACCAGCACCACCGTGTCCGGCCAGTTGGCCAAGCACGACGTCGACGCGACCGACAAGCACACCTGGTCCGTCAACAACGACGGCAAGGGCACGTACGGCACCTTCACTGTCGACCAGACCGGCAAGTGGACCTATGTGCTGGACAACAACAGCGCCAAGGTCCAGGCCCTGGCCGAAGGCCAGAAGGTCACCGACACCATCACGGTCACGGTGGACGACGGCAACGGCGGCAAGGCCACCCAGACCATCGTCGTCAACGTCACCGGCACCAACGACGCCCCGACCCTGAGCGGCGCCACCACCGGCAACGTCAAGGAAGACGGTACGCTGACTGCGACCGGCCAGCTGACGAAGTCGGACGTCGACACGAACGACACCCACACCTGGTCCGTCAACAATGAAGGCAAGGGCGCGTACGGCACGTTCACCGTCGACCAGAACGGCAAGTGGACCTATGTGCTGGACAACAACAGTGCCAAGGTCCAGGCGCTGACCGAAGGCCAGAAGGTCACCGACAGCATCACGGTCACGGTGGACGACGGCCATGGCGGCACGGCCACCAAGACGATCGTCATCGACATCACCGGCACCAACGACGCCGCCGTCATCACCCCCAGCACGCCGGGGGCCGACAAGGGCACCGTCAAGGAAGACACGATCGACACGGCCAGCGGCAAGCTGAACGTGACGGACAAGGATGCCGGCGAAGCGGTCTTCAAGCCGCAGACCGACTTCCAGGGCCAATACGGCAAGTTCTCGATCGACGCCAACGGCAACTGGTCCTTCAAGCTGGACAACACCGCCACGGTGGTGCAACAGCTGGGCGCCAAGGACAGCGTGAGCGAGACCTTCACGGTCACCACCGCGGATGGCACCACCAGCAAGGTGGTCATCACCATCAACGGCACCAACGACGCCCCGACCATTACCGGCCTGGTCACCGGCAACGTCAAGGAAGACGGCACGCTGACCACGAGCGGCCAGCTGACCAAGCAGGACATCGACGCCACCGACAAGCACACCTGGACGGTCAACAACGGCGGCCAGGGCACGTACGGCACCTTCACCGTCGACCAGACCGGCAAGTGGACCTATGTGCTGGACAACAACAGCGCCAAGGTGCAAGCCCTGACCGAAGGCCAGACGGTGAACGACGTCATCCGGGTCACGGTGGACGACGGCAACGGCGGCACCGCGTACAAGGACATCACCGTCACCATCACCGGCACCAACGACATTGCCAAGATCTCCGGCCAGACCTCCGGCACGGTGATCGAGGACAACACGCTGCTGACCTCGGGCAAGCTGACCGTGTCCGATGCCGACGCCGGCCAGAGCAGTGTCATCGCCCAGAACAGCGTGGCAGGCAAGTACGGCACGTTCTCGATCGACGCCAACGGCAACTGGACCTACTCGCTGAACAACAGCCTGAAGGCCGTGCAGGACCTGGCCCCCGGCAAGGTGCTCAAGGAAAGCTTCGAGGTCACGTCCGCCGACGGTTCGGCCAAGCAGACCATCACGGTCGACGTGGTGGGCACCAACGACGCCCCGACCGCGGCCGACAACGCCACCACCGTCAGCGCGGGCGCCGGCCATGCATTCACCACGGCCGAGTTCAACTTCAATGACGGCGCCGAAGGCAATTCGCTGCAAAGCGTGATCATCACCCGCCTGCCGACCGACGGCACGCTGACCCTGAACGGCCAGCCCGTGACGGTGAACGCCGTGATCTCGGCAGCGGACATTGCGTCGGGCAAGCTGGTCTACACCCCGTCGGCCGCCGGCCAGGACACCTCGTTCGGCTTCCAGGTCCGCGACAACGGCGGCACGGCCTACGGCGGCAAGGACACGTCGGGCGAATACAACTTCGCCATCAAGACCAACAACTTCATCTCGGGCGACAACGACGGCAGCGGCACCGGCACCAAGCCGCCCATCAACGGCGGCAGCGGCGACGACATCATCCTGGGCGACAAGGGCGGCACCGTCACCACGGTGGAACCGGGCAAGAACTACAACATCGCGATCGTCGTCGATACCTCGGGCAGCATGTCGGACCCGTCGGGCACGAAGGGCCTGTCGCGCATGCAGCTGACGATCGACGCGCTCAAGAACCTGGCCAACAGCCTGAAGGGCCACGACGGCATCGTCAACGTGGCGCTGATCGGCTTCGAGTCGTCGGCCAGCACCAAGTACACGATCAACGGCCTGAACTCGACCAACGTCAATGACCTGATCAAGGCCATCGAGAAGCTGAGCGCCAGCGGCGGCACGAACTACGAAGGCGCCTTCAAGGAAGCGCTGACCTGGTTCAACAAGCAGCCCACGACGTCCAACGGCAAGACGTTCGAGAACGTCACGTACTTCCTGACCGACGGCGACCCCACGTTCAGCAACAACGGCAGCAACGGCAGCGGCAGCAGCACCGACTACCGTGACATGAAGGACGCCGTCGACGCCTTCAAGGGCCTGAGCGGCAAGAGCACGGTGCATGCCATCGGCATCGGCACCGGCGTGAACGAGGGCTACCTGAAGTTCTTCGACAACTCCAGCGTCACCGGATCGGGCACTGTCTCGTTCCCGGGCGACTACTGGTGGAGCCCCAACCAGACCGTCACGGGTTCGGTTGGCCAGCCCCAGATCGTCAACACCGCCAAGGACCTGGCCGCTGCGCTGCAAGGCGGCTCGTCCAGCACGGACCCGGCCGCCGTCGGCAACGACATCATCAACGGCGGCGCCGGCAACGACATCATCTTCGGCGACACGCTGAACACGGATGGCGCGGTGCTGAACTGGAGTTCCGTGGGCGGCCGCCCCAGCGACCTGCTGCAGGGTTCGGGCCTGAAGGCGCTGCAGGTGTTCCTGGAAATGCGTGACGGGCACCCGCCGACCAACAGCGACCTGTACGACTACATCAAGGACCATCACGCCGACTTCAACCTGGCCGATGACCCGCGCGGTGGCAGCGACACCATCCACGGCGGCACGGGCGACGACATCATCTACGGCCAGGGCGGCGACGACATCCTGTACGGCGACGATGGCAACGACATCATCTACGGTGGCGCGGGCGACGACAAACTGTACGGCGGCGACGGCAACGACCTGCTGCACGGCGGTTCGGGCAACGACACGCTGGAAGGCGGCAACGGCAACGACATCCTGATCGGCGGCAAGGGCGATGACATCCTCATCGGCGGCGCCGGCAGCGATACCTTCAAGTGGGAACTGGGCGACCAGGGCACCACTGCCAAGCCGGCGGTCGACACCATCAAGGACTTCTCGCTGGGCAAGCCTGCGGACGGCGGCGACATCCTGGACCTGAAGGACCTGCTGGTCGGCGAAAAGGACGGCACCCTGACCCAGTACCTGAACTTCCACAAGGAAGGCAACAACACGGTCATCGACGTCAACACGCAAGGCAAGCTGGGCACGCAGGGCGCGGACCAGAAGATCGTGCTGGAAAACATCGACCTGACGCAAGGCGGGCAGATGAACAACCAGGCGATCATCAACGACCTGCTGCAAAAGGGGAAGCTGAACGTCGACCACAGCTAAGGCCGTACCCGGTCAGGGCCGCCCGCGGCCCTGACCGGTCTGAAGCACAGGGCGCGGCGCGTTGGCGGCGCGGGGGATTTTTTCCGGATGACACCTGAATCATCCGGAAAAATGTGAAAATCCGTTTCATGCCATCAACCCGCCGTTTCCGCGTCACGCTGAACCTGTGCCGATGGGTTTTGCTTTGCCTGGCGTGCGGCTGGGGCGGCAGTTTCGCCCTGGAGATCAATGCCGACAAATTGCAGAGCCTGTCGGCCAGCCGCTATGGCGCCAAGGGCGCCAAGGCGGTGTCGAACTGGCTGCAACTGCTGCACACCCCGCCCCCCGCGCTTGAGAAAGACAGGCTGACGGTGGCGAACGATTTCTGGAACCGCGCCCTGCTGTCGGGTGACGACATCACGATCTGGGGCAAGGACGATTACTGGGCCACCCCGCTCGAATCGCTGGGCAAGGGCGCGGGCGACTGCGAAGACTACGTCATCGGCAAGTACTTCACCCTGCTGTCCATGGGCGTGCCGGCGAACAAGCTGCGTTTCATCTATGTGCGGGCACGGGTCGGCGGCCCGGCCAGCAGCAGCCAGATCGCCCACATGGTGCTGGGCTACTACGACACCCCGAACGCGGTGCCGCTGGTGCTGGACAGCCTGATTTCCACCATCCTGCCGGCATCGCAACGGCGCGACCTGACGCCGGTCTTCAGCTTCAACGCCGACGGCGTGTACGTCGACGGCAAACCCGCCGCACCGGTTGACCGCCTCAGCCGCTGGCGCGATCTACTTCAACGCATGGAACGGGAAGGCATACGCCCCTGATGTCCGGAACCAAGACTATGTCCATACTTCGACAGCTCCTGCTCAGCGTCACCCTGGCAATCGTGGTGATCCTGCTGGGGACCCTGGCGCTCAGCGTCAACGCCGCCCGTGAATACCTGTCGGGCCAGTTGCAGGTGCAAAGCACCGATGCCGCCGTGTCGCTGGCCCTGTCGCTGTCGCAACCGGCCAACAACGACCCGGTGGTGCAGGAACTGCTGGTGTCGGCGCTGTTCGACGGCGGCCATTTTTCGCTGGTGCGCCTGGCCGACCCCGAAGGCAAGGTGCTGATCGAGCGCCGGGCCGCCGCCACCGGGGCGTCCGTGCCGCGCTGGTTCCAGGCCCTGGCGCCGCTGGACGCGCAGTCGGCCTCGCACGCGGTCAGCGACGGCTGGCGCCAGATCGGCGAAGTGACGCTGGTAGCCAACGACGCCTATGCCTGGGAAGCCCTGTGGCGCAGCAGCTTGCGCATGATTGCGCTGGTGGTGGGCGCGGGCCTGATCTGGGCGCTGTTCGCCTTTGCCCTGGTCGGCTGGATCAAGAACCGGTTGCTGCGCGAGATCAGCGACCACGTCCGCAGCATCGGCCAGGACACGCCGCCGCAGCAGATGCAGGCGCGCGTGTCGGAATTGACCGACGTGGTGCAGGCGCTGAACCAGACCCGCGAACGCGTCTACGCCAGCGTCGAGGAGCAGAACGCCAAGATCGAATCGCTGGAACTGGAACTGAACCAGGACCCGGTCACGCGCCTGCCCAATCGCAAATACTTCGTCAACGAATTCCGCCGCGCGCTCGAAGCCGGCCCGGTCCAGGGCGGCTCGCCAACCCGCGCGCCCATCGACGGCGGCCATGTGCTGGTGTTCCGCCAACGTGACCTGGCCGACCTGAACCGCCACATGCCGCGCGAATTCATCGACCAGTGGCTGCGCGCGGCCTGCGAGCGCATCCAGGGGTCACTCAAGTCGCTGCACGTGGCCAACCCCCTGCTGGCGCGCCTGAACGGGTCCGACTTCGCCCTGCTGCTGCCGGGTTGCGCGGCGCCGCAGGCGATGATGATCGCCGAACAGCTGCGCGCCGACCTGCATGCCTCGCGCATCCCCGTCGGCGAAGGCCACCTGTGCCGCTGGGCCCAGGCCATGGCCGACTACAGCCACGGCAATCCGGCCGGCCCGGTGCTGGCGCGGCTGGATTTCGGGCTGATGCGGGCGGAAAGCGCCGGCAACGACCAGGTCGTCATCGCAGGCGCCGCCGATGCGCAGTCGCCGTCCGAATCCGGCGAACGCGCCTGGAAGGACGCCATCCTGTCGGCCCTGGAAGGCCGCCGCTTCGAACTGGCCACCGAACCGCTGCGCGCCGCCGATGGCACCGTCCTGCGCACCGAAGCCATGCTGATGCTGCGCACCGCCCCCGACCAGGCGCCTATCCCCGCCACCCTGTTCATTCCGCCCGCGGTGCGGCTGGACCTGGTGGCCGAATGCGACCTGCAGGCCGTGGAACTCGGCCTGGACTGGCTGGCCGCCCACGAGGGCGAACTGGCCCTGCGCGTGGCCCTGCCCTCGCTGCGCGGCCAGAAATACCTGCGCCAGCTGGCCCTGCTGCTGACCGAACGCCGCGCGCTGGCTCGCCGCCTGTTCCTGGAAATCGACGCGCACGGCCTGGTCGAATGCCACGAGCAGATCGCGGCGCTGGCACGGGTGGCCTCGGAATTCGGCGCGCATATCGGCGTGCGCCGCCTGGCGCAGCAATTCGGCGCGGTGGCGCAGTTGCACACCCTGCCGCTGTCGTACGTGAAGCTGGGCGGCGGCTTCGTGGGCGGCATGTCGCAAAGCCCGGGCAGCCAGCAACTGACCGCATCGGTACTGGAAACCGCCCGCAAGCTGCACATCGCCGTGTACGCCGAAGACGTGCCGGACAGCGAAACGCGCCGCATCCTGGCCGACCTGGGCATCACCGTCATGCGCGGGCCCGGCGTCAAGCTGTCCGCCTAGCCATCCGCAGCAGGCGCAAAAAAAGGGCATCCGCGGCAACGCGGATGCCCTTTTTCTCTGTCAGGTCAGCGAGCCGCGCGGCCCTTGGACTGTTCGTACAACGGCAGCACTTGCTGCGCAGCGGCCTGCAGATCGGTGATGCGCGACGCGGCCGACGGGTGCGTCGACAGGATTTCAGGCGGCGCATTGCCGCTGTCGGCCGCCCCCATCTTCTGCCACAGCGTCACGGCGGCGCGCGGATCGAAACCGGCCCGCGCCGCCAGCTCGACGCCCATGCGGTCGGCTTCGGTTTCGTGGGTGCGGCTGTTGGGCAACGTGAACATCACGCTGGTGAGCTGTCCGCCCAGGTCCGACGCGGCGCTGGACCCGGTAGCGATGGACAGCACCTGCAAACCCAGGCTGGTGGCCATCTGCTGCGACACGCGCTCACGAGCGTGTTCGCGCAGCGCATGCGAGATTTCATGGCCCAGCACGGCAGCCAGTTCGTCGTCGGTAGGCTTGATCTTGTTGATGAGACCCGTGTAGACCGCGATCTTGCCGCCGGGCATGCACCAGGCGTTGATCTCGTCGCTGGTCAGCACGTGCACTTCCCATTTCCAGCCGGAGGCATCCGGACGGAACACGCCCGCCTGCGCGATCAGGCGCTGCGAGATGGCCCGCACCCGCGCAACCTGCTGGGCATCGCGGTCCAGCAGGTTCTTGGCCTGGGCCTGCTTGAGGATGTCGGCGTATTGCTGGTTGGCCTCCTGCTCAAGCGCCTGCGAGGGCACCATGCTGGACATGTACTGCGTCCGGTTGACGCCGATGGCGCCCGACTGGGTGGTGTTCATGCCCGTGCAGCCGGCCAATACGGCCAGGCCCAGGACGGCCGCCAGGCGGCGCAGCGGATAGCGGTTACGGCTCAATGTCGGCCTCCAACAGTGGCTGAAATCGGGGTCCCGACGGGCCTCAGGCGCGATCGCCGCACTGCCCGCGGTGGCGCAGGGCGTGGTCGATCAGCACCAGGGCCAGCATGGCTTCGGCGATGGGCGTGGCGCGGATGCCGACGCACGGATCGTGGCGACCCAGCGTCTGCACCGTCACCGGCTCGTTGGCGCGATTGACCGAACGGCGCTCGACCCGGATGCTGGACGTGGGCTTGATGGCCAGCGACACCGTCACCGGCTGGCCAGTGGAAATGCCGCCCAGCACGCCGCCAGCGTGGTTGGTCAGGAAACCGTCGGGCGTGATTTCGTCGCCGTGCTCGGAACCGCGCTGCGCGATGCAGTCAAAGCCGGCGCCAATGGACACGCCCTTGACGGCGTTCAGGCCCATCATCACGTGGGCGATGTCGGCATCCAGGCGGTCGTAGATGGGTTCGCCCCAGCCGGCCGGCAGGTTTTCGGCCACGACCTCGATGCGCGCGCCGACCGAATCGCCGTCGCGGCGCAACTGGTCCATGTAGGCTTCCAGTTCGGGCACGACATCGGCGTTGGGCGCGTAGAACGGGTTGTTCGGCACTTCGTCCCACGACACGAACGGAATCGGGATGGGGCCCAACTGGCTCATGTAGCCGCGCACCTTCACGCCGTACTGTTCGGCCAACCACTTCTTGGCCACGGCGCCTGCGGCCACGGTGGGCGCGGTCAGGCGGGCCGACGAACGGCCGCCGCCGCGCGGGTCGCGCAGGCCGAACTTGCGCCAGTAGGCGTAGTCGGCGTGGCCCGGCCGGAACGTATCGGCGATGTTCGAATAGTCTTTGCTGCGCGCATCGGTGTTGCGGATGAGCAGGCCGATGGGCGTGCCGGTGGTCAGGCCTTCGTAGACCCCCGACAGGATTTCGACCTGGTCGGCTTCCTGGCGCTGGGTGACGTGGCGCGACGTGCCGGGGCGGCGGCGGTCCAGTTCAAGCTGGATATCGGCGGCATCCAGGGACAGTCCCGGCGGACAGCCATCGATGACGCAACCGATGGCCGGCCCGTGGGATTCGCCAAAATTCGTGACGGTGAACAAGGTACCGAGGGTATTGCCGGGCATAGGAAGTCAACAGGTCGTGAGGTTGCAAGCAACCCCGATTATGACACCGCCGAGGCCAAAGCCTGAATCTCGGCGGCCGGCGCGGGTCGGCCCAGCAGGAACCCCTGCATCACGCGGCAGCCCAGCGACTTGAGGATTTCGCGCTGGCCCTCGGTTTCGACGCCTTCGGCCACGACCGGCAGGTGCATGGCCTGGCACAGCCCGAACAGGGCGGACACCACTTCGCGGCTGCCGGCATCGGATTCCAGCGCGGAAATGAAGCTGCGGTCGATCTTGACCCAGTCGATCGGCAGGTGGCGCAGGTGGTTCAGGCTGGAATAGCCGCAACCGAAATCGTCCAGCGCCACGCCGATGCCCTTGGCGCGCAACGTGTTCAGGATCTTCACGTGGCGGTCGTAGTGCATGATGAAAATGGACTCGGTGATCTCCAGCACCAGCTTGCGCGGCGCCAGGCGGGTCGAGGCCAGCACGTCGGACACCAGCTGCACCAGGCTGTCCTCGTTCATCTGCTTGACCGACAGGTTCACGTGCACCCGCCAGGCCGCCGGCCACAGCGCGGCCTGCGAGCAGGCCCGTTCAAGTATCCAGGCGCCCAGCGGCACGATCAGGCCACTGCGCTCGGCCAGCTCGATCGTCACGGCGGGCGACACGCTGCCCAGTTCCGGGTGGTGCCAGCGCAGCAGCGCCTCGCAGCCCTGCACCACGCCCGTGCCGCTATCGCAGACCGGCTGGTAATACAGTTCGAACTGATCCATGGACGCGGTGGTCAGTGCCAGCCGCAGGTCATTTTCCAGGCCTTGCTGGTCACGCTGGCGGGCCAGCATGCGAAAGTCGAACATGTTCCAGCCCGGACCGCCCCGCTCTTTCAGCGGCACCATCGCGACCTGCACGCAGCGTTGCAATTCTTCCACACTGCGGCCGTGGTCCGGATACAACGCCGCCCCCACGCGAAACACCGCGATCAGGGGCCGGCCGCCCAACTCGTAGGGCACCGACAGGTCTTCGAGCAGCTTGGCCGACACCTGCGCCGCACCTTCTTCGTCGACCTCGGGGATGCACACCGTGAACGTATCGGTGCCGCTGCGGGCCACCATGCCGCCCAGCGCGCGCGTGATCAGGCTTAGCCGGTCGGCCACCATCACCAGCAGGGTCTGGTCTTCGCCCGCCCGCAGCATCGCGCTGATCTCGGCGTACTGGTCAAAACTGACCAGGAAGAACGCACCAATGCCGCGCGCGCCCGTGCGGGTGCGCGCGATGTCCTGGGGCTCGCGGTCCGCCTGCGCGGCGCCGCCCGGCCCGAAGGCGCCCCGGCCGGACTGCTTGTCGGCCTGGTTCAGCCAGGCACGGGCGCGCCGATGCAGCTCTCGCTGGCTCAGCACGCCGGTCAATTCGTCACGCGTCAGTCGACCGCGCAGGACGCGTTCCCTGCGGACGAAAAACAAACTTATCGCTGCAAGTGCGCCCGCGAGCGTCAGGCACAGTGCGAGCAGGTAACTCTCACGCACGGAGCCCCCTATCTAGAAACCCTTGGCGTTGTGGTCCGGAAAGAAACCCAAGGGCTGTAACATTTTTTAAATTATGCATTATTTTCGCAAAAAAACGCCACACTTCAGGAGCAACGCGCTCCTTTTCCTTCGATTCCTGCACTGATCTGATTGCTCGCGTGGGGTCATGACGGTCCTTGGATAGCAGTCGCTGGCCGGTCCCTTGCGCCATGCCGTGCCCTTACTACGACAGCCAGAGCCGGAAAATTAATACGGCCTGTCTCAATAGTTATCATCCGGGCAATTATCACGAACGAAATAATTGCACAGGTTGTCTGATATCGCAGGTGATTTCGTAATATTCTGTATGTTCTGTGACATGCGGAATTACAGCGTACGCGACGACACTGAGGTATTAGTAACGTGTGTCACGTTTCCTATCCAGCATTTTTCCCGATCGGGCACTTTCGCTGCCTGACGTTCCCCCTTTTACTGGCAGGCCGGCATTGCACGGCACCGGCAACGGTGCGGGCCACGAAGGGAACCTTTATTACATGTCCACATTACGCCGGCTGATCCTCTGCACCGCCCTCCTGATTGCCTTCATTTTGCTCGGTGCACAGGCGCTGGGGATGCTGGCCGCCCATCGTTACCTGAACACGCAGCTGGCCCAACAGGGTCAGGCCGGCGCCAGCGCCCTGGCCTGGGCCCTGTCGCACGATGCCGGTGGCACGCAGGACAAGACTCGGCTGGCCGATGACCTCTTCGGGGCCGGCCTGTATTCGTTGGTGCGCATTGCCGCAGCCAATGGGGACACAGTCGTGGAGCGCCGCAACCCGCCCGCCGACGCGCCTGCCCAGGCGCGCGACTGGCGCGACAGCTGGCTGACGATGACCGCCCCCGCCGCCACCCGACCCATTGTTTCGGCAGACGGCCGCCCCCTGGGCAGCGTCACTGTCCAGGCCGATTCCCGGCTGGCCCGCGACACGCTCTGGCAAGGCGGCGTGCGTGTGATCGGCCTGGTGCTGGCCGCCGGCGTCTTCTGGACGCTGTTTGCCGTCAACCTGCTGCGCTGGATCGAAGCACGCACCTCGCGCGACATCTGCGAACGGGTTCGGGCGCTGGCCCCGGGCGGCGACCCCACCCCCGGCCACGCCTGCGAACTGGCCGGCGTGGACCAGGCCCTGGTCGATGCCCAGCGCAAAGTGGCCGCCACGGTGCAGGAACAGAACGCGCGTATTGAATCGCTGCAAAGCGAGATCTCGCGCGATGCCGTCACCCGCCTGCCCAACCGCAAGTACTTCATCGACCATTTCCGGCTGGCGCTGGCCGACCAGGCGCCCGACGCGGGCGGCCACGTGCTGCTGTTTCGCCAACGTGACCTGGCGCAGATCAACCGCCACCTGTCGCGCGCCTTCACCGACCAATGGCTGCGATCGGCCTCCGACCGCCTGCGCAAGCTGGTGGACGGCTCGGGCGGCCCGACCGCCGTGCTGGCCCGCATCGGCGGCTCGGACTTCGCGCTGTTGATGCCCCGCACCTCGGCCCCCCAGGCCGGCCTACTGGCCGAGCGCGTCCGCCGGGAACTGCGCTCGCTGCGCGTACCGATGGACAAGCGCGGCTGGTGCCGCTGGGCGTTGGCGATGGCCGCCTATGCCCCCGGCGACAACATGAGCGACACGCTGGCGCGGTTGGACCACGCCCTGATGTGCGCGGAAAGCGGCGATGACGACCAGATCGCCCCGGCCAGCCAGGCCGCCGACAGCACCCGCATCGGCGAATACAGCTGGCACGATGCCCTGTCCACCGCCCTGGAGCAGCACCGGTTTTCGCTGTCGGTGCAGCCCCTGGCGGACGTCTCGGGCGACCTGCTGCACCACGAAGCCAGCCTGACCCTGCACGACGCCGCGGATGCGGACCCGGTGCCGGCTTCGATCTTCATGCCGCCCGCCGTGCGCCTGGGCTTGTCGGCCGAATGCGACATCCAGGCCATCCGCCTGGGCCTGGACTGGCTGTACACCCACACGGATGCGCTCACGGTGCATCTGTCGCGCGCCTCGCTGGCCCAGGCGGCGTTCCTGTCCCGGCTGGAACGCATGCTGGCCGATCGCCCCGCCCTCACGGCGCGGCTGATCGTCGAAGTGGATGCCGCCGCGCTGGTGGAACACGGCGCCGAAATGCGCCAGCTCTGCCATATCGTCACCCAGGCCGGCGGCCGGGTTGGCCTGTCGCGCCTGTCACAGCAGTTCGGCGCCATGGAACACCTGCATGAATGCCCCCTGTCATACGTCAAGCTGTGCGGCGGGTTCATCACCGGCATCCTGCACAGCCCCGGCAGCCAGCACCTGGCGGCCACCGTCGTGGCCACGGCCGTTTCCCTGAACATGGCCGTGTACGCCGAAGACGTGCCCGATGCCGCCACCCGCGACATCCTCGAGAAAATCGGCATCCGCGCGATTCGCGGCGCTGTCGTAAACTTCGCCCGCGCACACGACCTCGCGCCTGACCAACAATGGGTTCCTAGTTGACGGAAGGATTGTTTCTTCGCACCCTCTGGCGCGTGCGCCATCGCCGCGCTAGCCGCGCCCGCCTTCAGCGCCCGGTGCGATCAAGCTGGCCGGCCTGGCTGATGGCGGCCCTGTCCTGGCCCGGCCCGTTGCTGGCCGCCAGCCCCGCCAACCCCTACCCCGACCTGCACGCCGGCCTCGTTGCCGGCGTCGCGCTGGCATGTGCGGCGGCATTTGCCGCCGCCTGGGCCTACACGCGCACCGCCCGCTATGGCGCCGCGCTGGCATTCGTGGTGGTGGAAGGCGTGCTGCGCGTGCAGCCCCAATTGTTTCCCGCCGGCGCCTTGCAGGCCGGCTCGTTCGCCGCACTGCTGGCCTTGACCGTCCCGCTCATGGCCGGCAGCCCTGCCGCCGCCCGGTTGGCCGCCGCCTGCCGTTGGGCCTGCATCGGGCTGACGGGCCTGGCAGCGCTGGCGCTGATCTTCGTCTATGACGCCGATGGCGGCCCGCTGCCCGGCCTGATCGCCGCCGTCTGCGCGGCGGCCAGCGCGGCGCTGGCCGCGTGGTTCCTGGCGGCCGCAGCCAGGCGCGGCCCGCACCGGGCCTCTGCGCTCGCGCTGGGCGCTGCCTACGCGCTATCGGCCTGGGTGCTGGCGCAGGACGCCTGGTCCCCCACCGTCGGCGGGGCGCTCGCGCCCGAACTGGCCCGACTGCTGCTGGTGCTGGCCGCCCTGTTGCTGGCCAGCCTGGAACACCAGCCGCGCCAGGACCCGGCCCGCACCGATCCCGCCGGGGTCGACCATCAGATCGAAGGCGAATTGCGGCTGGTGGAAATGGCCGGCGCCCTCGACACCCAGCGCCAGATGAACGCCCTGATCTCGCACGAACTGCGCGCGCCGCTGGCCACCATCAGCGCGGCGGCCCAGTCGCTGGACATGATTCTGTCCGGCAGCGGCGAAGCGGTCGACAACCGCCTGGCCCGCATCCACCGGTCCGTCACCCGCATGACCGAATTGATGGAACAGTTGCTGAATCAGGACCGCCTGGGCGGCGAGGCCTGGACGCCGCGCGGTGAACTGACCGACATGTCGGAACTGGTGAGCGACGTGGTGGCCGCCATGCAGCCGGACACGGCGCACGCCCTGTTGCTGCAGACCGACGCCGACACCCTGCCCGTCTATTGCGATCGTCCGCTCACCAGCGTCGTCGTGCGCAACCTCATCCACAACGCCATCAAGTATTCGCCGGCCAGCGAACCCATCCGCATCGACACTGGTCGCACCCTGGAAAACGGCGTACTCATGGCCTGGATGGCGGTCACCGACAGCGGCCCCGGCATCGGCCAGGACGAACAGGCGCGCATCTTCGAGCCGCATTTCCGCCGATCGGCGCACCGCGAAACACAGGGAATGGGGATTGGCCTGTACCTGGCCCGGCGCATCTGCCAGACCCAGGGCGGCTCGCTGACCATGCAAAGCCAGGTCGGCGTGGGCACGCGCTTTGTCATCACCCTGCCCGCCCGGCCGCCGGCAGCGGCCGACATGGATCAGGCCGCGAACACGTAGCCCTGGCCGCGCACGGACAGCACGGGCAACTTCAGGCCCGCGCTTTGCGCCTTGGCGCGCAGGCGGCTCACCAGCACGTCGATACGGCGCAATTCGAAGCCGCCGGGGCTGTCCGGCAGGAACAATTCCGCCAGCGCCTGACGGCTGACCGCCGACCCCGCCGCATCCATCAGGGCCATCAGGAACGTGCGTTCCTGGGCGCTCAGGTGCAACGACGCGCCATCCGGCGCCACCAGGATCCAGCCGCCATCCTGCAGCGACCAGGCGGTATCGGCCGATGCGCGCGTCTCGGCGTCGGCCGGACGCGGCACTTTGGCCAGACGCATGCGACGCGCCAGGCTGCGGATGACCGAACTGAGTTCCAGCAGGTCCACCGGCTTGGTCATGTAGACGTCAGCGCCGCCTTCCAGGCCGCGCACCCGGTCTTCGAGCGCGCTGCGGCCCGTCAGCATCACGATGCCGACGGGGCTCAGCGCGCGCAGGCGCGTAGCCACCGAGAAGCCGTCTTCGCCAGGAAGATGCGCATCAAGAATCACGATATCGCAGGGCTGCTCCTGCAGGCGACGGTAAAAGGCCGCGGCGTTGTCACAGGCAAACGCCACTCGGAAACCGTACCCGCCCAGGCCCAACGCCAACTCCTCCCGGAAGTCCGCATCATCCTCAAGCAGGCCGATACACAGCAAACCATCTGCGCCAGGCATATTTAGAGTGCTTTATATTGAAAATTGTCGACAAATGCCCCAAGGACGGGCGTACCGTCCTGAGTGTCCCGCAGGCGACAATCTTACGACTTTTACAATGGAAACGAATGATTGCAGAGAAAAAAACCGCGATTTTTCGTCTCAATGCGCCAATTTTCTACGGTATCCACCTCTAAAAAGACGTTTTGTCGTCAAGAATCGCTCAAAACGAACATCAAGACGAACAACTGACTTCAATGCCATTGGCCCAATCCGGTGGCAGGCTGGCATATTTTTCGTAGCCAGCCTGTTCCGTGAACGGCGCACGCAACAGTTTCATCAGCGTATCGATCTCGCCGGCGTCCCCCGTCTTCGCAGCACGGATCGCCTCTTCGGCCAGATGATTGCGCAATACATATAGCGGGTTGACCCGGTTCATGGCCTGCGCGACTTCGCCAGCCGGCCGGCCATCCTGCGCGTGGCGCGCCAACAGCCGATCCAGCCAGGCCGCGGCGGCGGGCCGGTCGATGAACAAGTCTTCGAACGGCGCGCGGCGGCCCGACACCGCATCGGCCAGACGGCGCCAGGTCAGGGTGAAGTCCGCCTGGTTGGCGTCCATCAGCTTGAGCAGGTCGTCCAGCAGCGGTTCGTCTGCCGGACGCCACGCCGCCAAGCCCAGCTTGGCGCCCATGCGGTCATGGAAGGCGCGCGTGAACACGCCTTCATACTCGTCCAGCACGGCGCGCAGGCCGTCGACGTCCTGCACCAGCGTGTGCAGGCTGCCGCCCAGGCGATACAGGTTCCACAGGGCTACCGACGGCTGGCGGTTCCAGGAATAACGGCCTTCGGAATCGGAATGGTTGCAAACGTGCCCCAGGCGGAAGCCGTCCATGAAGCCATAGGGGCCGTAGTCCAGTGTCAGCCCCAGGATCGACATGTTGTCGGTGTTCATGACCCCATGGCAAAAGCCCACCGCCTGCCAATCCGCCATCAATACCGCCGTGCGGCGGGTCACTTCGCGCAGCAGGCCCATGAAGGGTGCGGCGGCATCCTGCGGCTCGCCCGCCGGCGCGGCCCGGCATTCGGGATAGAAGCGGTCGATCACATAGTCGGCCAGCGCCTTGAGCATGTCCGGCTGGCGGCGCGACGACCAATGTTCGAAGGAACCAAAGCGCACGAAGCTGGGCGACATCCGGGTGACGATGGCCGCAGTTTCCACGGTTTCGCGCCACACCGGGTCGTCCGAGGTCACCAGCGCCAATGCACGCGTGGTCGGCACGCCCAGGCCGTGCATGGCCTCGCTGGCCAGGTACTCGCGCACCGACGAGCGCAGCACCGCCCGGCCATCGCCCATGCGCGAATACGGCGTCAGGCCCGCCCCTTTAAGCTGCAATTCCCAAGCGCCCGACGGCCCCTGGATCTCGCCCAGCAGGTGGGCGCGGCCATCGCCCAACTGGCCCGCCCAGACGCCGAACTGGTGGCCGCTGTACACCGCGGCCAGGGTATCGCCGCCCGGCAGCGGATCGGCCCCGGAAAAGACACGCAGGAATTCCGGCGTCTGCAGCACCGACGGGTCCAGCCCGATCAGGGCGGCGGCCTCGGCGTTGGCGTGCAGCAAACGGGGATGGTTCAGCGGCTGCGGCGCCAGCCGCGTGTAGAACGCCTCTGGCAAGGCCGCGAACGAGTTGACGGCCTGCAATTCGGACAAGGAATGGGCGCTCATGCGCGTTGGCTCCTGGCGGCCCGCTTGGCCGGCCGCACGTAGAAAATGGCGCTAAGGAAAAACACGGTGGACAGCACGATCTCGCCCCAGGCCATCAGGACCGACAGCCGCGACGGGTCCGACATCGCCCGCACCGCGCCTTCCATCAGGTACAGCAGCGACAGCATCGAGGCCCACTGGTACGTATAGAGATTGCCGCGCAGGATGCCCCGCAGCGGCAACACCAGCGGCAAGGCCTTGAGCAGCATCCAGGAACCGCCCGGGCGCAGCGGCGCCACGACCGTTTCCCAGGTCACGCACAACACGATCAAGGCGAACAGCGACACCGATGCCGCCAGGCGCAAGCGGGGGTTGAGTTCAGGGTTCATGCTGCTATTATCGCCTGATGAACCGCCCCGCCGAGCCTGCCGCCGCCGCGCCGGCGGCCACCGAGCCCCCGCCCCCACGCGCTTCGTGGGGTGCCCGCGTGGGCCGCGCCTTCCTGTTCACCGCCCAGCGCGCCGACGAAGAAAAGCTGCTGCAGGTCGCCTCCAGCCTCACCTTCACCACGGTGCTGGCCATCGTGCCGATGCTGGCCGTGGTGCTGTCGCTGTTCACCGCCTTTCCCGTCTTCCAGGAATTCCGGGTCGCCCTCGAAGACTTCCTGACCAACAGCCTGATGCCGCCGTCCGTGTCGGACAACATCATGGAATACCTGAACCAGTTCGCCCGCCAGGCCTCGCGCCTGACCGCGATCGGCGGCGGCTTCCTGCTGGTCACGTCGCTGCTGCTCATCATGACCATCGACAAGGCCTTCAACGACATCTGGCACGTTACCCGGCAGCGGCCGCTGCCGCAGCGCGCCCTGGTGTACTGGGCCGTCATCACGCTGGGGCCCGTGGTGGCCGGCGCCAGCCTGTGGGCCACCTCGTTCGTGGCCCGGGAATCGCTGGGGCTGGTGCGCGACGTGCCCGAGATCGTCAGCGTCGCCGTCTCGTTCATCCCGCTGGTGCTCACCGGCCTGGGGTTCGCGGCGCTGTTCGTGGTGGTGCCGAACCGCGACGTGCTGTGGCGAGACGCCTTGGTGGGCGGCTGCGTCACCGCCGTGGCGCTGGAAGTCATGAAATCGGCGTTCGCCTACTATCTGACCCGCTTCCCGACCTATACCGTCATCTACGGCGCATTCGCCACGCTGCCGATCTTCCTGCTGTGGATCTACCTGTCGTGGCTGGCCGTGCTGCTGGGGGCCACCCTGGCCGCCAGCGCCCCCCTCATCCGGCTGGGCCGCTGGGAATTCAACCGTTACCCCGGCGCGCCGTTCGTGGACGCCCTGGACGTGCTGCGCGTATTGCGCCGGGCCCAGTCCGAAAGCCCGCCCGGCCTGCCCGCCAACCGGCTGGCTTCCGGCCTGAAACTGCACCAGGACGAACTGAACGAGGTCCTGGAACGGCTCAGCGACATGGGCCTGATCACCCGCAGCCCGGACGACCTCTGGGTGCTGACCTGCGACGCCCGCGAGACGTCCCTGGCGCCGGTCGTGGACCGTTTCCTGCTGGACCGCAGCCAGCCGCGGGTCCGCGACGACGCCGAAATCCTCAAGGTCGCCTCGGCCGTGATTTCCCAGCAAAACACGCCGACGCTGGAAGAACTTTGCGGAGAGGCGCAAAATACCGCAAATGGCATCGCCCCGGTCTTGCAGCTGGAAGCGAACAAGAAATAGCAAATAGCATCAGGGCGCGCGGCGCCCAGGAGAAACCGATGTTGAAGGTCAGCGAGATTCTGCGCGTCAAAGGAGACACGCTTTACACGGCATCGCCGGACATGCCCGTGTCCCAGGCCGTGCAAACCATGAGCGAGCAGGATATCGGCTCGCTCGTCATCATGGAATTCGGCACCCTGACGGGCATGCTGACGTTCCGCGAGATCATCCGCCACATGCACGCGCATGGCGGCGCAGGCGAAACCACCATCCGGTCCATCATGGACGACGCGCCGGTCAGCGTGTCGCCCAACACCAGCGCCGACGAAGTGCAGCGCCTGATGCTCGAAAAGCATGCGCGCTACATTCCGGTCATGGACGGCCCGACCCTGATGGGCGTGATTTCGTTCTACGACATGGCCCAGGCCATCGTGGCGGCCCAGCAGTTCGAAAACAACATGCTCAAGGCCTACATCCGCGACTGGCCCGCCGAAAGCGCCGAACCGGCCAAGTCCTGAGTCCGGCCCGCGGACACTTACCGCGGACAGAGACGGCCCCTGCTCAGGGGCCGTTATTTTTTGCCTGGATGCCTGGGTTGAGTATCTGGCTTGGATATCCGGATCAGATACCCGCCGGCGCCGCCGTCAACGCGGCGCCGCGCATGTCCGGCGCGTGCCGTTGGCTGCGCCAGGCGTCATAGATCAGCGCCGGATTGTTCGCGGCCAACAAGGCCGGGTCCGACAGCATGCGGCGCCAGCGGCGCGCGCCCGATTGGCCATTCACCAGGCCCAGCATGGGCCGCGTCATGACGCGCAGCGGCACGCCCTGCGCCACCTGGCGCGCGGCATATTCCATCATGGCGTCGACCACCTGCGCATCGCTGGGCAGCCGCACCGAAGGCCACAGCTGCAACGACACTTCGGACAGCACGCGCGGCGTGTGCCAGGCGGCGCGACCCAGCATGACGCCGTCGAAATCGGCGGCGGCGGCCACGGACTGGTCGGCATCGGCCAGCCCGCCGTTCAGCACGAACACGCAATCCGGGAAGTCCTGCTTGAGCTGGCGCACCACGTCATAGCGCAGCGGCGGAATTTCTCGGTTGTCCTTGGGCGACAGCCCCTTGAGCACCGCATTGCGGGCATGGGCCACGAACACCCGGCAGCCAGCGTCGTAGATCTTGCCGACGAAATCGCGTACGAAGGAATAGGACTCGTCGTAGTCCAGCCCCAACCGGTGCTTGACGGTGACAGGGATATCCACGGCGTCCTGCATGGCCTTGATGCAATCGGCGACCAGGTCCGGTTCGGCCATCAGGCAGGCGCCGAAAGCCCCTTTTTGCACGCGTTCCGACGGACAGCCGCAATTCAGGTTGATTTCGTCGTAGCCCCACTGGCGCCCCAGCTTGGCCGACTGCGCCAATGCGTCCGGCTCGCTACCGCCCAGTTGCAGGGCAACCGGGTGTTCGGCCTCGTCGAAGTCCAGGTGGCGGGCGACATTGCCATACAGCAGCGCGCCGGTCGTGATCATTTCGGTGTACAGACGTGCACGCGGGGCCAGCAGCCGGTGGAAATAGCGGCAATGCCGGTCGGTCACGTCAATCATCGGGGCGACGCACAGCCGCCAGTCGGGGGAGTCCAAGAATCGCTCAGTAAAACAAGGGGATGCGGTATTTTACGGTGCTTGGCCGGTTTGTGTCCGGCAAGCGGATTGCGCGGGCAGTGAACCCCTGCCCGCCATGTGGTCTAAAATTGCGCCGCCGCCGCGTACAGCCATGTCCGCCCGCCCGTTAACTCCCCCTCTTTCCGTACATCAATGGCCGTATTCACCCCCGTATCCGACGACGACGCGCGCGCCCTGTTGGCGCATTTCGACCTGGGCGAGTTCGTCTCGCTGCGAGGGATCACGGCGGGCATCGAAAACACCAATTATTTCCTGTACACCAGCCGCGGCGAGTACGTGCTGACGCTGTTCGAAGTGCTGACGCAGGCGCAATTGCCGTTCTACATCGAGCTGATGTACCACCTGGCCAGCCGCGGCATCCCCGTGCCGCAGCCGCAGACGCTGCGCGACGGCACCCGCCTGACCACCCTGCACGGCAAACCCTGCGCGATCGTTTCGCGCCTGCCCGGCGGCTACGAGCCCGCGCCCGGCGCCGCGCATTGCGCCCTGATCGGCGCTACCCTGGCCCGCGCCCACCTGGCCGGGCAGGACTTCCCGATCCAGCAGCCCAACCTGCGCGGCCTGTCCTGGTGGGTCGAGACCGCCCCCAAGGTCATGCCCTTCCTGGAAGCCGGCCAGGCCCAACTGCTGCAGACCGAACTGGCCGACCAGCAAGCCGCCGCCGCCACCCCGGCATGGCAGACGCTGCCCGCGGGCCCGGCTCACTGCGACCTGTTCCGCGACAACGTGCTGTTCGCCGGCACGTTCGAAGATCCGCTCATGGGCGGCATCATCGATTTCTATTTCGCCGGCTGCGACACCTGGCTGTTCGATGTGGCCGTCAGCGTCAACGACTGGTGCATCGAACGCGATACCGGCGAATTCATCCCCGAGCTGGTCCAGGCCTGGCTGGCCGCCTACGCCCAGGTCCGGCCGTTCACCGACGCCGAACGCCAGGCCTGGCCGCTGATGCTGCGCGCGGCGGCCCTGCGTTTCTGGTTGTCCCGCCTGTACGACTATTTCCTGCCGCGGCCGGCCCAGACGCTCAAGCCGCACGACCCCCGCCATTTCGAAAGAGTGTTGCAGGCGCGCCACCGCGCGGGCCTGCCAGTATTGCCGTAACCGTTACGCCCCCCATAATGGGGGTAGCACGTCCCTTATTGAGAGATCACTCCCCAAGAGAGCCATGCAAGCAGCATTCCTACCCGCGTCCTCCGGCTGGCAATGGGTCCGAGACGGCTTCCGTCTGTTCCGCAAGCAACCCCTGGCCATGTACACCTGGGCGCTGGCCAACAGTCTCCTGGTCATCTTCGCTTTTGCCGCACAGATCGTCGGCCCCATCCTGTTCATTGCCCTGATGCCGTCCGTCACGCTGATGAGCCTGGCGGCCTGCAAGCACGTCGAGGCAGACCGCGTGATGCTGCCCTCGATGTGGGCCAAGCCCCTGAAACAGCCTGGCGTCTTCAGGAAACTGTTTCTGATGGGCCTGCTGTACGCCGCCGTCAGCCTGATCGCCGGCCTGGCCACCTTCCTGCCCTTCTCGGCCGCCTTCGCCGAAGGCATGCGCATCGCGTCCATCGAAAACAGCATGGAACCCATCTTGCAGGCGTTGCGCACGCCGCTCATCATCTTCACGGTGCTGTACGTGATCATCGCGGCGCTGTTCTGGTATGCGCCCGTGCTGGTGGCCTGGCATGGACTGCGCCTGATGCAGGCCCTGTTCTTCTCCGGCATTGCCTGCTGGCGCAACAAATGGGCCTTCCTGGTGTACGCCGCCACCTGGGTGCTGATCGCCCTGTTCCTCGATCTTTGCTCGGGCCTGCTCGTCTACATCGGATTGTCACCGCAGCTTGCCAGCACGCTGCAGATTCCGTTCACGATCGCGGCGGCCGGCGTGTTCTATTGCAGCTTCTATCCGTCGTACACCGCCGTGTTCGGCATCAATAACGCCAGCCCGAACCTCGACAACGGCCACAGCGCCCAGGCATGACGCCAGCCTGCGGGGCGCCAGCGCCCTGCAGACCTTCATCACCCGCCCCTCGCGCGACACGAAGGCCACGTCAATGGCGTGGCGCATGCCGAAGGTGTGCACCGCCCAGCAAGGCGCCAGCAAAATGCCCGACCGCGGCCCCGGCGGGCGACGTCCCAACAGGCCGCGCATCCTGCCCATCCAGCCCGACACCCGCAAGAGGCGCAGCCGCGTGCGCGGCAAAGGCGTGCGGCCGGTCACTGCGTCCCCTGCAGCAGTTCAATGGCGATGGGAAATGCCAGCACGATGAACGTGCACGGGAAGATGCAGGCAATCAGCGGCAGCAGCATCTTCACGGGCGCCTGCATCGCCAGTTGTTCGGCGCGCACCTGACGATCATTGCGGCTTTGCGCCGCCTGGGCCCGCAGCACCGGCCCCAGGCTGATACCCAGGGCGTCCGCCTGGGCCAGCGCCGCGGCCCAATTGCGCGCCAGCGGGCTGTCGCAACGATCCGCCAACGCCTGGATGGCGGCCGTGCGGGAAACGCCCGCGCGCATGTCGGCCAACGCCCCAGCCAGCGCATCGCGAAGCGGCCCCTTGGGCCCATTGGCCGCGGCCAGCTGCAAGGCGCCATGCATGCTCAGGCCGGCCTCGACGCAAAGCGTCATCATGTCGAAAACGAACGGCAGGTCGCGCTCGACACTGCGGCGCCGCTTCGCACCCAGCCCCCTCAACCACAGGCCAGGCACACTGCCGGCCACCGCTGCGGCGCCCCCGGCCCACGGCGCCCAGGCCAGCAGGCCGCCGTCCGTCAAGGCCCACGCCAATGCGGCCGCCGCCCCTGCCCCCGCCAGCGCAGCGGTCACCCCAAAGGCGGCCATATGTTCGTAGCGAATCTCCGCGGGCAAGGCGGCCCGCTCGATGGCCCGGTCCAGGCGGCGCCGCCACCGCCAGGAACACAGCGGTGCCGCCAAGGGCGCCACCGCGCTGATCCAGGGCCAGGCCATGCGCCACCACCATGGCATGGCGCTGGCCACCGCCGGTTCGTCCAGCAACAAGGGGCGAAGCACAATCCAGGCCCACCAGGCCGCGCCCAACGCCGCCAATACCATTCCCAGATACAGCCACATGGCGCGCCTCTCAGAAATCAATCCGGACGATGCGCCGGATCAATAGCACGCCCGCGGTTTCCAGCACCGCCACGATGGCCAGCACCGCCCACCCCAGCGGGGTACGCCACAACAGCCCCATGATCTCCGGCTCCATCCGGTCCAGCACCGCCAGCAGCAACAAGGGCAAGGCGCCCACGATCCAGGCCTGCATGCGCCCTTGCGACGTCAAGGCCCGCAACTTGGCCTGCAGTTGCAGCCTGGCGCGCACCGTCTGGGCGATGCTTTCCAGCGCTTCGGCCAGGTTGCCGCCCGTCTGTGCGGCGATGCGCATCGCGGCCACGACCAGCGCGGTGGAATCGGCCGCCATGCGCACATTCAGGTTCTCGAGCGCCTGGTCCCACGGCACGCCCAGCCGTTGCTCGCGCAGCATCAGGCCGAATTCCTGGGCCAGCGGCGCAGCGCCCTGATCCACCATATGGCGCAAGCCGGTCGTCAACGCCACGCCCGCCCGCAGCGCCGACGCCAGCATCAGCAGCGCCATCGGCAACTGCTGCTCGAACCGGCTGGCACGCCGGCGCCGCAGGCCGTCCACCAGCATGCGCGGCACGCGCAGCGCGGCCAGGCCGACCACGGCGGCAATGAGGCCGCTGGCGGTCGCGGCGAACGCCAGCAACGCCGCCAGGGTCGCGCCGACCATCGCCCCCACCCACAGCTGCGCCGGATCGATGAACAGGAACAGCTCACCCAGCTTGACGCCGGCTTCCTGCGTGTAGATCGCGCGGTACCGCCGCAGCGCCGGTGCGAACCAGCCCTGTGCCCACCAGGCCAGCACCATGACGCACACCATTGCCCCGCCTGCGGCCAGCCAGATCATGCCAGGCCCGCCGGATAGCCGGGCGCCGCAGTGCCCGAATTGCCCATCTCGCCCACACCGCAGAACCAGGCGGGGTCCAGTCCCGCGGCGGCGTCCCGCCATTCCTGTGCGAAGCTGGGCACCGCCCCACACCCGACGAAGCCGCCCGACCGCTCGTGCCGGAACAGCTCCTGCAACTGGATGCGGCCGCTTTCCATGCCGGTCACTTCGGCCACCGAGGTCACCACGCGACGTCCGTCCGCCAGGCGCGCCTGCTGCACGATGATGTCGATGCTGGCCGCGATGTGTTCGCGCACCACCGCCAAGGGCAGATCCATCCCGGCCATCAGAATCATCGATTCCAGGCGGGCAAGCGCATCGCGTGTGGAATTGGCATGCAACGTGGTCAATGACCCCTCGTGCCCCGTATTCATGGCGGTCAACATGTCAAAGGCCTCGGCGCCACGGCATTCGCCCACCACGATACGGTCGGGACGCATGCGCAGGGCATTGCGCACCAGTTCGCGGATGTCGATGCGGCCCCGTCCTTCCTGGTTGGCCGGCCGCGCCTCCAGCGCCACCAGGTGTTCGTGGTTCAGCCGCAGCTCGGCAGCATCTTCGATGGTGACCACGCGTTCGCCGTCCGGGATCTCGTTGGACAGGATGTTCAGAAGCGTGGTCTTGCCCGAGCCCGTCCCGCCGGAGACCACCACGTTCTTGCGCATGCGCACGCACAGCGCCAGAAACCGCGCCATGGCCTCGCTCAACGAGCCTGCCGCCAGCAGGTCGGGCATGCCGGGCCGGCGCTGCGGAAACTTGCGGATGGTCAGGCTGGCGCCTTTCAGCGCGACCGGCGGAATGATGGCGTGCACCCGCGAACCGTCCGGCAAGCGGGCATCCACCATCGGCGAACTTTCGTCGATGCGGCGCCCCAGCGGCGTCACGATGCGTTCAATGACCCAGCGCACGGACTGCTCGCTGGTAAAGGCGCCTGCGTGCCGCCAGAGCCGGCCTTCGCGTTCGATGTAGATCTCGTCGTACCGGTTGACCATGATCTCGGTCACGCCCGGCGCCGCCAGCAAGGGTTCGAGCGGCCCCAGCCCCACGGCCTCGTCCAGCACATCGCGACAAAGCGCGACGCGATCAGCACCGGGCGGCAAATCGACGTCGTCGGCCACGATCTGCGTCAACAGCCGCTCGGCCTCGGCGCGCAGCATCGCATCGCTCATGCCGGCGACATCGCGCCGACGCAAATCCAGCGCGCCCAACAACGCCGCATGCAATCGTCGGCGTTGCTGCAGGGACGGCAGCGCCGCCACGACCAAGGGCGCAGGCATGCCTGCATCCGGAACCAGCGCCGTGACAGGCTGCGCCAATGTGGCGGCATCGGCCGGCTCGCCCTCCGCCCCACCCGGCTGCGCCCACGCCACACGCAGGCGGCATGGCCCGATCAGAATCTCGTCGTCAGGCATGACAGGCGAATGGCGCACCACCCGCTGGCCATTGACGAGCGTGCCGCCCAGCGTACCCAGATCCTCGAGGACGATCATCGACGCCTCGTGCAGCAGCCGCGCGTGTTGGCGCCCGACCCGCCAGTTGGCGATGCGCAGCCCGCACTGCGTGCCCCGGCCGATCAGAATCGGGGCGGCCACGGTGATCTTGCGCGTCGCCGCGTCTTCATAGGTCATTTCGATTTCAAGCATGGCGCTATTCCTGGTTGATCGCGGTCACACCGCGGCTGCCATCGGCCCACTGCGAACCGGCCCCCGCATAGGGGTCCCATCCCCCCGCCGTCGGAACCGCCGTCCCCAGCCGCGGGGATTCGGGAAACGCGGCATCCACCACTTCACGGCCACGCCGCACCCGGTCCGCCATGGCGGGTTCGTGGCGCGAGACGATCTTGGGCGTGACGAAAATGGCCAGTTCGGTTTCGCGCAGTTGATAGCGGCGCGATGAAAACAGCGCGCCGAGAATCGGGATGTCTTTCAGTCCGGGCAGACCGGTGTGCTCGTCGGAACGCTCGCGCGACAGGAAGCCGCCGATGACCAGCGTGTCACCCGACCGCACGTTGAACTCGGTGGATGCGCGGCGGGTGCGCAATGCCGGCCCGCTGGGCGACGTCAGCGCCATATCGACGGAACTTGCCTCGACCTCGATCAACGAACGGATGACACCGTTGCGATCGATGCGCGGCGTGATCCGCAGGGACACACCATAGGGCTTGAACAGCGTCGTGGGATTGCCGCGCGAATCAGTGGACGTATAAGGCACCTCGCCCCCGGCCAGGAAGGTCGCGCTGGCGCCGCTGCGCGCCAGCAACTGGGGCTGCGCCAGCATGACGGCCTCGCCGTTCTGGGCCAGGGCGGCAATGCGCGCCGACAGCAGCGCATTGACGCCGAAATAGCCCGCCGCCGACGACACCGGCGCCGGGGTCTCGATCACCTGTTCTCCAGGGCGGCTCATCCTGCCGCGCGACCCGCCATCCCAAGCCAGGCCGGCATTCACGCCCCCCTGCGTCATGCCGTCCCAGCGCACGCCAAACTCGCGCAGCCTGGAACTGGGAATCTCGACCACCTGCACGTCCAGCAACACCATGCTGTCCCAACCGACCTGCCCGGTGAAATCCAGCACATCCGGATAACGATCCGCCAAGGCGGCAATGCGGGCGCGGTCATCATCGGACAGATCGTCGCCTTCGATGACGATGCGGCCGCCCACCAAGGTGCTGCGAGTTCCCGGAATGCGCGCCAGCAGGGATTCGACCTCGGCCCGCAAGCGCGGCGCCCCCGCCGGCACCACCCGCACGTCGTAGGCCTTGACTTGCCCCGCCGCCCAAAGATGCACCGAAGACACGCCCTCGGCACGCGCAAAGACGACAACCTCGCGGCCTTCGGTCGCGACGGCGCTGAGCACCTGGCCATTGCCGATGGCGACGCGCGTCACGCCCGGCTGTGACAGCACGCGGGTATCACCGACCTGCATTTCCAGCGCCTCGTCGGCAGGCCAGGCCGGTGCACAGACCAGTCCCAGGCACAGCGCGGACACTGCCGTCACGTATCGAATGATCATGGATGCTCCGATTCGAAACGGGCTGCGCCAGCGCCCTGCACGCTGCTCTGCGCGCCCAGCTGGTCGCCGTACAAGATGACCACGCCCGGCTTGCGGCGAGGTTCACGGTTCAGGCCGATCAACGAAGCCAGGTCGCTTTGCGGCGCCGCACTGACGGCCGCGTCGTCGTCGCGGCTGCGCAGCATCGCCGTCAGCGTTCCGGCCTGCCTGGCCGCGATGTATCGCATGGCTTCGTCCGGACTGGCGGCCAGCGTGACATGGGCCGCCCCATCCCCCCCAGCCGTGTCCACCGCCGTCAGCACCCGCATGCCTTGCAACAGCGGCACCGTCACCTCGCGATCGCGATACGAGAAGGACACGTAGATGTCGATGGCGTCTCCTGCCCTCAGCATGTCCGACAGACCGCCCAGGTCGCCCGCGGCAACCATCAGCGCACGCTGTCCGGGTTTGAGCCGCGAGGCCAGCGCTGGCACAGGCAGGGTGAAAGCCAGATAGGCCTTGAGCACCGGTTCGCCCTGGGCCAGGTCGGCAGTCAGCTGGGCGCCCAGCACGCCGTCGATGTCCGATGGCTCGACGCTGGCGGCGGGCGCCCATTGCGCCGGGATGTCTCGTATCGCCAGATGCGATTCGTCCAGCGTCGTGCCGGCGGGCAGATCGTAGGCCGCCACCAACCGGCTGACCTGCGGCGTGCGCGCCTCGGCTTCAAGCGCCAGCACGCGTTGCTGCACGTGCTCGCGCACGGCCCAGGCGGACAACAGGCCCGCCGCCAGCGCCAGCAGATACACGGCGGCCTTGCGCAAGCGCCGCAGACCTTGCGTGAAGAAGCCGTTCATGGCGTCCACCGCCTGACCCACAAGCCGCTGCCTGCATCCAACGGCACCAGCAACCATTGCAATTGGCCCCCCTGACGCCGCCACGACTGCCGCCCAGCGCCGGCCGGCTCGCTTTCAACACGACGCCATCCATCTCGTAGCAGCCCCTGCTGCAACAGCAACGCCAGGCGTGCGGGTGGCAGAGGATGCTGCCAAATATGTTCAGACACCTTCATGCCCCCTTCCAATACGGTGAAATCCAATCTGAGACGGGCGTTGGCCGGCAACCAGGCCGGCGGGACCGAGGCGGGCAACGGTTGCGCATGAATCGCGGAAATGCTGCCGACACAGCGTCCGGCTTCGGGACTTTCCATCTGCGCCACCCACCAGGCATCGCCGACCTGGCCGGACAAGATGGCCTGCCCCGGCAGCACCTGAAGATCGCCCAGCGCCGGCTGCTGGCGTGACAGCTCGCGAATCAATTCAGGCGCATTGACCGGCGCATCAAATACGACCACCTGAACGGGTGCACCGCTCAGCCACATGCGGTCGGCCAATGGCTCGACTCGCGAACCCGGCGGAAAGCGCAGCGCCGACAAGGACGCCACGCCGGAAGCCACGTGTAGCCCCGTTGCCTGCGGTACGGCGCCCGCGGCCACGCCAGACCCGGCAGGCCAGGCCAGCCAGGCAGCGGCGATCCACACACGCCATGAACGACGGGTGCAGCCCCCCGCCATTGGGCCGCCACGCCAACCGCATCGCGTCAGGGAAGGCGTGCTCATGGCGTCATCCTGCCGCGCTTGCCCAGGCGATCGGCGGGAACCAGATCCGCCCAGGACGACAGCCAATCCGTGGTGATCGCAGGCCGCCCCCAGGGCGCATCCACGCGTCCCACCTTGCCCCCGATGCTGCGAGCCAAGGGCAACGAACGATCAGCCGCCCGCCTCCAGGCCGTCGGGGCGGCCCCGATGCGACGCTGCGCATCGTCATCGCCATGCGCGTATCCCGCCCCCGCGGCGACACTGGTGCGGCGCGCGATACGCGCGGCATCCCAGCGCGCCGAACCGGGCAATGCCGTCCGCGCCGTGATGGCCAACAGTTGCAGGTCTGCCCCGAACCATTCCGCTTGCAGCCCGGCGTTGCCGGACGCTGCGACGCCCGGCATCGATTGCGAGCGGCCCGCCTGCCCCCCGGGCCCATTCGGGCGTGCCAGGGGCGCCCCGGCCGCCGATGCCATCACTGCCCGGCGGCTGGCCTGCGCCATTTCCTGGGCGGCGAACTGCAACTTGCCCACCCACGCCACGGCCAGGAAGGCCATCGTCAGCAACGGCAACATGAGCAGCGCCTCGACCAGAGCCTGGCCGCGCTGACGAAGATAGGCGGGCATCATGGCGCCCCCTTGGCCGCCAGGGCCTCGGCCGGGGTGACGGCTGACAGCCTTGCCTGCCAGTACGGACGGAACAGCGTGGCCCATTCGCCACGCCCGTCGCCCCGGGCCTGCGGACGCGCGAAATAGGTTTCGGCGGCACTGGTGACCGTCAGCGTTCCGCCCCCGCCCAAAGCGGCATGACGAAACCGGCCGACAGGCGCAGCGACCGTACTGGCGGCGTCAGTGGTGGGCAACGCACGCCCTGCAAGGCTGACCGCCACGGCAAAGCGCAAGGGCGCCTCGCGACGCGTGAATGCGACTTCGCGATACCCGGGCAGCCCCAGTCCGGGCCAGCGCTGCACCTGCGCCATGGCATAGGAATTGGCCATGGGATTGGTTGCGCCATCGAAGATGTTCCAGTTCGTGGACAGTTCCACCCAGCGCCAGAAATCCTGCGCGGAAAAATCCTCGGGTGGCGATTCCACGTAATCAAGATCGGGCGGGGGCCTGGATTTCTGGCCTTGAGCCGTGCCCCAGCCCATGGCGTATTCACGGTAATAACACCCGACCCACCGGTTGGACCGCAAGGCATGAAACGACTGCGTGTCCAGCGCCCCCCACCGGCCGTCCGGCCCCAGCCAGGTCGATCCACGCCGCCGCAGTTCATGGCGCAAGATCGGGCAATACATGCTGACCGGCCAGAGGTTGCGGCGCGTCTCGTTGCGGCGATCCAGGAAGCCGAAGCGTCCTGCTGCCTGCTCCACCGCCGGACGCAAGCCACCCTGACGCGTGGCGGCGTGGCGCGCAACGAATCCCGGCCAGCCGTCGCTCAGCAGCCGGATGACGGGCTCAGCTCGCGCCGACGAAGACAGGCCAAAGCTGCCGGCCGCATCGGCGTAGTTGTCGCGCAGCACGGCGCGCATGAGCCGGTCACGCGATGCCGGCAGATGCTTCACCGCCACGGCCGCGCCGGCATCCAGCACCCGGTGCACGATGCGGTCGTGCTCGGCATAGGCGCGCGCCAGATCGGCCTCTGCCCCAGGCTGACCCCGAGCCATCGCGTAGGCCAGCCCGGCATCGGGGCCGAACAGCATGGATATCAGCGCCATGGGCGGGTTGTTGCGGGTGCGCTGGTCCGCCAGCGTGCGCAGGTACTGCGCCCCCGCCCCCAGGGTGACCAGGTGCGCCATCGCCACCTGGTGGGCGATCTGGGTACGATTGACGTAGGCCAGGAAATTCAGCTGGCGCGCCTGTTCCAGCGCACCGCTGTAAGCTGCCGCGTCCGCGGCGTGGGTCAGGCTCGAGCGCGATTCCACCGTGCGCCCCAGGTTGTAGAGCATGACCAGCGACACCGATACCGCAGCCGCCAGCAGCAAGCCCAGCACCAATACCTGGCCTTGCTGCGAGGCGAATGGCGCAACGCGCTCGAGCCTGGCGTTCACTTGTCGGCCGCGGCGTTGCCGGTAAAGGACTTGAGCGACCGCGCCTTGGTCTGCGCGGCGGCCTTTTGCGCGGCCTTCTGTGCATCGCCCGACTGCTTGGTGCCGTCTTCGCCGGCCAGCTCGCGCGCCATTGCCGCGGTCTGCGACCGCACGACCTGTCCGAAGTACTGGTACACGGCGATAGCCGCCACCGCCACCAGGGCCACGACCACGATGTATTCGGTCATGCCCTGCCCTGTCTGACGCCTGCGAAATGCCAACATTTTCAACCTCTGCTCGCTGTGAATGAGGGTCTCAGTGTCGGCTTGGCCGCAGGGGCCAACAATTCGCGGATGCCGAGGCGGACAAATGCGGCGCGACGGCCTTGACGAACTCGCCGCGCGAGTCGCCCGCCTCGGGGCCACACTGAAAAAAATGTTGTAACCCCCTAATTTCACTGGGGTTTTCCCTATTGCTCGAGCATAGGGGCAGCAGTAGATTGGACTTGCCGGGCTGTCTGACACCCATCGCGTGCGAAGCCGGGCAGGAGCGCCTCAGACTCATCTCGAGCTGAGGCGCTCTTCCATTTCCAGGGCTGGCAAACATGCTCCGGCCCCTGCCGCGGCATTACAAAATCTATACACAGTCGCCCAATTCCCTGACAGGCCCGTGGCTAGCATGGCGGTTTTCCCCTGAACAGACCGACTCATGCCCGCCTACGCCCCAATGCCCAGGGCCAAACGCCCCGAGCCGGGCGAACCCCGCAACCCCGCCATCGATGCCTTGCGCGGCCTCGCCATCCTGTGCGTCGTGCTGCTGCACGTGCAGATTCACATTCCGCAAGAACAAAGCCTGCTGGGCAAGGTGTTGCCCGCGCCGCTGTTCAACATCGTCTTTCGCAGCGGTTACTACGGCGTCATCATTTTCTTCGTCATCTCGGGCTTTCTGATCACACGCACTTGCCTGGCCCGCTGGGGCAGCTTGGCCGCTGTGCCGTGGGCGCCTTTTCTGTGGCGCCGGTTCGCCCGCATCTATCCCTGCCTGCTGTTGCTGCTGCTGGTGCTGGCGGGCCTGCATTGGGCACAGATGCCCGGCTTCGTGATCGAAGACACGTCCCTGGCACGCGCCACCGCCGCCGCACTGACGCTGCACCTGAATTGGCTGGAGGCCCAGGTCGGCTATCTGCCCGCGGCCTGGAACGTGCTGTGGTCGCTATCCATCGAAGAGGCCTTCTATCTGGCCTTTCCGCTGCTTTGCCTCGTGTCGCTGGCGGTGGGGCCGCGCGCGTTGCGGTTGACGCTGCTCCTGTTCGTCGTGCTCGGCCCGTTTGCCCGCGTTGCCTTTACCCAGAACGAGATCTGGGCCGATCACTCGTATCTCTCCGGTATGGACGGCATCGCCATCGGTTGTCTGGCCGCGCTGGCCGCAGCCCGCCTGAACCGCGCTCGCCACTCGTACCGCCGCGGCCTGCTGCTCACGGGCATCGCCTTGTTCGCGCTGGTGTTCCTGCTTAGAAAGACGACGTCCTGGCTGGGGCTGACCGCCTTGGGACTGAACGTCACGCTGCTGGAAATCGGCGTGGCCTGCCTGCTGATCGGCTGGAGCCTGCGCACATCCCACCCGCCACGGCACAACCCCGCGATGGCCGCGCTGCGCTGGATCGGTCACAACAGCTACGAGATCTACCTGACGCACATGTTCCCGGTGCTGCTCTTGGCGGCCGCTTCGTGCCGCAATTCCGGTGGCGCCGTATCGACCTGGTGGCGCGCGGGCGCACTGACGGCGGCCAGCGTGCTGGCGATCCTGCTGGCCGCCATGCTGGGCGGCCTGGTAGCCCGCTATTACTCGGCCCCCATGCGGCGCTGGCTGATGCGGCCCGCGTGGGTTGCCCTGCGGTGAAATCACCGCCGCGCCATCGCGAGCAGTCGTCAGCCGGCTGCGGCGCGGCCGCCCGCAGAGCCGTTCAGGCGGTCGGCATCCAGGCGCCTGAACACCAGCGCCGACAGCAACGTGATCGCGCCCACGCACAGGAAGGTCAGCGTGAATGCCCAGCCCAACGCGGCATTGCCCGGCCCGGAAAACACGCCCACCAGGCCACCGCCGATCGTCACGCCCAAGCCGATGGCCAGCATCTGCACCATCGAAAACAGGCTGTTGCCGCTGCCCGCGTCGCGCGTGCTCAGTCCCTTGAGGGTGACGCTGTTCATGGCCGCGAACTGCATCGAGTTGGCCGCGCCGAACAGGGCCAATTGCGCCACTTGCAGCGCCATGGGCCAGCCGTGCGAGATGGCCGCGAACGACATGATGGACGCCCCCACGAGCACCGTGTTGGCAAGCAGGAACGTGTCATAGCCGAACCGCCGCACCAGCGGCGCGATCCAGGGCTTGGACACCGTGCCGGCAATCGCGGCCGGCAGCATCATCAGGCCGGACTGCAGCGGCGTATAACCCAGCTGCAACTGCAGCAGCAGCGGCAACAGGAAGGGCACGGCGCTGCTGCCGATGCGGCACACCAGGTTGCCGATCAGCCCCACGCTGAAATTGGGTTCACGAAACAGGCGCAGTTGAAACAGCGGGTTGTCGCGCCGCCGAGCATGCGCCACATACAGCGCCACCGTCAGCGCGCTCAGCGCGAACAGCCCGGTCGACCAGGCCGCCCGCCCCTCACCCGCAGGCAGGTCCAGCGCCAACGAAAACGCCACCATGCACAACGACAGCAAACCGCAGCCCAGCACATCGAACGGCGCGACATCGGCCAACGCGTCCTCCGGCAGATAGCGACGCACGGCGAACAGGCCCACCAGGCCGATCGGCACATTGATCATGAAAATCCAATGCCAGCTGGCCACCTGCACCAGCAGCCCCCCCAGCGTCGGCCCGAAGATCGGCCCGACCTGCCCCGCGATGGACACGAAGGCCAGGGCCGAGATGTACTGGTCGCCCGGCACCCGCCGCAGCACCGCCAGGCGCCCGATGGGCAACAGCATCGATCCGCCGACGCCCTGCACCACGCGGGCGATCGTCAGTTGCGTCAGGCTCTGCGCCAGGCCGCAAAACACGGACCCCACCGCAAACACCAGGATCGCCGCCAGATAGACGCGGCGCGTGCCGTAGCGGTCCGCCAGCCAACCCGATGCCGGCGTCAGCATGGCCATCGTCAGCGTGTACGCCACCACCACGGGCTTGAGCGCCAGCACGTCCTCGCCCAGGCTGCGCGCCATGGCGGGCAAGGCGGTATTGACGATGGTGGTGTCCAGCGTCTGCATGAAAAAACAGGCGGCGACCACCCAGAGCAGGGCGCGTTGCGAAGAAGGTGCAGGCATGCCTGAATCGTACTCCCGGGCAGCCAACGCGCCGCTGACAGCGCCGAGGCGTGCAAGCCGGTCCAGGCCCGGCCGACGATCGGTTATCCTCCGGGTCATCGAAAAATTGGAAGACTTGCCGTGAGCCACGCTCATCCCCTCCCGGCCGAAAAAACGGCCCTGGTGCTGTCCAACCGGCTGGGCGATTCGCTGTACCAGATGACCATCGCCAACAACCTGCGCAAGGCAGGTCGGGATATCTCCGTCTATGGCGTCCACGGCTATGCCCTGCGGGAATGGTTTCCCGATTTCGACATCCAGCCCCTGCCGCCGGACATCAACGACCTGGCGGGCTACGACACTATCGTGCAGATGGATCCGGACAGCCCGTTCGACGGTCTCGGCCGCGTCTGCAAGCGCTTTCTCAGTACCAAGGCGTGGGGCCAGGCCCAACCGACGCCGCGCAAGCACAGCTCGCCCAACGGCATCCTCGATGAATTCCGCAGATTCTCTTTCGATGCCTTCGGCCTGACCCACTGGAGCGACGACAACGGGCTGCAGGCCCCTGCCCGCTTCAAGGCGCGCCATCACCCCAAGCGGGTGATCCTGCATCCGACCTCCAGCGAGGCGGAACGCTGCTGGACGCCCGGCAAGTACGTCATCGTCGCCAAGCGCCTGCGCGCCATGGGTTACGAACCGGTGTTCGTGCTGGCCCCGTCCGAACGTGAATATTGGTTGCCGCTGTTGGAGCCCGCGCATGCCGGGCACGTCCAGGCGCCCTCCATCGATGGCGTCGCGGCGGAAATCTATGAATCCGGCTGGTTCATCGGCACCGACTCCGGCATCGGCCACCTGGCCTCATGCTGCGGCCTGCCTACCGTCACCATCGTTGACCGCCCCCGCAACATGCCGCGCTGGCGCCCGGCATGGGCCGCCAACATCATCGTCAAGCCGTGGTGGCTGCCCTTGCGCACCATGCGCCGCAAGTACTGGCGCGAAGCCACCACCGTCTCGGCCGTCATGCGCTGTTTTGGCCGCATGGTGCACCGCCAGCACCCCTGAGCCACAACGCGACAAGGCCGGCTGCCGAATCATCGGCAAGCCGGCCTTGTTGTCTACGCACAAGCCGCTACGACTATCGACGCGGCGTCAGGCAACCGCCTCGACATTACGAGCGAGCTTCGCGTGTTCCATCGCGACCTGATACGCCCCCAGCGTTTCCGCCATTTTCTGAGGCAGCATGAAATGCCGGTCGGCATACCGGCGCGCCTGTTCCGCAATCTGGGCCGCCTGCCCCGGATTGGCCCAGATCCAGGCCAGATGATCTGCAAAGCCCACCACGTCGCCTGCCGGCGCCAGCCAGCCGGTCTCGCCGGGGTGCACGATCTCGGGCAAGCCGCCCACCGCACTGGCCACCACGGGGCAGCGCGACGCATAGGCTTCCGGCACGACTCGCGACCAGGCCTCGTTCACGGACGGCACCAGTATGGCGTCAGCGGCATGCAGAACATTGGCGACGTCTTCGCGATGGCCAGCAAAGGTCACGTGGTCACCCATCCCGAGCTCGGCCACCAGGTTGCGCAGCTGCTGCCCGTAGGCCGCCGTCGCCCCCGTGGGCATGCCCACGACCAACGCGTGCGCCGGAATGCCGCGGTGCCTCAACGCGTTCACGACGCGCAGCAGATCTTCCTGGCGCTTGTCGGGCCGCAGCATGCCGATGGTCGCCACCACGAACGCGGCGGGGCTCACGGCCAGTTCCTTGCGCAGGGATTGGCGCACAGCGGGCTTGTCGGTGTCAGAGAAAAAACCGTGCTCGGCCCACTCGCCCACGACGCTGATCCGCTCACGTCCCGCGAAGCCCGCCGTGACGATATCCTGCGCGCCGCCTTCGCTGGTGGTGATCACGCGATGGCAACCCAGGCGCCATTCCAGCCGGCGGCGCCATGACGTGCGCAACGGCCGGGAGAAATGCCAGGTCCTGACCAGCGAGCACAGATCGCGGCACAGCGCGCTGGCCTTGGCATCAGGCGTGCCATGGGCATCGATGACCTGGATACGCAGGTCTTTCACGATCTGACGCAACGACATGACGCCAGACCACGAATACGGCGCACTGAAATCCATGCCGATCGTCGCCAGCCCCCAACTGCGAGCCAGTTTCAGCGTCTCGCTGGCCGGCGGCGCGGCGATCGCCACGGCATGGCCATGCTCGCGCAGCCAGCGCGCCTGATCCAGAACGCGAAACTCCATACCGCCCAGATTGGGGCCGGAAAGGGTGTGCAGGATTTGCATGGGGGACCTACGGGTACAAAGACAAGCGACCGGCATGACCCGGCCGAGATAGCGACAGCAGCGCCTGTCCCATTCCCCGCTGCATGGCAATCGATAGCAATGCACCGCGGCAAAGACCGCAGAAGAACCGAGGGAATCGCAACAACATGGGTGGGCGCGCTTGGTAAACTGCGTTCCTGCTGTCCGTCTCGGAAGGCCGCAACCTTCTCGAAATCGACTGAAACGCCATTTTTGTTAAATTCAGCAATAAGCCAGGAATATAGGCGCGCCCCCAGGCCCAAGTTGGAGTACTTGTTTAAGCTTTGTTAAGTTTTTTGCTGTTTTTGTAACTTTTTAATTCTGAAACAGACAAAATTAGCACTTTGATGGAAATGGGCTGGGGTCTGGGCACTCGGTCACCTGCCGAACGCCCGACATGCTGAATCAGGCCGCAATCGGACCCTCAGAAAATGCACGCCTTCTGCGAGCATTCATACAGAAAGCCCACCACCCGAGCCGCCGGGTAAAGCACCGCAACTGCCGTGACCAGCACCCACCAGCGTCGCTGCCGGCGAATGACCAGCCCCACGCAGACAAGCCATGCCAGGACGGCAGCCCAATACGCCGGAAAGTACGGCCCCAACCCCAGCATCAGCCAATCGATACGAACCAACGCCGCCCCTACCGCCGCCGCGATCAGCAAGATAACGAGCGTCAGCCGGTTGCCGGATCGATACACCGAACGGAACATGCGTGACCTCGCGCAGGTTGGGAGTGGGAAGCCGCTGATATTAGCCGACGCCCAAAATAAAACAGCCGCCCGTAATGGCGGCTGTCGGTACCTGATTTCGCAGGATTTCTTTGGTAGGCCCCCCGAGAGTCGAACTCGGCACCAACGGATTATGAGTCCTACCAAACTCTCCTAAGCTATTGTTTTTAGGAGATAAAGTTGACTTGTGCTATCGAATTCCTTTCGGATCAAATGGATACGGTGGACGCACTACAGGACACACCCCTCAGTCTGCCCACGCCTGTTGGTATCCGCGACTACAAGGCCCAACGCGAGTGGGAACGGCACCAGGTGCAGCGTGGTATTGAGCGCTACCGCGCCTCGCTCCAGAAGCTCCACGAGGACGGCAGCATTCGCCGCCGCGCCTTGGCTGAACTGGAACCTGGACAGGTAATCGCCCAGGACCTAATCGAGCCGGTCACCGAGCGCATCAAGGTCCTCCAGGCCGAATACCTCAGCGCCTACCAGGACCCGAAGCTCAAGCGAGTACCCGAGGCCTCCTGGCCGATCACCGCCCTTCCCCCCGAACGGCTGGCCGCCTGCGCCGTCCTGACCGCGCTCGCCCGGCCGGACCCGTGCAGCTTCACCGTGGTCGGCCGCGACTGCGGGACTCGCGTGATGCACGAGATTGAATACGAGACCTGGAAAGCCAACGAGGCCGCCGCCGCCAAAGAGCGGAAGGGGAAGGCCAAGGCCGGCCAGGACGTCCCGTTCGTCCCCGACCTCTTCAAGCTCATGCTGCACCGTAATGAAACGGTGGACATGCGCGTGTTCAAGAAGTGGTCCAACAAGGCGCCGCACTTCGTGAAGGGCGAATGGACACAGGAGATGAAGTTCCACGTCGGGTCGGTCCTGATGACCCTGCTGGTCGAGGCGGCCAGTTGGTTCCGCGTCGACAACGAGTGGGGCGAGGTAAAGAACCAGCGGAAGCTGGTGTTCTCCATGTCCGACGAAGGCCGGGCATTCGTGTCCTGCCGGCACAACCAGAACGAGTTGATGCGGCCTTTCCTGCTCCCCATGATCGCGGAGCCGAAGGATTACGAGTATCCCCCGGAACCCGAAGCGCCCGCCGCCGAAGCCTCATTTGGCGATGACTAGCACGAGTCACCTAGATTAAATCGACATAGGGTGACGACCCAATCGGGCCGTCGCCTTTTCTTTTCACCTCAACTAGCACAAGTTGCCTATGCACTGGACTACCCCCGAACTCGAACGCGCAATGGCGCACTTGGCAGCGGGCAATCGCAAGTTGCCTCTCGAACTCGTCAAGGAACTGCAAGAGCAGGGCTTTGACCCCGAATCCCTCGTCCAACACTACAAGAAGGCCCGCGCATGAAGAAGCAAACCATCCTGACCTGGACCGCCGCCCTGACCCTGGGCCTCGCCCTGTCTGCGACCTCGAACGACGCCGGTGCCCGTGGCAGCTTCTCGGGCGGCCGGAGCTACAGCGCACCTCGCAGCTACAGCGCCCCCAAACCTGCCCCGCGTGTCGTGAACAAGACGACGAACAACACCACGATCATCCAGCAGTCCGCCCCGGCCTCGGGCGGCGGCTTCTGGTCCACGTTCTTCGGCGCCGCGGCCGGCGGCGCTGTCGGTTCAGTCATCGGCAACGAACTGAGCAAGGACGACCCGCAGCCCCAGGCGGCCCCGGCGCCCGCCGAAACCCCGAAGCAATAAGCAGTACGGCTGACCCACGCACGGGTCCCTCTCAAGCTCCCCCATCGCTGACTGCTCGCTGACTATCCGAAGGACTGAACTATGACGCAACTGAAAGGCGGCTACCTCTCCCTGCGCACCCGTGCCGTGAAATCCATGGAACACGGTAACGCCCACACCGCAGCCATCGCCCGGCCCATGGCCGGCGCGTCGCTGGAAGCCCTTAACTGGATTCAGAAAACCCAGTGGGCCATCAACACAGACGTGTTGGAAGTGGCGCTGCATGTACGAGAGCGTGGCTTGGACCTCGCCGGGTTTCCCGCCGCAGAGAACGAGCAACTGCCCGCCCCCATCCCCGACGCCCAATGGGCGCTGTTCACCGACGACGAGCGCAAAGCGCACATGAAGGTGATCTCCGCCGTTCACGACAAGAACGCAAAGCTGGAGGGGATGCGGGCCAGGACGTACCGTATGCTCGAACTCGCCAAGGACATGGCACAGTTTCCCCGCATCTGGTTCCCGCACTACGCGGATTTCCGTGGCCGGTTCTATCCGCGCCCCCAGGACTTGCACACGCAAGGCGACTCGCTCATCAAGGGTCTCCTGACTTTTGCCGAGACGCAAAAGGCCGGCGTGAATGGCCAATTCTGGCTGCTGGTCGCCACGGCAAACGCCTTCGGTGAAGACAAGCTCCCGCTTGAAGCCCGGGCCGACTGGGCCGAGGACCACATGAAGTGGATTCTCCGTACAGCCCAGGACCCCATGGCGAACTTGGACTTCTGGGCCGACACCGACTCCCCCTGGGAGTTCCTGGCCCTGTGTTTCGAGGTCGCCCGCTTCGCGGACTTCGTCGCCAAACACGGTGAAGCAGCGATGGGGGAGTTCGACTCCCGCATTCCCGTCCGCCTGGACGCAACTTGCTCGGGTATTCAACACCTGAGCGCGATGATGAAGGACCCGTTGTCCGCCGCCGCCGTCAACGTGCTGCCCACCGGCAAGCGCGAGGACATCTACGGAGAGGTGGCCCGCATCGTCCAGCAGCGCATTGCACTGGACGCCGCGAACGGCAACCCCATCGCAGTGAAGTGGCTCGGTCACGTCGAGCGTAAGACCGTCAAGCGTGCGGTCATGACGACCCCTTACGGCGTGACCGAGCCAGGCATCCTGGCCCAGCTGATATCCGATGGCTTCTGCAAGCATTTCGAGAACGGAAAGGAGCGCTACGCCGCCGCCGGCTACCTCACGGAAGCGATCGTGTCCTCCCTAGACGCCAACATCGGTCAGCCGCGTGCCGCCATGAAGTTCTTCCAGGCAACGGCGCGGCACCTGGGCGAGCAGAACAAGCCCCTCGTGTGGACCACGCCCGCCGGGTTCACCGTTCGCCAGGCTTACTACCCATCCGACATGAAGCGGGTCAGCACCCTCGGTGGAACCGTTGCCATGTACCGAGAGAACACCGAAGCGCCCATGAAGCTTGACAAGCAAGCCAACGCCGCCGCACCCAACGTGGTCCATAGCTACGACGCGGCACACTTGGCGCTCACCTGCGTCGAGATGAAGCGCGAGGGAATCCGCGACCTCGCCTTCGTTCACGACTCATTCGGCACCCACGCCGGGCACATCGACACGCTGAACCGTCACATCCGCGAGCAGTTTGTGGGCATGTACGACGGCCCCGCGCTGGAGCAGTGGCGCGACAACGTAGCGACGCACACGGGGTGCCTAGACCTTCCGCCGGTCCCCCGCCTAGGCGACGACTCGGAAGCAATCCTGGACGTTACCGCTGTCTTGAAGTCCGAGTTCTTTTTCTCCTGAACTAGCATAAGTCACCCACGTAACTTAATTCTACAAAGGGTGACGACCCTATCGCTCGTCCCTCTCAACTCAATCCCAAGGATCACCATGAACACCTTCGCTGCCCTCGCCTTCTCCAACATCCTGCAACTGATCGCCGCCTTCAAGAATGGTGCGGTGTTCCAGATCGTCTTCAAAAGTGGCCACGTGCCGTACCCGGTCACGGATATCAGCGAGGAATCCTCCGGGAAACTGCGCGTCACTTACAAGACTGCCAACCTCGGCACCTTCACGGATGACGGCTTCCAGGCTGACGGCCGCCACGAAAGCAGCGCAAGCTGCTGGCTCCGAATGGTCAAGGGCGCGGACCCGCAGCCCTTCCTGAAGCAGTTCGTCAACGGCACGCCCGCCTACAACCCGAAGACCCGCGAGACTGTCAAGTCCATCGAATTCGTCAGCGGCGCCATCAAGGTCACCCTGACCGACGAAGCCGGGAACTGGCGCGTCTCGGACCGCTACGACCACGAAGGACGTCACCGCTGGGTGAAGGAACGCTCGCTGGTCCTGGGCGACCTGCCGCCCAAGCCGGTGGTCATGAAGGAAGTGACGCTGGAAGTTTTCCATTCGGCCATTGGCGTCGGCAACCACCTCGCCCACACCGCAGGTTCGCCAGGCGCACGTCTCAAGCGGCAAGGTGGCGCAATGCCTCTCGCCACCGTGACCGTCCAGGTCCCCGCCTGACCCCTCCACCCTCCCTATGACCCCGGCTAACCCCGGGGTCTTTTCATTTCTACCTATCTCTGCAAGGAAGCTCTCCCAATGGCTGACAAGAAGCCCGTCAAAGTCGTGTTCAAAGGCCGCACCCCCGCCGGCATCGCCGCCTGGGCCTGGGTGGACAAGCCCGACAACTCGGAATACGGCAAGGGCAAATACAAGTGCGCCCTGAAGTTGGAGAAAGGCGTCGAGGCCAACGACACCTTCGCCCGCAAGCTCATCGACCTGCACAAGGCCGCCAAGGGCAAGAAGGACACCTGCCCGGTCAAGGATGGCGACGCCCTGGCCGAGGACAACGAGAAGCGCGAGAACATGCGCGGCTTCTGGGTCTTGACCGCCAAGTCCAAGAACAAGCCCGAGCAGGTTGATGCCAAGAAGCAACCGCTGAAGGCCACGGCCAAGTCCGGCGACCTGGTCAAGCTGTCCATCGCCGCCGCCGAGTTCGACACCGGCGCGAACAAGGGCGTGACGCTGTACCTGAACGCCCTGCAACTGCTGGAGCGCCGCGCCGCCTCGGCCACCGACGACTTCGATGACGAGGACGACTACGAAGGCGACTCGGCCCGCGCCGAAACGCCGGACACCCGCGACGAAGACCAGGACACCTCGCAGTCGGATGACGACGAGGACTTCTAACCACACGCTGGTCGTGGTGCCCAAACCGGCACCGCGTCCTCGTGCGGCAACGATCCGGGGACATGCAGTCATGTATGACCCCGCTGATTACAAGGCCCACAAGCTGGCGCTGAAGTCCCTCCTGCCCACGCTGGATGCCCCGGCCCTCGCCGGAGAACTCCGCATGGACATCGAGTTCGTCTGCGAACCCATCAAGAAGTCCAAGTTCACCACGCCCAAGGGTGACCTGGACAACCTTGCCAAGCCCCTCATGGACGTGCTGACGCAAGAAGGATGGTATGGCGACGACCGCCAGATCACCGCGCTTCACCTCACCAAGCGCTTCCCGGCTCTCGGCGAAGCCCCCCAAATCAACTTCAAGCTCACCGAACTCACATGATCCTGACCATCATCAAGCTGACCACGAAGCTCGCCAAGGTGCTGGACTCGCTGGCGCAACGCGAAACCCTGAAGACCCAGAAGGCCCTGACGGAAGCGAGCGAACTGGTCGCCAAGGCCAACAAGCACCGCGCCACGGCGGCCACGGGCCGCAAGGTCGCCTCGGCCCTGCGCGATCTCGTGGACGCCGACGCGCAGAAGAAGACCTCGGAATAACTCCAGGCATCTCGGGGCTTCGGCCCCGCCTCTCCCTTACCAGACACACACCATGCACGTTGCCATCAAGCAGACCATCCTCGACAAAATCCTGAAGCGCATTCACGAAATCAAACGCGACAACCGCGAGCCGGAGTACATCGTGGTGACGCCGGAAGAGTACTGCGAACTGCGGGGCGACCGCCGCGTTTACGGTTACCTCAACTCGGACCGCTATGTGTGCCCCCCGTCTGAGCCAGTCGCTGACCTTTGCGTAGACACACGCGAATTCAAGTTGCGTGACAAGCACCTGGGATGGCTCGGCGCCCGTCCTTTCCTCCGCACCTACAGCCGCGAAAAGTTCATGGGCCTCCCGCTCTACGTGGTGCCCTCCGAATACATGCCCGCATAACCTGGAACCATTATGACCAACCGCCAAACCATTCGCATCACCACGCAACTCCGGACCATCGCCAAGCACTTCAAGCACCACGGCTCGATCACGAACGTCGAGGCCCATGCGGTCTACGGCATCCGTTCGGTCTCCAGCCGCGTCGCAGAACTGCGCAACCTGGGCCTGACGATCAACAAGGATCAGCGCAAGGACGCCACCGGCCAACGATACACCCGCTACGTCATGCCGCAGGGGCAGCGGGACTGCAACTGCAACCTGTGCCGCAGCCTGTTCGGGAGCGCCAACTGATGCGCCGCGCCTTTCGCCTGATCGGCGGTGGCCTGCTGGCCGTGTGGCGCCACGCCATGCTGGTCCCCGTGTTCGCCGGCCTGCTGCTGATGGTGCTGGGCATGTTCCTGGCACGGGGTCCCCGCGAAGCCGGGATTCTGTTCGACCGCCTGACCTACTGAGCCCCGCCTTCCAACACCCAACCCGCCCTAACACGGCGGGTATTTTTTTGGACCTCTCAAATGAACAAGACCTCCCCCGCCACCTTCACCGTCAAGGCCCGTGGTTACTTCGCGCAGTCCCGCCCGGACGGCAAGGTCGTCGTCAAGGGCCGTGGCCCCCGCCGCGTCATGACGCTCGAAGAGTTCGCTGCGCTGCTGCAACCCAAGCCGAAGGCCGCGTAATGGGGCGGATCACGCGATACCACGTCGAGCATCCCGAGACGGGCTTCGTCTCAGGTCCCTATGACAACTCAGCGCCGGCCACTACCCGCGTGAACCAAGGACGAAAGTCGCGCTGGGATGTCGAACGTGCCCGCGCCGCCGCCTACTACATCGTCGCCACGACCTACGAGGAAGTGGAACGGACGATGTACATCCCGAAGTCCTGGCAGAAAGGACGCAATGACCGAGCATGACAGCGACTCCACCCTGATCGAAAAGGGTGAATGCCCTGATTGCGGGAGTAGTGACGCATGCGCAACCTACGACGACGGCCACCGCTTCTGCTTCAGCTGCAACACCTACTTCCCCGCAGACGGCGAAGCCCGTCCGTCCACCCCGAAGGGTCCCTCGGACCTAATCCGCAACGGGAAGTACCAGGAACTCAAGAAGCGCGGCATCTTTGAAGAGACCTGCCGCCGCTACGGCTACACCGTGGCGGAGCGGGACGGACGCAAGGTGCAGGTCGCAACCTATGGCGACCCCGTGACCGGCGAGCCGGTGGCGCAAAAGGTCCGCACGCCGGACAAGGACTTCTACTCCACGGGTAGCTTGAAGAAGGCGGGTCTCTACGGACAGCACCTGTGGCGCACGGGCGGCAACAAGCTGGTCATCACCGAAGGTGAGATCGACTGCCTCTCCGTGGCCCAGGCGCAAGCCCTGAAGTGGCCTGTGGTCTCCCTGCCCACCGGGGCCGCCGGGGCCGCCCGCGCCATCGCTGCCCAGCTGGAATGGGTCAGCAGCTACAAGGAAGTGATCCTCTGGTTTGACAACGACGAGCCGGGCCGCGCCGCCGTGGAGGAAGTCGTCAAGCTCTTGCCTGCCGGCAAGGTCAAGGTGATCTTCTGCCAGGACGGGATGAAGGATGCCAACGACATGCTGCGCGAGAAAGGCGCGAGCGCCGTCGTCCAAGCCATCTGGGACGCCAAGACCTACCGGCCTGACGGCGTGATCGCGGGCGAGGACCTGACGGTCGAACGGCTCAAAGCCAAGACCGCGCCGGGCTGGCAGACCCCGTACCCCATCCTGAACGAGATGACCAAGGGCATCCGCCCCCGGCAGCTTTGGTTGTTCACGGCGGGCACGGGTGTCGGCAAGTCCACGGACGCCCGGGAGTTCATGTACGCCGCGCTGTGCGAAGGGATTCATGTGGGCGCTGTGTACCTGGAAGAGTCCGTCGAGGACACGGCCAAGTATCTTGTCGCCCTGGACAATGACACCCCCGCCGAAGAACTGGAGGACAACCCGGAACTCCTGACTGACGCGCAGTGGTCCACCAGCGTGGCGAAATTGCTGCACAGTGGCCACTACCAGGCATACGACCACTTCGGGGCCACGGACTCCGCTGGACTCCTGGCGAAGATGGAGTTCATGGCGGCCAACGGGGCGACCCTGTTGTTCCTGGACCACCTGACCATCGCCGCCACCGGCCTAGACAACGAGGGCCAGGATGAACTGCTGGTCAAGCTCCGATCCCTCATCGAACGCACGGGTTGCAGTGTCGTCGCCATCGCCCACGTCCGCAAGGAGCCTCCCGGTTCCAGGTCGGCCGAGGAAGGCGCATCCCTGTCACTGAGTTCCATCAAAGGCTCCGGCTCGCTGAAGCAAATCCCCGACGTCATCGTGGCGAAGGAACGCAACCAGCAGGCCGAGAACCCCGAGGACCGCGACGTGGCAATGCTGCGCGTGCTGAAGGTTCGACGCGGCGGCAAGACCGGCCCAGCCGACTACCTCCGTTACGACCCGAAGACCGGCCGCGTGAAGCCCTGCGAGGCCCCGCAGCGGCGCAGTAAGAGTGACGACTTTGATGACGAAAGCGGCAACAACGACTTCTAAGTCGGTCGCCCGCCTCCTACTCAAGTCCAGCAGATACCGCGCCAAGCAAGCAGCCATCCCGCACACCCTGAAGCTCGAAGACATCCGAGTACCCGAGCGATGCCCAGTTCTGGGCATGCGCCTGCGACCAACCCTGGGCCGTCAAGGTCCCAACTCCCCCTCGCTAGATCGCATCAACCCGCGCAAAGGCTACGTGCCGAGCAACGTGGTTGTCGTGTCCTGGCGAGCCAACTCCATCAAGAAGGACGCGACCCCAGCCGAACTGGATCGGGTCGCGTCTTTCTACCGCCAAATCGCACACGAATGTCCGGAACCCAGCATCCCGCTACGACCACGGAAGTCGTAGACCCCCGCGCCACCATCACTGGCTTCGCCATGGTCGCAGCCCACGACGGGAATCCGTTGAAGGCTGTCCAGGCCGCGTACAACAGCGCAGCCGCACGCGCCGCTGGCGTGAACCGCAAGCCCGTGATGATCTCCGTGATCGTTCACGTCGCCCCCGAAGCATGACCCAGGACCACACCGACGACCTGTTGGTGTGGGACTTGGAGTCCGATGGGTTGCTGAAGGAACTGACTCGCATCTGGGTCATGTCCATCGGTAACGTCCGCACGGGCGAAGTCATCACCTACACCGATCACGACCCGCTCTACCCCCCTTTGATGGAAGGTGTGAAGCGCCTCTCAACCCACGTATTCAACAACCCTGGTCGCCGCTGCCTCGTTGCCCACAATGGCATCGGCTTCGACCGCAAGGCGCTCCTGAAAGTCACGGGCGTCAACATCCCCGCCGAGGTCATCTACGACACGATGATCATGGGTCGTCTCCGCGACCCGGAACGTCTCGGCGGCCACAAGCTGGAGTCCTACGGCGTCGAACTCGGCGTCCTCAAAGGTTCCTACGACGGGGGTTGGGATCACTACAACGAGCCGATGCGCGACTACTGCGGCCAGGACTCCGTAGTGACCATCGCCCTGTTCAAAAAGCTGCAACACGTCACGACGTGGGGCCAGGCCTGCGAACTGGAACACAAGGTCTCGTACCTCGTGGACCTCCAAATGGAGAACGGCTTCAAGCTGGACGTCAAGGCAGGCATCCTGCTGGCCGCCCAGCTGAACGACTCGCGGCAGGGCCTCGTGGCCGAGCTTCAGCGCACGTTCCCGCCGCGCTTCCTGCCGACCGAGACCAAGAACCCCAAGCGCACGATGACCCGCCAAGGCGTCGGGTACACCCAGGGCGCTCAGTACACCGCGATCAAGCTGGTGGACTTCAACCCTGGCAGCGAGTACCACGTCGCCCGGGAACTCAAGGCCCGCCACGACTGGACCGCGCCCCTGACCGACAAGGGCAACCCCAACATCACCGAGGCGGTCCTGAAGAAGCTGGACTTCCCAGAGGCCCAACTGCTGATCCGCTTCGCTCGTGAAGAGAAGCGGTGGACTCAACTGGCAGGCCCCCCGAAGATCGCCAAGAAGACTGGCAAGCAGACCGGGGGTGGCTGGCTGCACCACGCTGACGAAGAGGATCGTGTCCACGGCTACGTGAACTCGAACGGCGCGGTGACGGGCCGCATGACTCACCGGATGCCCAACTCCGCGAACATCGACAAGGACCCGCTGATGCGGGCGCTGTGGATTCCGCGAGAAGGCTGGAAGCTGGTGGGCTGCGACGCCGAAGGCCTGGAGCTTCGTGTCCTGGCGCACTACCTGTCGCGCTACGACGACGGCATCCTGACCCGCGCCCTCCTGGAAGGCGACAAGTCCAACGGGACCGACGCGCACTCCATGAACCGGAAGAACACCGACCTGTTCTCCCGAGACGGCGCGAAGACCCTGCTGTACGGCGCACTGTACGGCGCTGGGGACGAGAAGGCCGGGTCCATCTGGATCGCGGACTGGCGCTCCAGCGGCAAGCCCCTGGAAGAGTGGCCGAAGTGGGCCATTGAGTGGAACAAGGCACGCACCCGCTGCCGCCTGCGCTCCACCATCGCCATCGGCCGCATCGTCAAGTCGCGGCTGATCGACGGTATCAAGGGTTTCAAGGAACTCAAGAACGCCATCGCAGCCAAGGCCAAGGCCCAGGGCTGGATCAAGGGGATCGACGGTCGCCGCATTCGCATCCGCCACGCTCATGCCGCGCTCAACACCCTGCTGCAAGGCACGGGCGCAATCATCATGAAGCAAGCCCTGGTCATGTACCACGAAGAGATCACGACCAAACATGGTCTGGTCCACGGCAAGGACTTCGGCTACTGCGCCAACGTCCACGACGAAGTTCAGCAGGAAACCCTCCCCGAATACGCCGACCTCTGCGGCTCCACGTTCAAGCAGGCCATTACGGATGCTGGGACTCACTTCAATTTCAGGTGCCGTCTCGACGGTGCCTACGACATCGGAAGCAACTGGCATGAAACCCACTGACATGATGGGCGCGGAACTCGCCGTGGGCGATACCGTCGTCACCGACGTGACCGCCTACAAGAGCACCCGCTTGCAGGCTGCGACGATCACGAAGATCGGCGAGAAGTACCTGACGCTGGCGTACACAACGCCCGCCGACTGGCGTGGTCGCCCTGGTCGTCCGCAGTCCGTCTGCCGCAGCCCGAGTGGCGTGGCAAAGGTGGCCGGATGAAACTGACCCTCCTGCAACTCCAAGCCCTCGCCCAAATCGCAGTCAAGTTCTTCCCGACTTGCGTGATCGGCGGCGGTGCCCCGCGTGACGCGGCGGCGGACGTGGACATCAAGGACATCGACCTGTTCATCGACATCCGCTTGATGGGCCACGACGACTACGAGAAGGCCGTCGAGGCTTTCCGTCTCGCCCTCGGCGGCACCGTGCGGCCCACGTCCACCCCGAGCGTCGAGGCGGAACGCAGCTACGACCTGGACGCCCCGGGCTACCCGGTGATCCAACTACTTCCGGTCTACCGCTGTGTGTACCGCGACGTCTTCGACTACGACTTCGGCTTCTCGCAGATTGCGATGACGGAGCATGGGCTGCTGGTGTCGCATAAGTGGGTGAAGGATGGCGTCAACGACACGATCACCTACACGAAGAAGTCCCCGGACCCCAAGTCCGCCGCCCGACTCCAGCGGCTCAAGGCCAAGTACCCCGACCGGCGCTTCGTGAACTGCGAGGAACTGGAGGGTTGAGGGGTCTGATCGACGGCGACGAGGCCATCTACAAGGCCTGCGTCATCAAGGTCTCCGAGACGGATTGGGATAGCGACGACGGCGAAGACGTCGAACGCCTCCCCACTCTCCGGGAAGCCAAGCGAAAGCTGGTGGACCTTGTGGACTCCTGGTTAGCCGCGGCTGGCTGCGACGAGTCCACCTTCGTTATCTCCCCTCCCACCCGTGGCCTGTTCCGGCGCGGCCTGTTCCCGGCGTACAAGTCGGGTCGCAGCGCAAAGCCGGACATCTACGCAGACCTCGAAGCCTGGGCCATCAAGCGCTGGGATGCCGTCTGGTATCCCGGCCTGGAGGCCGACGACACCCTGGGCGTCCTGTCCGGTAAGGGCACGACCATCCTGTCCACCGACAAGGACATGAAGACCGTACCAGGCCGCCTGTACATCCCCAAGGCCGACAAGATCATGACGATCAGTCAGGACCGCGCCGACCATTGGTGGATGATGCAGACCCTCATGGGCGACACCACGGACGGCTTCGACGGCTGCGTGGGCTGCGGCCCCAAGGGTGCCGAGGACGTCCTTCTGGGCGGCTCCACCATGAAGCATTGGTGGCCTGCCGTCGAGAGGCGCTTCGAGGAACCCAAGAAGGGCAAGTACAGGGCGGTCGTTCAGACCCGCCAGGACGCCCTGGTCCAAGCACAACTCTCCCGCATCCTCCGGCCCGGCGAATACGACCCCCAAGGTGGCGGCGTTTTCTACCGGATCGGCAACCACGACATCTCTTTCAATGCCCATGACATCTCAAGGTAAACAACTGAACCTCGTCGGCATCGCCGCGAAGGCGCAGTCCGGGAAAAGCACGGTCGCCGGGTTTCTCAAGGAGGCTGGCGCATACACCGAACTCTCCTTCGCGTCCCCGATCCGCGAGTTCGTCGCGGGCCTCCTGGGCTGCACGGTGCCGGAACTCGAACCCATCAAGGAGGACGTGATCCCCTGGTGCGGCAAGAGCCCGCGTCAGCTGATGCAGACGCTGGGGACCGAGTGGGGCCGCAAGATGGTCTCCGAGACCTTCTGGATCGACCAAGCCATGCAGCGCATCCAGCGCGAATGGGCGCGGGGCCAGATGGTAGTCATCAGCGACGTCCGGTTCGACAACGAGGCCGAGGCCATCCGCAATGCGGGCGGCTGCATCCTGCACCTGAGTCGCCCGGACGGTGCCCGCACCGTGGCCCAGCACCTGAGCGAAGCGGGCGTCGAGCGCAAGCCCGGCGACTACTCCATCATCAACGACGGCTCCCTCCGGGCGCTGCGCTCCATGGTCGGCGCGTGGCACTACGGGGTCTGGGACGGTCAAGTTGACCCGGAGTTTGTGGTTTGAACCTCGCCGCCCTCAAGGCTCTCTGGGCCAACAAGCCCCTCCGGTATGTCCTGGCCGCCGCCGTGATTCTCGTGGCAGGCCTGGTGTACCGGGGACACCTGATCGACTACGGGGCAGCACAGGAGCGCACCGCCGCCCAAGTCCGCCAGGACAAAGCGGTGTCTGCTGCCCGAGACGCCGACGCCCTCGTGACCGCCCGCGTCACCACTGACCTCACCCAGCGCCTCCGCGCTCAACAGGAATCCCATGATCGCGTTACCTCTGAACTCCAGACTGCACTCGCTGATTCTGATCTCCGCCGCCGCCGCGCTGATGATCGCATTGTCGGGCTGCTCAACGAAGCCGCCGGCCTACGTTCGCGGCTTGCCAGCGCTGCCGCCCGAACTCGCGGCGCCGCCGGAACCGCTCCGCCCGATTCGGCCGACCCTGCACCCGGCCCCGTCGTCTCCGACGCCGACGTCCTCGTATCCGTAACGGAGAACTATGCGATTTGTAACCGCAATTCGGAGCGCCTGGCGGCGCTTCAGACTTGGTACGAGGGCGTCCGTACCGGCAAGGTCCGGGCCACGGATTAATTCGACAGAGGGTAGTAGCCAGCCTATCTCTTTACCTCTACGAGACGCCGCCCCCCTGGACGGCGAGCTTCCCCGGGACCTCCCCGGCTCCGGCGAAATCCGCAGGCTGGCGGATTACCTGTCCGCCCTGGTCCCGCCTGAATCGGCGCTCTCCCTGGTTCGCGCCAAGGACTACACGGCGGCCCACGAACTCGGTGGCTACCATGAAGCGATCCAAGCACTCCGCGACGTCGCGGACAACGTGGATGCGGCTAACGAGGAAGCCCAAGCGCAAGCAACGCAAGGAACAAGCCTGTGAGTTATCACGCTTCCTCCGGCGCACCGGCTACCCCTTCGCTGCCGAATGGTCGCCAGCTTCCCTGGCGTCGTGTCAAACGCACGTACTCCGTGGTCCTGGCGGCTATCTCGGCGCGGTATGGCTCCAGCCAGTATCGCCCTCTCGAACGAACCTCCACATCCACATCGCGCCCGCCCTTCGTGGCCGGTGGCTCACTCCCCGAGCCTTTCGCTACCTAGTCGAAGCGGCGCGGTCCACGGGAGCGCAGGAAGTCTTGGCGCTCCCCCTCCCCACGCATGTCCAGTACGTTCTCCGTGTCGGCTTTCTGCCTATCGGGGACGGCTGGTATTCCCTGGACCTCCGAAACCCATGAGTTCCCCCAAACCTCCCAAGGCCCCGCCGCCCCCGCAGCCCGATCCTCCGGCCGCTAAGGCGGTGTTCGGGGCTGAGGACTCGCCCGTGGCGGCCTCTAAGAAGCGGTCCGCCCAGCGACAATCCCTGGCCGCCTCGTACCTCACCGCCCCGCCCTCGGCCGCACCGGGGGTCGGCGTCCAGCTGTGAAACTGGCTGATCGGTACAACGAACTAACCAGCGACCGCCAGCCCTACCTCACCCGAGCGCGGGCTTGCGCATCGCTGACCGTGCCGAGCGTCTGCCCCCCCGAGGGCCAGTCACCCAGCGCGGTACTGCCCCAGACCTACCAGTCCTTTGGCGCCCGGGCGACGGTCAATCTGGCCGCGAAGCTCCTGATGGCACTCCTGCCTCCCGGCACTTCGTCGTTCAACCTGAAGGTCCCGACCAAGCTCCTGATCGAACAGGGCACCCTGACGCCCCCGACCGACGTAACCCTGGGTCTAGCCAAGTGCGAGAAGCTGGTCAACGACCGAATCGAGACCCTGCAATGGCGGCGCCCCACTTATACCTCCCTGCTTCATCTGATCGTCGCAGGCAACATCGCCGAGTACATCACGCCGGAAGGCAAGATCAAGCAGTTCCGCCTGGAGCAGTACGTCTGCGTCCGGGATTGGAACGGCAAAGTGGTCGAAGTGGTCACCGCCGAAAAGCTGAAGGTCCGGGCGCTTCCCCAAGAACTCCGGGGCAAGACGGAGAAGAAGGAAGACGCAAGTTGCGTCCTATACACCCGCTTCGTCTACCACGACGAGGATTCATACTCGATCCAGCAAGACCTGGACAACGTTTCGGTGCAGGCAGAGCAGAAGCACCACGGCATCATGCCGTGCAACGCCTTGGCCTGGGAACTCGTTCCTGGCGAGAACTATGGCCGCTCCCATGCTGAGGCGAACTACGCCGACCTCATGGGTCTCGATGCGACCGCCCAGCAGATTCGGGAGATGGGGGCCATCGCGGCCCGCAACCTGATCTTCGTGCGGCCCAACGCGGCCGGCGGCAACCTGCGCAAGCGGATTGCTGAAGCCCGCAACGGCTCAGTCCTCTCAGGAAACGGCGGCGACAGCGGCGACGTGCAGCCCTTCCAGTTCAATAACTCCGCCGCGATCCAAACGCTGAGTGCGGAGAAGCAGGACCTTCAGCGCGGGTTGGCGCAAGCCTTCCTACTGACGGGCGACCTGCGCCGCGACGCCGAGCGCGTGACGGCCTACGAGCTTCAAATGCTGGCGTCGGAGATCGAACAAGCGCTGGGCGGCACCTACTCCCTGCTCTCCGTCGAACTTCAGGCCTGGCGCATCCGCAAGCTCATTGCGCAAATGCAATCCCGCCAAGAGCTTCCCCCGATTGCCGACAAGATCGCTATCGAAGTCACCACGGGTCTCGAAGCCCTCGGCAAAGACGCCCAGGTCAACAAGGCCCGGACCCTCTTCGGACTGTTCAACGAAGTGCCCCAGGCCTTCCAGCAGCAGGCCGCTGCGAAGATCGACTTCGACGTGATCCTCACCCCGACCATCGCAGCCCTCGGCTTCCCTGGAGGCGTCAAATCCGACGCGCAAGTCCAGCAGGAGCAGGCGGCACTCCAACAACAGGCCCTGGCCGGTGACGTAATGAAGGCAGCAGCCGGACCCGTCGCTGGCGCAGTGGCCCAGAACCAACTTGGACAATGAGCGACACCGCGCAATCCCCAGCAACACCCCCGGCGGCGCCGGACACATCGGCCGCTCCGGCCGCACAGCCGGCCCCGGGGTCTCCCGAGCATCGCGCCGCAATGATCGCCGCCTACGACGCCCAGTTCGCTAAGCACGCGCCCGCCACGGGCGCTGCCAGCGAGCAACCGGCGACGCAGGCGCAGACTGCACAGCAGCAGCAACTGCCGAGCGATCAAAGCGCCTCCCCCAAACTCACCGACACGCCGGCCGATGAAGCGGCGAAGCCTACGGCCGAAGATCCGAAGAAAGGCGACGAAGCAGGAGCCAAGAGTCTTGGCGACCTCTACGCCTCCGGTGATCTCGTCACCGGCTTCAACGCCGAGAAGGTGCCGGACACCGTGGCCGCCGCGTTCAAGGCCGCTGGCCTGGACGACGATGCCATCACCGCGATGCACTCGCAATTCCGTGCGGGTCAGCTCGCGCTACAGCGCGAACAAGCGACCAACCTGCACCAAGCGGCAGGCGGCAAGGGCCAGTTCGACGCCCTGGTTGCCTGGGGCCAGAAGAACCTGACGCAAGAGCAGCGCGAGTTTTACGACATGCAGCTGAACGGCCCGAACGCCGCCGAGGCCATCGCGGTCCTGAAGCAGCGCATGGTCGCAGGTCAAGACCCCAAGGTCGTGCTGGCGAACGCCAACGCGGCTCCGGCCGCCGAGGGCTTCCGCGACAAGTCGGAAATGATGGCCGCCATGAACGACCCTCGTTACAAGACCTCCGAAGCCTTCCGTCAGGACGTCCGCGCAAAGCTGGCCGTCTCGCGCTTCCAGTAACGCCTCCCTCTTCAAGCCCTGCCTTTCTGCGTCCCTTTCCCAAGGGACCGGGCGGGGCTTCTCACATCCCCAATAAGGAAAAGACGCAATGTCTTTCACGAACGACAACGGCAATCCCATCGCTTTCGGCACTGGCGCCTCCGGCACCGACGACCGCGCCCTCTTCCTGAAGCAGTTCGGCGGCGAAGTATTGACCGCCCTGACGGCCAACACCCTGACCGCCGGCAAGACCCGCGAGAAGTCCATCGGCGCCGGCAAGTCGTGGCAGTTCCCGCGCACCGGCGTGTCGAAGGCCGAATACATCACTCGCGGCCAGGAGATGCTGGGTAACGGCTTCATGACGGACGAAGTGACCATCACGGTCGACGCGCCGCTGACGGCCTCGCACTCGCTGTGGGACCTGGACGTCCTGATGTCGCACTTCGACATCTCGTCGCCGATCTCTACGGAAATGGGCGCCGTCCTCGCCCGTACCGTGGATCAGAACGTCTTCCGCTCTATCGCCCTGGCGGCCCGCACCGCACCGTCCTCGGCCATCCCTGGTTCCGGCGGCACGAAGATTCTGCGGCCGGGCCTGACGGCCACAGACGGCACCAAGGGCACCGACTGGATGGACGGCATCCGTGAGGCAAAGCGTGCCCTTTACGCGAAGAATGTCCCGGTCGGCGCCGCCATCTACATGGCCGTCAACTACACGGTCTTCGACGCGATCAAGTACGCGCAGGACGCCGGGGGTCACTACATCAACCTGAACTCCATGATCAACCTGGCTGCGGCCGGCCTGGGTTCGGCAGTGTCGGAAGCCATCCGCTTCGAGGGCGTGACCATCATGCCGTCGAACCTGCTGCCGAACACCGACGAGACCGCCAAGACCGACGTGTTTTCCAAGTACCGCTCGGACTACTCGAAGACCACCGGCGTCATGTGGTTGTCGGACGCCGTCGCCACGCTGTCGCTGCTGGACGTGACGGTCGAGACGACCCGAGACGTGCGGCGCCAGGAAGACTTCATGGTCGCTAAGACCGTGAAGGGCCACGGCACCCTGCGCAGCGAGTTCGCTGTGGAGTTTGGTCTGCCGGCGTAAGCCTCAACCCGCCCTCTCCCCTCATGGGGAGGGGGCATTTTTTTCATCTCTTTCCCAATGCTCACTCGACTCGAAGCTGTAAACCAGATGCTTGTCGCCGTTGGCGAAAGCGTGATCCTCGTGCTTGAAGAAGGCGCGGGCGATTACGCGAATTGCTCCGCCATCCTGGACGCCGAGACCAAGAAGGTATTGGCAAAGGGGTGGTACTTCAACACCGACAAGGGGATCGTCATGGTCCCCGATACAACTGGGAAAATCCTGGTCCCACCGAACGTGCTGTCCCTGGACCCCACGGACCCCAAGGCGGACATCACGCAGCGCGACGGTTACCTCTACGACCTCAAGAACCATACCGACATCTTCGCGGCCCCCGTTTCGGTGGACCGCATTGTCAACCTCGCTTTCGAGGGTTGCCCCTACCACGTCCAGCGGGAAATTGTGGGCAAGGCCGCGCAGGCATACCAGCGCGGATACGTCGGCTCCGACACTCTCGACAAGTACGCAACCGAAGAACGGGCCGAGGCAACCGCTGACGCCCGCGACGCCGAGGTGGACGAGGACGACTACAACATTCTGAATAACCCCGACCTGGCCTACCTGTGGCGCCAGTCCCACCGGCGAGGCATCTAATGGACGGACTACTCCAGCCGCGAATCGGCGGTCTCTACCACGGTGTCAGCCGCCAGGCAGACCTCCAGCGGTCGCCAAGCCAGATGCAGGTGCTGGACAACTTTCTACCCTCGGTTGACTACGCGGGCTTCGTGGATCGCAGCGGCACCAAGCTGATCAATGCCCTCGCGGGTCCGAACTACGCAGATACCGGGCACCACTTCTTCCGCACTACTGACGGGCGACGCTGGGTCCTGCTGCGTCGCATGGAGCCGGGTGCCATCGAGGTCCGAAGCCTCGACACCGGCATTCTAGCGAGTCTCACGCTCGGTCCGTATGTGCAGGGTTACATCGGGACGTCCACGGATTCCCTGCGGTTCCTGACAATCTCGGACACCACCCTGATCCTCAACACTTCAGTGGCCGCCCAGGCGAGCGCCCCGCCGAAGCCGCCGCTAACGTCCGCATACCTCGTGATCAAGCGGACCTCCACCGCCGCGCAGTCGTTCACCGCGACATCGTCGGCGGGGTCGGGACAGGTGGTCCTGCGTCAGAACTCCGACACCACCAGAGACTTCATCGCGCTCCAACTGGCGCAGAACATTGCCACAGGGATGCCGGGTGTGAACACCTTCCGGGTGGCCCCCAATGTAATCCGGGTCTCGGGCACGGCCGCCGTAATCGGCTCGCTGGTCTTCACCAACGACTGGGACGACGGAGCCGTCGTAAACATCAAGGGGCGCGTAGGCGCACTGGCCGACCTGCCGCCCACGTTCGAGGCGGGCGTCCCCGTGATGGTTGACCTGGGACAAGGCGACGCAAAGTCTTCCTACTACGTCCAATATGACGCCAGCCGGAATGCCTGGGTGGAGTGCAGCTACGCTGTCCCGGTCACTGCCCCCACCGGCCAGTACCTCCCGTCTACGATGCCCATCCGGCTACACCAGACAGGTCCTGCCGCGTTTGAACTTCAACCTTGCGACTGGGAACAGCGAAAGGTCGGGGACGACGGCAGCAATCCGATGGCCGGCTTTGTTGGCAAGCGTATCTCGGCGATGGCTCAGTGGAAGGGGCGGCTATGGTTCGGGGCTGGCGACACGATCTACTCGTCCCAGGCCGACGACCTCTTCAACTTCTGGCGTTCCAGCGCCCGCGAAGTTCTCCCGGCCGACCCTATCACCCTGCCCATCGAAACGGATGATGTGTCCGACGTCGAGTGGCTGGTGGGTTTTCGGTCCAAGCTGATGGTCCTGTGCGACAACGCGCAGCTGGAAGTGCCTGGCGAGGACGCGGTAACCCCAACATCCGCAGTGATAGGCGTGGCTACGCGCTACCAGCTGGACGGGGCGTGCGAACCCAAAGTTATTGGGGATGCGCTCTACTACACCGGCCCCATGCCGGACAGGTCGGCCATCTGGGAGTACCAATACGAGCAGCAGACGTCGAACAACGCCGCCGAGGACCTGAGCAAACACGTTCCCGGGTATGTGCCAGGACACGTCAGGCGTATCCGTGGCGCCGCGCAGGCCGGGCGCATCTTCATGCAGGCCACCGGCGATCCGGGCGCCCTATACGTTCAGACATCCTTCTGGAAAGACGGCCAGCGCCAGCAGAACGCCTGGAGCCGCCTCGTCTTCGCAGGGGTCGCCCGCATCCTCACCTTTTGGGTGTATGCAGACACCCTGTTCCTGGCGGGCACTGCTGATGGCCAACTGAAGCTCCTGTCGCTTCCAGTAGAAGCCGGCTTGGGCCGCGATCCGCAGGTCGACGTCCGGCTCGACTACCGCGCCCCTGTTCAGCTGACATGGAACGTCCAGCGCAATCGAACGGAGCTTGTGCTTCCCCCAGGATACAGCCAGTACTCCGACGTAATCGTCTTAGTGGACATGGGTGACGGCTGGTTCCGTGAGTACGCCGGCTCCGTCGTAAACGACGGTTCGCAGTGGCTCGCCCACTTTGCCGAGAACACCGGCAAGACCACCGGGCTTGTCGGGCTGCGCTACACCCGCACTGCGACCTTTTCGCCCTTCTACCCTACCGTGGGAGAAAAGACGACACCACTGGGGCGTCTCCAGGTCGCCCGCGTCACCGTGGACTGCATGGTGTCCTGCGACTTCAAAGCAACGGTCACCCGTGCTGACAGAGTGCCTATGGTGAAGGCTGTTGGCCCCCGTGTCATCGGGGAGGCCCTGATCCCCCGGATCGTCCGAGATACCTCCATGACCGTCCCCTTCAATTCTCAGGGACACAAGGCGGAACTGACGCTCACCTCCACCAGCACCGGACCTCTGTGTGTCACAGGACTGACCCTTCAAGCCCGATACACGAACCCGAGGCTCCAATGAACCGCGACAACACCGCCCCCGCCGACATCCCCGTCCTAGCCAGGAATCTCCGCAGCCCTGACCGCGAGGAACTATTTCTCGCCACCGGCCAGCCGGACCCCAAGGACAGCCTGCGGGATGCGGTGTTCGCCTCGACATTCTGCGAGTCCCTGCGCTTCAACGACGGGGAACTCGCCGCCATCTGGGGCGTGGTTCCCCTCCCAGCCGCCGCTGGTTCAATCTGGATGCTCTGCACCGAAGCGGTCGAGCGGCGGCCCTCTCAATTCCTACGTTCGTGTCCTGGTCTCGTCCAGTATGCGCACGTCAGCTACCCAACATTGCTCTGCGCCCCGTGGCGCGGCAATGCCCTCCACCTTCGCTGGCTCGAATGGCTGGGCTTCGAGCCTGGCGCGATCCACGATAAATTCCAAATCTACTCACATGTGCGGTCCACTTGTAGTGCCCATCTTGATGCTGGCGGTATCGGCGGCCGGCGCAATGATGCAGAAGAACGCGGCCGACAACGCCGCTGAGGCAAACGCCAAAGCCCAAGAGAACAACACCCGCGAGGGCTACCGCGTCTCCCAGGAAAATGCCCGCAACGCTGATGCTCAGGCGTTCGAGGCCCAAACCGACCGCGCCCGCAAGGCCCAACAGCAGCTGTCAATGGCCCGCGTCATTGCAGCGCAGGGTGGCGGCTCCCTAGCTGCCCGGGCGATCAACATCAATGCCGGGGCCGCCGAGGATTACTCCCGCATCGACGCGGGCCTGTCCAACCAGCAGTCCTCCGTGCGCGGCCAACTGGCGGCGCTCCAAACACAAAGCCAGGATGCGGTGTCGCAATCCAACGCAACCTTCTCCGCAAACCGAACCAGCTTCCTTTCCAACGTGGGTTCTGCCGCAGTCGGCGCCGCTGGCATGGCGTACTCGAACATGTCCGCAATTGAGGCCGCCAAGAACAAGACGGCGGATTACCAACTCCCTAAGAGGTAGTCAATGGCCGAAGGCCCTCAGCAACAACGAAGGCTCGATGCCACCCCTGGCCGCTTTGCGGCAGTTGGGGATTTGGCTGACGCGCCCGGAACCAAGACGGCGCTATATTCGCCTACGGCAGCACAGACGCGTGGGGAGGGTCAGCAGATCGCCGCACTGGGCGAGGCGCTAGGCTCCTTCTTCAACGCATCTGCCCGCACGCTGGCCCACGTCAACCAAGCCAGCCAACGCGAAGAACTCGTCCAGATCGAGCGTGAGAACCACGCACTATCCCTACAAGCCGGCGTGGACCATGCGGCCGGGAAACAGAAGGACCCGAGGTATCTTGATCGGCAAGCTTACGCCGGTGCCTACGAGACAGCAGCGGCCGACGACCATGCCCTGGACCTCAACGAAGGGCTTCGCGCAAAATTTGCCACCCTGGACCTATCCGACCCAAACCTCAACCTTCACGGCATCGCCGAGGAATACTACCGCGAGAATGTCGGTAAAGGCACGGGTCAAGGGCAGTATGATGCCCGGCTACTCCAGCGGTATACCTCCGCCTCGCAGTCGCTCATTCAGCAGTATGCCGAGGGGCAGCGCTCGACCATCCAGTCAAATGCCCGAGCCGAACTCATTCAGAGCGCGACCCGGCAGGTACTGAGTCCGACTGGCATCACTGCCCCGCAGCTGGCAGACCTACGTGAGCGGCTGACCTACCTGACCCATGGCGACCGCTCGGCCGCCGACAAGCTGCTGATGACATCACTATCTGGGCAGCAGAACGCTTTCCAGGGTGACGCGATCCTCCGATCCATGCAGGAACTCGGGATGGACGCCAGCGAGCCGGAATTGTTCAACAATATCTCCGGCCAGGTCTGGAAAAATCAATCCACAATCAAGACACGCGACGCTGGGGTGGCGCTCCAGAACTGGCGTATGGACTTGGCGGCCGAGCAGATGAAGTACCCGCACGGAGTCCTACCGCTGAACCGAGTTTCCGAGTTTGCTCAGCGTGCCCTCGCCATTGACGGCGTCCACGGGGTCGGCCTTGATCGGTTCAACATCGACCAACTCATGGTGCAGTCAGCCAAGCAAAAAGTCCGCGTGAACGTCCTTTCCGGGATTGATCGGGGGGCCTACGGTAATGCCGACCTGGCGGCGGCATCCCGCGCCAATGGGGACTCGTCGCCCGTGGAGACCGTCAAGAAAGACTTCCAGGCGTACATGAATGAATCCCTGGGTGGCGACCCGGACTTTAATGCCACCCGAGACGACCTGGGCAACGTAAGGCCGCTACTGACAGCCGAGTCCAGCACGCGCTTTGGTATCTGGACCGCCCAACGCTTCGGCCGATTCGGCATGTCCCCCTGGGACAAGGAGACCGAGCAGCGTGTCGCGGCAGGTCTAACCGGCAACAGCATCGACGGGATCAGGAACTCCTACCTCGCGCTCCGTGCGGCGCGGGACGCTGGGGTATCCCGGGACAATGCCTCGCAGTTCTTCGGGGGCAACGCCGCCGCCGAGGCCCACTTCAACGGGCTGGACATGCTCGTTCGCGCTGGCATCCCCATTGAGCAGGCTGCGAAGGCCCAGGTCGAGCATTACTACGATCAGCGGGAGCTTGACGACGCCGCCAAGAGCGGCGACATCACGGGCATGATCGCCCGCGTCCTGGGGCCAGCAGCAGGCAAGAACCGAGAGGAAATTGCCAAGGAGCTTGCCGAAGCGCAGAAGGCTGCCATCCTAGACAGCACCGACCGCAAGAAATTCTGGGGGTCCGTGAACATCGCGGTTGCGGAACAGGACCGAGTGCCGCTCCAAGGGGCGATGCTCAAGACCGCCATGCTCTGGCGAGATGCCGGCTACAGCGGGAATCTCAAAGACCTGGCCAAGTCCGCAGTTGGCGGCGCCGGCAAGTGGGTCGTTTACCCCGGCGCTGGCGGCGGCCTCACGGCATATCGGAATTCCTTCGGGGACCTCGGGTTGTCCTTGGCCGCCCCGATCAACCACACTGGCCAGCTGTCCACCGAGAAGGGCTACCGCCCCATCATGGCCTTCGGGGCCAAGGTGATTAATGCTGCCGGCGAGGTCGAGGACACCCTGGCAACTTTCCGCGAGGACAGCGAACGCGCCCTCAAGACCTTCCCTGGGAAGTTCACTGGCGACGCCGACAAGTTCTACGTGGATCGCCAAGGCCCCGATGGCCTCGCGCTTCTCCATGACTCAAATGGCATGGTCCCCATGTTCCGGCCGGGCGAGCCGATCACCCTGGGCGGCAAGGCGGTCAAAGTCCCTGTGGACCCAAGCGCCGCCGCCGACTTCTTCCGCGACCACTTCCAAGACTCCGGATTCATGTTCAAGCAGGACGGCGCCCCCGGCCCTGATGGACAGACGTGGCAGGCGTATTACGCGCCCCGCGTAAAGATGGACGAGCGTGCCCGCGACAAGGCCATCCGTAATCGCAGCCCCCACGCCTCTGGGCCTTGGTGGCGCGGGAACGACTCGATGGCGCCGGACATCCCCGGAGTCCCTGAACAACAGCCCAACATTGAGTAGGACATGACCCCCACCGCAGTCCCTGAGCGGGTTCTCCCGCCGACGCAAGCGATGCCCGCAGAACTGGATCACCGCCAGGTAGCCAGCGAGGCATGGCAGCGCCAGCTGGACGGGATGCAGTCCCGCGGCGAACTCAACTTCACATCCTGGACCGGATCGTCCCGCCCCTCCCGGGGCTGGGACTTTGCGGCCATCTCCAACAACATCAAGATGAACACACCCTCCGTACCCAAGTTTGAAGGCGCGAACGTTGCGATGCCTTGGCTGGCGCAAGCCACCAACATTATTCGTGGGGCCGAAGGCTTCGAGCCGGCGGCGTACCACGGCTTCGGCAGCGCAGCCCGCAATACCGGCAAGTTCCGCGTCACACCCGGAGACGCCATCGGGGCCGATGAGGTCTCAGTGGGCTATGGGTTCAACCTGACCCAGAAGGGCGCCCGCCAGATGTACGCCGCCGCGCTCGCCGGCCAAGGCGCACCGAACTTCGACGACGTCTTGAACGGTCGTAAGCCGATCTCCCGTGCGAACGCCGACAGCCTCCAGGAATACATGATCCTGGAGAAGTCGCGCATCCTGGACTCGCTGAATCGCAGGGCCGGCAACGTGCCCCTGCGGGATCACCAGCGTGCCGCCCTGGTCTCGATGCTGTATCAGGGCTACAGCCCCAAAGCACTCCTGGACGCGATGGCTCGCGGGGATTCCGACGAGCAGGTGGCCGATCTCCTGCGCGGCACAGGCAACCCCAAGTTCAAGTCCCGCCGCAGCCTGGAAGCCGCCCTGTTTCTCGGCGCCAAGGCCGAAAGCTACTTCGACAACTCAACCAACCAACTGCAAGGCCGAACAGGCTGACGCATAGCCCGGAACCCTATGGACCTCTCGAATCAACCCGAAGCCTCGGGTTCCCCTCTCGACACCGCGCCTCCTGCGGTCGCCCCTGGCAACCAAATGGTTGCTGCTCTGCCCTCGGCACCGGCCATCAACGACGGCTGGAAGGCCGACGAGTCGGTGGCCCACCTGGACGACCCAGACTGGGTGGATGCCTTCAAGGCCAACTGGATGGTCAGCACTATCGCCGGACAGCTTGCGCGTCACGCGGGCTTGGACGACGCGGACCCGAACGACCCCACGCGAGGGGAGAACTTCAGCCCCTTCCAGCATTACGCCGCGGTCAAGGACATCCTGCCCGAGGAAATCAAGCAGGCGGTCCTGGACGGGCAGTTCGATCACGTCCGCTCCGAATCCGAATGGAACCGCCAGCAAACGCTGATTTCAATGAACCTTGCCGACCGCAGAACTGCCGCCAGTCACAACGCCTCTGGCGTGGCGAACTTCATGGGGTCGCTGCTGGACATCCCGACGCTCCTGAGCTTCGGTGTGCTGATGCCCTCTGTGGCAGGCGGCACTATCGTAGCCCGCGCAGCGCAAGGTGCGGCCATCGGGTTACTGGACGCCGGAGCATCAGAGGCCGCGCTGCAAAACCTGGACCCCACCCGCACCAAGGAAGAGGCCCTGCTGTCCATCGGCGGCGGGGTATTCATTGGCGCGGGGCTAGGCACCGCCGCTGCGCTAATCTCCAAGAAGTTCCACCCTGGCTCCGCGGACAACCCGCTGAACGAGGGCGCCCCAGCGATGGACACTTTCGAGCAGCGGGTCGGTCAAGCCTATCCAGAGGGGGACGCCCGCTCCACGGTTGACTCCGCGACAGGCGGTTCCATCGGCGCCGCCGCAGTGCGTCACGATGACTTCGCCATCGCCGTGGGGGACTCCAAGTCCGCTCGGCTGGTCGATGCCGCCTTGAGTGCCCCGACCCCCATCGGACGCCTGAACGGCTACATGGGCAACGCCCAGGAAGCCATCGTCAAGTTGTTCGACCTGGGCGGCCTGGCCACCAAGCGCAACATGCGCGGCCAGGCGCACGGGGTTGAGGCTGAGGCATGGCTTCGCCACTACCAGCACATGGGCGAAGCCACCATCCGCGACATCGACACGCATATGCGCGAGGCGATGGTCGACGTGAACGGGTGGGCCGGTTCCAAGTTGGGAGGCGCTGCCGACCAAATTACGCAAGGTCTCTGGGACCCGCGCAAACTGACCCGGGAGGTCTACATCGACCTTCTGCGCAACCAGCGTGCCGCCATTGTCACCGGTAACACCAAAGTGGACGCCGAGGCACTGAAGACCCTGACCGGCCTGGGACTTCACCAGGAGCAGGCCGCCATGGTGCTGGGCAAGGTGAAAGCCTCCAGTAAAGCCTACGGCGAACACCTGGACTCCATGTGGGCCGAGGCCGAGCGCATTGGCCTGGCGACTGCCGAGATGCGTAAAGAGAACTATGGGATGCCGGTGATCTACAACACCCAGGCCCTCGCTGAGAAGCGCGGGGTCGCCCGTGCCTTGCTCATGCGCAACCGGGCGGACAACCCGTCCGAAGAGTTCCTAATCGAACACGGCTACATCAAGGACCCCAATGCGAAGGTCCCCGCAGGAGAGACCGAAGCCGCTGGCCCTACCTACTCATCCTGGCAACAGATCGTAGACGCTAAAGACCACGGGATGCAGGACGATATCCTGACCCACTACCGCGGGGCGCTGGAAGACCTCCGCATGGAGGAAGCACACCAGCGTGTGATGAGCGCCCAACAGGCGCAGCTGAAGGCCACCGAGGAATTCGCTGACTTGGCCTCCGGCCTCTCGGACGCCAAGAAGGACCTGAAGAACGCATCGCTCAAGATGATGCGTGCCGAGGTCCGAAGCTCCGAGGCGAACTGGCATGGCCGCTCCTTGGCCGCAGCCACCCGCACCGCCGAGAAAGCCGAGGCGAAGGTCCACGCGGTCCTCCGCAAGATCGATGACCCCGACGCCCTGTCGGCAGACCTCCGTGCCCAACTGGAAGCCGATGGCTTCAAGCTGGACGCTCAAGGGGCAGCGGAGCGGGCCGCGGCCCAGCGGGTTGGCGAAGTCCAGGAAACGATCGACGCCCTCAAGATGGAGAAGGTCGAGGCCGGGCCGATGAGCCGCGACGACTCAGTCCTGGCGAACGCCGGACTGCGGGAGGCCCTTCAGGCCCGCCGCGAGGCCCAGGCCGCCCTCAAGGCCGCCAAGGCTGACTTCGACGCCACCGCCGCCCGCATGGGAAACACCCGTGATTGGCAGGCCACCGTGGACAAAGAGGTCCGCCGGCTGATCGCCAACGAGGACGACGCCCTGAACGCCCCAGGCCTGCGCTCCACGCTCCTGTCCCAACGGGAGCGCCTGGATGCCATGGCCGAGGCGTACGAACGGGCCTCCGCCAAGTGGCGCGAGGCAAGCGGCATCTATCGCGAGGCCCGCACGGCCAACAAGCTGGGCAAGATTGAACTGGCCCAGTCTGCCAAGGAACTGCGCCGCGCCATTCGCGCCCGCACCCGTGTCGAGAGCCGCAGCCCGCTCTCCCACGAGGTGGACGACTGGCTCGACCGGATGTCTGGTGCCGATTCCCGTCGCCCTGGTGGCCTTCTGCTTGACGCAGACCCCATCACGGGTCGCCTGCGCGAGCGGACGATCCAGTGGCGACCCGACGAGTTCAAGGAACTCATGGACCAGGGCCTGCTGCAAAGCGATCCTATCTATGGACTCCAGCGCTACTCGAAGGACATGGGGGCCGAGATTGCCCTGCACAAAGCCTTCGACGGTCAGGGCAACGTGGACATCATGAAGGGAATTCGTGACGAGTACCACGCCCAGATCGAAAAGGCCCGTGCCGCTGGCGATACTAAGTGGGTCGAGCGTCTGAACCATTCCCTCCAGAAAGCGGAGAAGGACGTGGCCCAGGGATTCGACCGAATCCGGGGCATCGCCTACGAGAACACGGACCGCAACGGCCTGCTCTGGCTCGCCGACACCATCGGCCGCATTGGCCTCCTTCGCTATGTGGGGGGCTTTGTTCAGGGCTTCGTGGGCGAGGTAGCCACCTCGTCCGTCGCAGCTCGTGGCGGCGCCCTGGGCCTTGGCAAGACCATCGCAACGATGGGGCGCGACATTCGGTACATCCTGAAGAACGCAGAGAAGGGGGACCCAGGATTCAAGGAACTTGCCAAGATTCTCGGGACCTTCGAGAACTCCATCCATATGGGTCTGAGTGATCGGGCCTACGGCGGCGGCCCTGGCGACATCGCTGGGATCGGCACGGGGCTGGTGAAGAAGACCACGGCTGCATTCGACCGCGCAACGCACCTCGCCGCCGACAAGATCGCCACCGTGACGCTGCTGAAAGGCTGGTCCGACATGGCGCGTCGAAGCGCCGGGCTGGTGCAGCTGTCGAACATCGCTGAGTGGACGCAGAAGGTCCACGCAGCCAAGGGGTCCTGGGAGTCCGCGCTACCCGAGAAGGTGAGGCTGGACCTGCTGACCTTGGGTATCGGCGAGCAAGAGGCCCGCTCGATGGGGCGCCAGTTCGCCATGCACTCCGAGGTCGTCAACGATCACGGGGGGCTGGTCAAGCCAAACACCCACAAGTGGATCGCCTCGAATAACCCCGAGGGTCGGGAGATGGCAGACCTACTCGCCATAGCGCTGGAGAAGACACAGAACCGTGCCAGCTACGCCAAAGGCATGGGCCACATGCCTCTGCTGATGGACAAATGGTACGGCAAGCTATTCCTCCAGTTCCAGTCCTACGGCCTCCAGTTCTTCAGCAACTTCATGCGGGTCAATGCGCAGCGCATGGCACTCACACCGACCGACTTGAAGGCGTATCAGGCCATGAGCCTCATGCTCGCGGCCGGCGTCATCACTTCCGAGATCGCCTACATCCGCGCCAAGGGCCGCAGTGACCTCCAAGGCACCACCGCATCCATCCCGGAACGCGGGAGTGGCGAACACATCAAGGACGTTGTGATGCGCAGCGGAATGCTCGGCTACATGAGCAGCTATGTGGACGCGGGCCTCACCACAGCCTTCCCCTCACTCAAGGGGGCCGGCTCCAAGTACAGCAATAACTCGAACTGGCTGGTGAACCTACTAGGTCCCGGATACGGCGTCCTCGACACCGTGTCTAGCGCCTCTGCCAACGCAGCTGCCGGCGACTGGAGCAAGGCCGGGCGTCAGCTGAAGACGCTGATCCCTGCGCGACAACCCGTCGACCTCCTGCATGGACTCGGCATAACACTAACCAACTAGGGCGGCCGATGGTCGCCGTTCTCCATGACGACGACCATCTACCAACCCTGGGCCGACTACAAGACAGACGGAACCACCAAGCGCTACACCTTCGGGTTCCCCTACCTCAACCGCGGCCACATCATGGTCACGCGGGACGGCGGGGCGCCCGCCCTCTTCCGCTTCGTTGACGATCACACCATCGAAGCCCACACACTCTTCGGCGACCCGATCCCGAAGGGCGAACCTCTCAAGATTTTTCGTCAGACTCCGGACCTGGATGCCTTCGCCTCTTACAAAGACGGAGCGCTCCTGACCGCTGAGGAACTGAATCGCGCTCGCTTGCAGGTCCTTTACCTGATCCAGGAACGCTCCGGCGGCCTCGCTGGCTCGGTCTCTACAGTAGTAGCCCTTCTTACCAATGAGATCGAAACACTCTCCGGCGCCCTGTCGTCGCTCCAGTACAGCCAGGGGCAGCTTACCGCTGGGCTTCAGACAATCGGGGAACTAAACACCCGAATGGAGTCCATGGAGGACGGCCAGGCCGCCGTGCAAGACCTCATCAACAAGACGGTGGCGGACTTCGACGCGAGTAAAGGCGCCGTAGCGCGTCGCCTGGACGCGGTCGAGACCGAGCAGGGGAACCTCCGCTCAGCGGTGTCATCCCAGATCGCCACATTGACGGGCAACGATATGGCCTTCGCCTCCCGAGTCGATAAGGTCGAAGCCAAAGTCGATGCGATTGACTTGGTCGGTAATGACGGCAAGCGCGAGGACGAAGTGATCGCTGCGGCAGTCATCACCTCCACGATTGCCGAGGCGAAGTCACACTACTCGCAGGCTAAGACCCTCACTACACTGAAGTCCCAATTCGGCGCAGTCGAGGCGATGGTCCAGACCGAAGCGACTACGCGGGCTACGGCGGACTTGGCGCTCGCCAAGCAGATCACAGCCATTCAGGTCGAGATCGGGGAGAACCTGGCCCAAGTCATTCAGGACATGAGCAGCCAGATTACGTCAGTGAATGGGCGCGTGTCCAAGGTGGAGTCGAATTACAGCCTAAAGGTTATGGCCGAACGGGAAGACGGCAAGAAGGTCTTCGCCGGTATTGGCCTCAACGCAACTGCGTCCGACGAGTACACAGGCTCGGAGATTATCCTGGCGGCCGAAAGATTGATGTTTGCCGCGCAGACCGAGCCGGACGGCCCGTTGAAGCCGATGTTCACGGCGGGCAATGTGGACGGCTCCCCGACATTCGTAATCCCCTCTAACGTCATGGGTGATCGAATGTACCCGGGGCGGTTGCTGGTGGATGGCTCTATTGAGGCGAGAAGCATCGCCGCAGGGGCCGTTACCGCTGAGAAGATCAAGGCTGGCGAGATCACGACAGACCTGCTTGCCGTGGGGCTAGGTGCGAACCTGCTCAACGCCTCGGAATTCACCGAACGGCGTGCGGGGTCGGCCGTGCCGATGGGCTGGTTCGTCTCTCAATCTGCTGGAGTACAGCCATCGTGGCTGCAACCCTACTACGACCTTGGCGGATGGGCCCTTCTAGGTGGGCACACGTTCGGTCTGGGACAGACGGGCACCACCGGCGACACCGACATCAATAGCTCCAACCTCATCTTTTACAGCGACCTGATCCCAGTAAGTCCAGGGACGCGCTACGAATACTCCGCTTACGTTGGGGTTCACCGGTGCGCGGCAGACATCACGCTGTACTGGTACGACTCGGCCAGCGCCGGACTGCAAGGTCTCACTCCGACCACGCCCTACGCGGACGCCTACGCGCCTATGGGCGGCCCAATGGGCGGTGTGGCCCTAACGGACTACCGACGCATTGGTGGTATCGCCAAGGCACCGGCGAACGCGGCAGGTATGCGGATAGTCCTGCGTAAGGCCCAGCACGCCGCGGGGACTGCGGATAGCTGGCTATTTGTCACTCGTCCGCTTGTTGCAGAGACGTCGGCGTCGGCCACTCGGTTGTCGCCGTACACGCCGGGTGGCCTGCGCACCCTGATCACTCCTGGTGGCATCTCCACCCCATCGCTATCCGCGATCTCCGCGAACCTAGGGACCTTCGTGAGCGGCAACCCGAACGGGCTGCGGACGGTGATCAGTGGGTCCACAACGCTGGTCTATGACGAGAACAACAGGCTGCGCATGCGTTCGGGGATTTGGTAATGCCCGCAGGTCTCCAAGTCTTTGACGAGAACGGGCGGATCACATTCGACACCAACTACCGCGTCTCCCGAATGCTGGGCGTCGTGCAGCCAGGCTTAGGGACCTACACCTATTACGACGACCGGCTGCTAACCGGCATCCCCTTCGGGTTCTATGTATTTGAGGGGGTCTCCAACGCATTTGGCCCCTACGACGTAATCCCCCAGATGACCGCCCCTCGGATCACCTTCTCAGGAAACTCCATGACTGTCACGAGACCGGCCCCCCCACCGATGGGGGAGTCCAACACCTGCAACGTCTACTTCGGCGTCCGTTAGATGCCGGCGGGACTTCAAGTTTTTGGCGATGAGGGCCAGGTACAAATTGATGGTTCCAGCCCTCATATCACGCTGCTCCGAAAAGGTACGGTAGTCAGCGAGGCCGAGTACGGCGCCACACAAACCAACACGAGCTTCGCGTACATCGGGGTAATGCCCAACGAGATACTGGCTTTCCGCCCTGCCGGGGGCCAGTACGGAAACGTTTTCGGCCGCAACGGCAACACCGTGACGATGATCGTGACGGGAGGGCGGACCCCCATCGACTACTGGGTCTTCTCTCGTCACGTCCCCTCGGGTCTCAACTATGGCATGCAACTCTTCGATGAGAACGAGACCATGATCTACGACACGGGCCGGGCTGTGATGAACGTCCTGGGCACGCACGACGGCACAGGTGGTCCGGTGGCCTGGAGCGCCCAAGGGGTCGCCCTGATCCCATGGCAGACATACGCCGGAATTGAGCGCCGTATTGAATACCTTCCGGCCGGTGCTTTGGGGTCACCGGACTACATGATGTTCATTATTTCTACCCTAGGCATTGCGGCCATCTCGGGCAACATGACCTACAGCACAAACAGCCCAATCGCCGCCAATGCGGCCGGCCCCTATTCCGGGTCAGGCGTCGGGGCGCCAAGCGGTTGGACCTACATCGGCAACAACGGTGTGGACAACAGATTCATGGTCATCTCGACCGACAATTTATAGGAGCAGTAATGGCTGCAAGCTGGTATCGCACCGGGACGCTCACCCTCACGAACGGGTCGGTAGAGGTTGCCGGTGCAGGCACCGCGTTCCTTGCGAACGTGCGGAACGGTGACATGCTCATCGGGCCGGTAATGGATATGTACGAGGTCGCGGAAGTCGTCTCGGACAGCAAGCTCAAACTCGCCCGTCCCTATGGAGGCGCTGGATACAGCGGCGATTCCTGGGAAATCGCGCCGACTACGGCACAACTCAAGCAGCTGGCCCAGCAGATCGCCGATCTCGTGGCGATTTATCAGGACATCCCTGAAGCCGCGGCGACGGCACAAGCCGCTGCGAGCCGGGCGGTGTCGGCAGCACAGAGCGCGACGAATGACGCCACAAGTGCCAAGGCCGATGCAGCCCTAGCGCTTTCCGCGAAATCCGACGCTGAGGGCAGCGCCGCTGCCGCTGTGAGCGCCGCGGCCTCCGCCAGCACATCCCGGGACGAAGCCGGCGCCGCAAATAGCGCAGCAGGGGCCGCTGCGCAGCAAGCTATCTCGGCGGCTGCAACCGCTAACCAGACGGCCGAAGAGGTCCGGGGCATTGCCCAAGACGCAAAGGACAGCGCGACCCATGCGGTCCAGGTAGCAGAAGGGATTGACGGCAAGGCCACACAGGCCCTCGCCGCGTCGCAGGACGCTACGGTCAAAGCCGAGGCTAGTGATGTCAAGGCAAGGCAAGCTCAAACTGAATCAGCAAGCGCAGTGACCAACTCCGAAGCCGCCGTAGCCGAGGCCAGTGAAGCCGTCATCCTGGCTAAGCGCGTGGGCAACGCAGTAGGCTCGGTCGCTTGGTGGCCGCTGCGCTCGTCCCTGCCAGCCGGGCGCGTCCCGGCCGATGGGCAGACTGTCAACCGCGCAACTTACCCAGACCTTGCGCAGATGGTGATCGCAGGGAAAGTACCGGTCGTGGCCGAATCCGATTGGCAGGCAGACCCACTGAAAAGGGGCTGCTACTCCTTGGGCGACGGCGCGACCACCATTCGACTGCCGGACTACAACGGGAGGGCTTCAGGATCTAGCGGGGCGCTGTTCCTGCGGGGGGACGGTGCGCTGTCCTCTGGCACGAATGGCTTAATTCAACGCGATGCACTCCAGAACATCAACGGAACGTTCGACATCGGCTGGGGCGCACTAGTGGGCCGTCTAGCGATGGACCCTGCCCGGCAAGTGTCTGGTCTACTGCGCTACAACCTCGGCCCAGGGGCTGGGCGGGTGATCACTTCTGAGACACGGGGCGGCTACAGCGATTACCTCGAAAGCTACACCTTCGATGCGTCGCTGGTGGCCCGCACTGCTGCCGAGACTCGCCCTTCAAACGTCTCTGGTGTCTGGACGATCCAGGCATTCGGCGCCGTGGTCAACCCGGGCAGTGCCGACGCGGCACAACTGGCCAGCGACTACGCGGTGTTGAACTCCGCGGTTCAATCGTTGCGGGCACGGCCAGTTGCACACGGGCAATGCCGCTTTGTATACGTGAACGCCACAGAATGCCGACTAATGCCCTACAACGGCGACGGCCTAGTCATCAATGACAAACAATATCGTATCGATCAGGCGGGCATCGCGCTTCCGATCGCTGCTGTGACCGGCGCCAACGGGATGGCGAATTATGTCTACGCGAAGGACAACGGGAGCGGGGGGATCGCGTTGGAGGGCGTTACCACCAACCATGCCCGTCATACCAATGGGGTTGAAATCAAATCGGGCGATCCCACGCGGACACTTGTTGGCGTGGCATTCAAGAATGCGTCGGGGCAGTTTCAGTTCGATGGCGTCCTTCCAGGAGTGGCTTCTTGGTTTAACCGTTACAGCAATGTCGGGCGCGGGTCCGCTTATCTCGCGGGGACGTCCTCAACCTCCCCGGTGTCGGTGGCGCCTGCTGTAAATACGTGGGTGTGGGCCGGCGAGTCCTTGGATTTCGGCACAGCTGGGGTGATTACCAGTGATACAGCGGGGATTGCGCCTTCTCTGGTGGTCTTCCTGGATGGTGTAGCCGATGTCGCGACTTACGGCACGATCCCGACTGCCGGCGGAGCTGTCTCGGCCGGTATGTATGTCGTAAGGGCCGGCTTGGCTGAAGGTTTTCACTACATTGAACCCCGCTTGAGTTCTGGGGGGAGTGGGACCGCCTATCTAACCGCTGGTTATTTCTTGAGCAACAAACGATGAATATCATTGGACCGTCTTTCCCATCCGAACTTGCCGCTGCTGGTCTTTGGGGCTTGCCGATCTCATGGAATCCGGACGGCGTCAATTTCGGGGATGTCGTCCATCTGGATGGGACCATGACGCTGAATGCAGCGTTGTCTCCTGAGAACCGTGCCGCAGTCGAGGCTGTCGTTGCTGCGCACGACCCGACCGCCCCGGCGCCCACCGCTGCGCCCGACGCGGTGTCCCGCTACCAAGTCCGAGAGGCTATGCGCTTGACGCCGTTCTTGAAAGAAGGGCGGCCGGACTGGACGCTCTTTGATGCGTTCGAATCACTATTGGCCGAGCCGGCCACCCCGGCCTATTACCGCCGCGCCTGGGACGAGCTACAGGTGTTCGAGCGCAGAGGCGCGATGCTGAACGCGGTGGCTGACGTGCTGGGCCTGCCCGGCGAAGGGCTGGACTCCCTCTTCCTCTTTGCAGAATCCCTGAAGGCCTAGCGCCTCACAACCCTCACTCTGAGATATCGCATGACCACTCTCTTCCGAATCTTCGCCCACAACGGCCAAATCACGGGACTGGTGTTTGGCAACGAACACCCCAGCGCCCATGGCGTCGAGGTCCATTCCGGCCAGGCCGAAGACCTCAAGGCGGAACTCGCCGCCCTGGCCCCCTCGGGTGTCGGCTCCCCGTGGCCCCCTGTGGGCACCAAGCCTGCCGAACTCCCCAAGCCCCGCGCCAAGAAGCCCGAGGCGAAGGAATAACCAATGAGCGATGACCTGAATCTCTGGAAGTCGCTGGGTGTCCTGGCACTTCTTGGGGTCGTGATTGCCATCGGCAAGATGCTGGTGTCGAACGAGAAGTTCTGCTGGCGCCTGGCAGTTGGTCGCTCCATCGTCAGCGCTGGCCTCGCTATCGCCGCCGGCTCCATCCTGGCGTTCATCCCGGGGGTCTCCATGCTCGCCGTGGTCGGTCTGGCTTCGGCCTCCGCCGTGCTGGGCGAGCAGTTCCTGGAGCGCCTGATTCAAGCCAAAGCATCGGGCAGCTAGGCGCTGTCCGGCAACCTCAAACGGATATGACCGACGAGCAACTGAGTAACGAAACCCTGATTCGGGCGGCCTTCGAGGCCGCTCTTATCAAGGGCCTGAATGGTCAGCCCCTCACCAACAAGGACGGGGCAATCACTGATGCGGATGGGGTGGTCCTACTGGGCGCCCCCGAGGCGTCGTTCCTCTCCGTGGTCCGGGCCTACCTCAAGGACCTGGAGAAGCCAGGGGACGGCAAGGGTAAGCCCCCGCAACAGGGCAAACCTACGGCACTCATGGAATCCTTCATGAACTCGCCAGCGGGCAAGAAGCTGCCCTTCGCTAACCAGCGGGTGCAGTGACGGGGCGGACGTCCCCCTGGTGGTGGGAGTATCCCGACGACCCCATCAAGAGCGACTTCCGCAACCTCGCATACATCATCTGGGAGCATCTGGCCCTCCCCTCCCCGACACCTGCGCAGTTCGATATTGCCTACTTCCTACAGCACGGCTGGGCTGGCTACGGCCAGCGGGAAGACGGCACCTACTTCGAGTGGTTCGGGCCGGAGACGGCAGAGCCAGATCGCACGGGATGCGTGAGACTCGCCGAGCCTCATGTGTTCCGCGAAGATGTCCTGGAAGCTTTCCGGGGCATCGGCAAGTCTTACCTCACCTCGGGCTATGTCCTGTGGCGCCTGCTGCGCCGCCCCTACGAAGAGAAGGTCCTAGTGGTCTCTGCCTCGGGCACGAAGGCCAAGGAGTTCGTCTCCATGACGAAGACGCTCCTGAACACCATGCCTCTCTTCGCCCATCTGCGGTCCCGGGACGACCAGCGCGACACAGCCTACGCCTTCGACGTCGATGGCGCCAGCATCTCCCAGTCGCCCTCGGTGAAGGCGGTGGGTATCACCGGACAGATCACCGGCTCCCGGGCCACGCTGATCGTCGCGGACGACATCGAGGTCACGGACAACTCCAGGACCGTCGAGTCCCGCGAGCGCCTGCTGTACAAGACCAACGAGTTCTCCGCAATCAAGGTGACCGGCGGCGCCGACGTGATCATGCTGGGCACGCCCCAGACTGAAGAGTCGATCTACACGAAGCTGATCAAGTCGATGGGCTACATGGGCTGGATTCTCCCTGCCCGCTACCCCACCGCAGAGAAGCGCGACTCTTACCGCGTGACCCGAGAAGGCGGCCAGGTCCTGGACTGCCTGTGCCCCCGCGCACGCCAGGTAGACCTGGACCCGCTGCTGGCCTGGAAGCCCACGGACGCCGAACGCTTCACCGAGTTCGAGCTTCTGAATCGGGAGTCAAAGGGGCGGGCGTATTTCGCCCTCCAGTTTCAGCTGGACACCTCCCTCAGCGATGCAGAGCGGTATCCGCTGAAGCTGCGCGACCTGGTCGTCATGCACATCGACACTTCGTCCAAGAACCCCAAGGCGCCCCGCGCTGTCGTGTGGGGGCCGGACTCGCAGTCGAAGAACCGCCGGGACGACCTTCCGGTCGCCGGGTTCTCCGGGGACCATTGGCTGGGTCCGCTCTTCGTTGACCCCGAGTGGGCCAGCTTTGAGCAGGCCGTGATGTTCGTGGACCCCAGCGGTCGCGGAAAGGACGAGACCGCCTGGGCCATCGTGAAGGTCCTGAACGGCCTTATGTACGTCGTCGATGTCGACGGGTTCGCCGGTGACCCAGCCGAGGCTATGGTTCGCCTGGCAGTCGCTGCCAAGAACCAGAACGTCCACGAGATCGTAGTCGAGCCGAACTTTGCTGGCGGCGTCTGGATCAATGCCTTCCAGCCGATCCTGGCGAAGCAATGGCCGGCGGCGAAACCTGGCGAGACCGCAGGCTGTTCGGTGGTCGAGGCTGAATGGGCACGGGCACAGAAAGAAGTCCGCATCATCGACACCTTGGAGCCGGTCATGACCACGCACCGCCTCGTTTTCAACGAAAGCGTGGCGAGGGATGAGGTGCTGTGCTACCAGCTGACGCACATCTCCCGCGAGCGCGGGTCTCTGACGCACGACGACCGCGTCGATGCCCTGGCGGGCGCCGTCTCCCACCTCCAGAAGGTGCTGGCGCAAGATGTCGCCCAGGCAGTCCAGGACATGGAAGCGGCCTGGCAGGACGAAGAGATCGAGCGATATCTTCGCGCTCATGAGCGGATCGGCTCGTCCCCTCGCGGGACTATCTGGTCCGTCGATGAGGACGAGGACGGTGAGGCGGTCGAGGTGTTCCGTGTGACGCTTTAGGAAGCGCCAGGACGCCCTTGGAGTTCTGGTGGCTACGGTGATTCATCTCACCCCGCCATCACGGCTCCAAGGGCGTCCTGGTGGGCATGGGGAATCCTGGGATTCCCCGGCTTAAAAATCTCCCAAAAATGCGTGGCCAGTCTTCGAGCCGCCGCGGGGGAAAATCCCCCCGTGGGGGCACCCCTCGTTGCCTGGGCCGAATACGTCGCCCAGGTAGCACGGGGCGGCCCGGTGCGTCCCACCGTCAGGCGCACTTACAGGACGCACCAGCACCCCCAGCGCGTCACCTTCCCTATGGGGAATGGCTTGCCCCTATCGGATTACGAATCCGTCCGCCGTGGGAATCATGGGGTGCGCGGGGATTCCCTGCGTGTCCTGGTCGCCTTGGTGGCTGGCCTGACCGCTTGTTTGAGCAGGCGGGCGCATCTGTCAGCCACTGTTTTTTTTCTTCGCCCTCAAGACAAGCGACACCCAGCGCTCCCGGGACACCCGGCGCACCCAATGAACCCGGCGAGTCCCGGCGCATCGCTGGGCCGTCCTGGTGCCCGTGGCGACTCCCCGCGCATCCTGCCGCTATGGCGTCCTATACGTCGTGGTGAGCGTGGGCTGATCCTTGCCTATACGTGGTGAGCGTGGGGCCGTCCTGGTGCGTCCTGTGCTGTCCTATACCCACCCCTGGATACGTGGTGAGCGTGGGCCGGTCCTGTTGCCTTGTCGCCATCGGATTTCAAAAGTAGCTTGACAAACACTAATCAATTCATGCTACTATTAGTCTCACTGATGCAGCGAACGGCCTTTAGCCAACGGCACGGCACTAGTAACGATCAGTCCAGCAAGGCCCGCTTTACCCCGCTCTTTAACAACCAAAACTAGCATGTTTCACCTACGTTAACTCCGTGTACATACGCGGTTAGCGCCGGGTGTTTCCCTAGGCGCATTCATTCCGAGTGCGTCCAGGGAAGCATCCGGATAGGTGGATTCTCAGGCGGCATTCGTTGAGTGCTGCCCGTCAATCCAACCTGACAAGGAAACATCATGACTTCCCGCACCTATCAAGGCCACAAGAATTGGAACCACTGGAACGTGTCACTGTGGATCGGTAACGACGAAGGGCTGTATCACATGGCCCGCGACTACATACGCCGTTCCAGCACGAAAGACGAAGCCGCACGGGAAATGCTGGCGTCCCTGCAAGACATGGGGGTCACCAAAACGCCCGATGATGCGCCGTACAGCTTCACCACTATCCGCGCAGCTTTGCGCGGCCTGTAGTAGCACGAGTCACCCCTGACAGTTTCAGCTATAGCCCGCGCCACCGTGGGCTATGTCGGACGCTGTTGTCCGCTTCACATGGGGACACCATGAGCACTATCACAATGAAAAAGCTGCACACCGAAGGGAGGCTGTCCATAGGCGACACGCTCACGCATTCGGAGCGCGGCGACTGCACCTTGATCCGGGTGCGGGAAGACGGGTCCCTGGTCGTCAAGTGTCCGGCCGGGGAGTATTGGAATTGGGCGGTGAATTGGGGACCAGGGCGATACATCTCCGGCCCTGGTGTCGCGGCGCATAGCGTGGACGGCGGCGAGTTCGCCCCGCGTCAGGTGGCCGCATGAGCGCCGCGCCTGTGCCACCGCTGCCGCCGCGCTGCGGGTCTTGGGTTGTCATCCGTCGCGCCGATGGTAAGGCGGTCTTTGAGACCTTCGAGGCCCGCACCGTGGCACGCCTGGACCCCGCGAAGGCTTACGCGGCGCCTGCTCTGGACTACCTGCAAGCCCTGAACGCACGCATACGGCAAGGGAGCTGCGCATGACGCCCCTTGCCGTCCTAGCCCTTCCCGCCGCCGCCCTGGCCGTCATAGCCCTAGGCGCGGCGTGTCGCTGGATATCCACGCGCTACCGGGTCCACGCGATCCGGCGTAGCGCTCGCCAGGGTTGCCCGGTGTCCCGGGAAGTCCTGCGCATCGCCAACCTCTGATAGCTACAGCTTTAGCCCTTGCCGCGTAGGCCGGGCTAAGTCGGTCGCTATTGACCGTTACCCGCAAGGTGACACGAATGAGCACTACCCGAATCAAGCAAACCGGCCTGCCGCCTGCCGACGCCCATTGGAGCTACGGCCCGGCCTGGATGCGCCGCGTATCCCGCAAGACTGCCGCATCCCTCTGCGGGGCTTATCCCCTGCCGCAAATGGGCGCTGAAACCATCGTAGCCGTCGCGCCGGATGGCTGGGGAGGTAAGCACCGCCTGAGCGTCCAGAACATCAGTGGGGGCTTTTACGTCGCCAGCACCGATACGCCCGTGGACCAATGGCCGCGTGTCTTCCGCGTGGAGGTGTCGGAATGACCCGCCGCACCGCAGGCCAGCGCCTGGATGAATCCCGGCTCGAAGCCGCCCTATCCAACCTCATCCGGCGCATCGAAGCGGGCGAAGAGTTCCCCGTCGCCTGCTGGCGCTCATCGTGTGCGTTCAACGTGCCCTATGAAGCGCTGCAAGACGCCTACGACCGCGCCGACGAGGCCGCGTATCACTGACAGCACCAGCTAAAGCCCTTGCCGCGTAGGCGGGGCTTTGACGGGCGCTGTTGCCCTGTACCGCAAGGATCAACCAATGAACGACGCACGCCGCAAGCAAATCGCCATCATCCGTGAAGTGCTGGGTGAACTCCGGCCCCAACTCGAAGCTGTCCGCGATGACGTGGAGTCCGTCAAGGACGACGAACAGGACGCCTTCGACAACATGCCCGAATCGCCGCAAGAGGGCGAACGTGGGCAACGGTCGCAGGACGCAATCGACCAGCTGGACGGCGTGTACAGCGACCTGGACGACCTTCTGTCCAGCCTGGACGACATGGATACCGCGCTTGAAGAGGCCGCCCAATGAACACCATCGACGTAACCCCGACCTGGGGCGAGTGGGCGAACATGTACGCCACCTTTGCCGCGAGTGGCGAACGCAAGGTCTGCAAGGGTCTTCGCGCAGACCTTGCCAAGATGGCCGCCGCCGCGCAGGCCTTGAACGAGATTCGCGCCGAACTCCCCGAACACCTGCAAGACCGGGCATCGCGCTGCCTCGTCGCGGAACTACAGAAGCAAGGCTTCTAACAGCGCCAGCTAAAGCCCTTGCCGCGTAGGCCGGGCTTTGGCGGTCGCTGTTGGGTCGTAGGCACACGCAGGGCCGCGCTTACTTGCCCTGGTGGGCCTTTGCGACGTTTTCCCGGCATGCGTCGTAGAGCGACTTAGCAAGCGCGTTAGGCGCCTTTGCCCGCCCTTCAGCTGTCGACGCTATTGGGGCGTCGTAGGCGACCTGCAACATCACTTGCCACTCTTCGGTGTAGCTGGGGCTGACTATCCCGCCCAACCCCATGAGGTCCACCAAAGGGACCCCGTGTTGCCGGGCGCTGACGATGGCCTTGGCCGCCGCCGCCACCTTGTCGCATATCGCGTAGTCCGCCTGCGTCATATCGAACACGGCGGCCTGAGCGCTGCCGGCGATCACCAGGGCCACCGCGCCCGCTGCTGCTGTTTTCCACATTCCTTTTTCTCCGTGCTTCACCTCGAAGCGAATTCTACCTGCCCGTAAGGAGCTTCTATGCAAAGCGTAATGCTGGCCGTCCTTTGGATCGGCCTGGGTCTCGTCATGCTCGCGGCCATCTCCGGCCCGCGCGGCCTGTAAGGGGGAGACCATGACCAAGCTCTCCGACGCTCGTGTCATCGAGGCGGCCCGCGAAGCCGCCAACATCGAATTCATGTACCGGGACGACGACATGGCCCCGCCGCCCGTGGCGACTGTTGAACACCGCGAGGGGTATTGGGTAGCCGTCATGCCCAGCCGCAGCTACCCCTACCGCGTAGACGACGAGGCGCAGGCCCGATTGTTCAAGGAGGTGTTCGACGCGCACATGACAGAACTGTGCGGGGGATGACGAATGCTGATCATCCCGGACCTGAAGTGCCCCGCCAGTGGCCGCGACTTCTACACCCACTCTGGCACGGCGCGGCCCGATGTGCAGGGCCGCGTAGCCTGCCCGTGTTGCGGCAAGGCCGTCACCCTCCGCCCGGACGCCCTGGGGCTGCGGCGATTCATTCCGAATCACCACGCCTCCCCGCCGGCCCAAGTCCCGTAGACGATTAAATCGACAGAGGTAGAGGCCAGGACCTCTCTAAGTATTCATAGAGATACACGGAATATCCCGTTATTCCCTGGAATACACCATGTCGCGCTTTAGTAAACTACTGTGTACATATCCAGTAATTTCCGGGTAAGCTACTTCCGTCCAGGAGTGCGCCCGCTCAATTCGTTAGGCCCCCTAGGACCTTCCGGCGAGTCCCCAAACGCTTGGGACTCCCCAGAGCGCCCTTAGTGCCTGCTAGTCGCTCCCGCCCAGGGAGCTTTGCTTTATGCTCGCGGGTGACCCGTGCTGTAGCACGACCTAATTATTTTGGTTATGCTATCGGCCGGGTTGCCCACGCGCATCCCGACTAACTCACATAAGGCTCCACTATGTCCGTACCCGTCTCCAACACTTCCAAGATCATGCGCAAGCGTTTCGGCGCATGGCTCAAGGAGTCCCGCGAAGCCGCTGGATTGACGCAACTGGACTTAGCTTCACTGCTCGATTACGCCTATCCAACGACGATAAGTCAGATCGAACGTGGCGCTTCGGCTCTCCCACCTGGGGAACTCCACAGGTGGGCGGAAGCAATCCGCGTGACCCCTAAAAAGGTCGCAGAAAAATACCTCTATTTCACTGAGCCGTTCTTGTATACGGCTCTTTTTGGTAAGGACCCTTATGCAGTTGAAAACCTCCCAAGACCCGAACCCGTCCTCATGCGCCGCTCGGCGCGTGTTGGCGCAAAGGGGGGCCGCTGACATCGCGTTAGCCCATCCGTCCGTAGACATCGAAGACGGCACGGACGACGAAGGCTACCCCTGGCTGGGCCTGACTCTCACCGATGGCTACACGCTGGTCCTGAATTACGCGCCCGAGGCATTCGAGGCGAACGACTGGAACTCCCGCCGTCTCCTGGTACTCCGCTGGGAAGACTACACGAACGAAGCCGTCACCTCGTGGTTCCGCGAAGTGGCCGCCACCTGCGGGGGCCGCGTCTAGCGCCCCCAGCCCCGTCCGGCTCTGGCCGGGGCGCCCAATTTACTCACAGCTGCTCCAGCCCGCCCTACTTCTCGTAGACCTGCGGGCCTGCTTCTACACGCCCTTACTCTCCACAGGAGGCGATGCCTATGGCCGTCTTTAAACGCGCCCGATCTAGCATCTGGCAATGCAAGTTCACCCTCGAAGGCGTGACTGTCCGGGAATCCACGGGCTGCGCGTCGAAAATTGAAGCTCAAGCCTGGGAGGTCCGCCGACGTGCCCAGGTGCGCGAAGACCTGGAAGCGAAGCGGCTGGGTCACAAGCACATGACGCTGCATGCACTGGGGCAGTCCTGGCTCACCGTGTCGGAACTGACTCACCGCGACCATCGCAACAACGTCTCACGCGTACGCAAGCTGTTCGGGGACGAACTGCGGCAGGCAAATGGGGCTTGGCAGCTGACCGTAGGCTCGCGCTACGGCCTGCCCAAGGACCTCGCGGTCGAGGACTTGTCCCAGGAGCATCTGGTACGGCTCAAAGCCGCCCGCCTGGCCGAAGGCGTCACTGCCGCCACGGTGAACCGAGAAATGTCCCTGATCCAGACGCTGATCGGATATGCGAAATCGCTGTCTGTTGTCACGCCGAACCCTCCGCTGGTGTTCTCGCACGGGCGGAACAAGGCCGCGTCGCTCAAGATGAAGGAGCGAAAGGGTAAGTTGCGCTGGCTTACGCCGAGCGAAGAGAGGCTTCTGCTGGTCAGTCTGGGCACAGAGGCGACGCGCAGAGCAAATGACCGGTCCGCTGGCGACGCCTACGACCTCACCCTCTTCCTCCTGGACACCGGGGCACGATACAACGAGGTCGCCCAGATTCGTTGGACACAGATCGATTTGGAGGCAGGCACGATTTCCCTGTACCGGTCCAAGGTCGAGAATGAATCCATGCTGCGCCTGCCGCAGCGGACGCTGGCGATGCTCCGCCGCCGCAAGACCGCGATGGGCACTGGGTATTCCTACGTCTTCCCTGCACTCAAGGGGCGCACCTGGGCGGGCAAGGACGCCCCGCGTGGGCACGCGACCGACGCGATCCAAAACCACATCGAGAAGTGCGGGCTGAACGCCGACCCACAGGCCGACAGAGTGACCCCCCACACCTTCCGGGACACCTTTGCGGCCCGGTTGGTACAGGCCGGCGTCTCGCTGCTAAAGGTGTCGAAGCTGCTCGGTCACGCGAATGTGCTGATGACCCAGAAGTACGCACACCTCTCGCCGGAAGCGACCGGCGCTGAGGCGGCTGCGGTACTCGACAACCTGCACGGGAACCGCAGCGACGCAGAGGCCATTACCTGACCTGTAAATTGGGGCCGAATTGCGCTTGGCCTTGGACCAATTAAACTGTATATCCATACAGTATTTCGAGTAAGACCATGCGCTTTCAGTGCAGCGTTCTCAGAACGCACCACCTAGGCGAGCGCCGCCGTGACAATGACCCAGGCCAGCCCGTCGTGGGTGTGGTGCGGATGTACTCCATGCTCCACACAGGCCTGAACCGACACGTCCCGCGTATGACGATGGAGGCCTTGGCCAAGTTCGGCGCCACAGTGCCGAGCGCCATCCCCGATTTGCTCGAACCCCAACTCCTGACCTTCGGCTCTGACCGAGGCATGATGGTTGTCGGCTTCGAAGAAATCGCCGGCTGTAGGTATTACCAGGGGTGGTGGATGCAGTGGGTTGCAGGGGACTGAACCGCGTCCCCGCAAGTGCTGCGATTAAATCGACAGAGGGTGACAACCCTATCGCGCCGGACACACTGCCGGACGCAGTAGCACAGGTCACACACGTCGTTTAACCGCAGCCCCCTATGCTGTCATAGGAGAGATTGGTAGGCCCCCCGAGAGTCGAACTCGGCACCAACGGATTATGAGTCCGCTGCTCTAACCAGGCATGAGCTAGAGGCCCAGGAAACTTACTGCCCTTCCAGGAAGCTCTTCAGCTTGTCGGCCCGGCTCGGGTGACGCAGCTTGCGCAGCGCTTTAGCCTCTATTTGGCGGATGCGCTCACGCGTGACGTCGAACTGCTTGCCCACTTCTTCCAGGGTCTGGTCGGTGCTCATTTCGATACCGAAACGCATGCGCAGAACCTTGGCTTCCCGCGGGGTCAGAGAGTCTAGCACTTCCTTGACCACGTCGCGCATGGAACCATGCAGCGCGGCATCGGAAGGCGCCAGCGTCGAGGTGTCTTCGATGAAGTCGCCCAGATGCGAATCGTCGTCGTCGCCGATCGGCGTTTCCATGGAGATCGGTTCCTTGGCGATCTTCAGGATCTTGCGGATCTTGTCCTCGGGCATGTCCATCTTCTGCGCCAGGGTCGCGGGATCCGGCTCGGCGCCGGTTTCCTGCAGAATCTGACGGCTGATCCGGTTCATCTTGTTGATCGTTTCGATCATGTGGACCGGAATACGGATGGTGCGTGCCTGGTCGGCGATGGAACGGGTGATCGCCTGGCGAATCCACCACGTTGCATACGTCGAAAACTTGTAGCCACGACGGTACTCGAACTTGTCCACCGCCTTCATCAGGCCGATGTTGCCTTCCTGGATCAGGTCCAGGAACTGCAGGCCGCGGTTCGTGTACTTCTTGGCGATCGAGATCACCAGACGCAGGTTGGCCTCGGTCATTTCGCGCTTGGCCTTGCGAGCCTTGGCTTCGCCGGTGGCCATGCGCTTGTTGACGTCCTTCAGGTCCTTGAGCGGCAGCACGACGCGCGTTTGCAGGTCGATCAGCTTTTGCTGCAGTTCCTGAACGGCGGGGATCTGGCGCTCGAGTGTTTCGGCGTACGGGTGGCCAGCGGCCACTTCGTCCACGACCCACTGCAGATTGGTTTCGTTGCCCGGGAACACCTTGATGAAGTGCGTGCGCGGCATGCCGGCACGGTCCACACACGTGTGCAGGACGGCGCGTTCAAGCTGGCGCACTTCTTCGACCTGGTTACGCAGCGTGTCGGCCAGCTTTTCCACCATCTTGGCGGTGAAGCGGATGCCCATCAGCTCGTTCTGGATCGATTCCTGGGCGCGCACGTAGACGTCCGACTTGTAGCCGTCCTTCTCGTACGACAGGCGCATCTTGTCGAACTGCTTGCTGACCTCGTCGAACTTGGCCAGCGCCTTCACGCGCAGGTCTTCCAGCTGCTTGCTGGACATGCCGCCGGCAGGGCCGTCGTCGCTTTCGTCTTCGTCGGCGGTGACGCCGGCGCCAGCGTATTCTTCGCCGTCTTCCGGATCGACCAGGCCGTCGACCACTTCGTCGATCTGCGCTTGACCATCACGAACGCGCAGGATGTGCGCCAGGATTTCGTTGATGGTGGTCGGGCAGGCCGAGATGGCCATGACCATGTGCTTCAGGCCGTCTTCGATGCGCTTGGCGATTTCGATTTCGCCTTCGCGGGTCAGCAGTTCCACCGAACCCATTTCACGCATGTACATGCGGACGGGGTCCGTGGTGCGGCCGAAATCGGAGTCCACGGTGGTCAGGGCGGCTTCGGCTTCGTCTTCGACGTCATCGTCGTTGGACGCGACCGGCGCGTTTTCGCTCATCAGCAGCGTTTCGGCATCGGGCGCCTGGTCGTAGACCGCGATGCCCATGTCGCTGAACGTGCTGATGATGCCGTCGATGGCTTCCGCGTCGACGAGGTCGTCGGGCAGGTGGTCGTTGATTTCGCCGTACGTCAGGTAGCCGCGATCCTTGCCCAGCTTGATCAGCTGCTTCAGGCGGTTGCGGCGGGCTTCGTATTCTTCGGGCGTGACGGGGCCGCGGGCGATCAGATCCTTGGGATCTGCCTTGCCGCGCTTGCCACCGCGCTTGGGCGGCTTCAGGTCAGGCAACACTTCGCCTTCGCCGTCCATCGCGTCATCGAAACCGTCGGAATCGTTGTTCGCGTTCTTGGCGGGGCGGCCCGGGCGGCGGCCGCTAGGGACCGGACGCGCGCTGCCGACCAGGTCGGCGAGCTTGTCTTCGGCCTTCTTGGCGCGAGCCTTGGTCACCTTCTCGGGCTTGTCTGCCGCTGCCGTCTTCGCCGCCGCCTTCTTGGCGGCCGTCTTGGCTGCAGGCTTGGCGACCTTCACCGCCGTCTTGGCGGGCGCTTTTTCCGCCGCCATGCTGACGACACGCTTGGCCGTCGTGGCCTGCGTGTCGGTCGCATCAATTGCAGAGGAGGATTTGCCGGTGGATTTGGTCATAGTCGCTTCCGTGGTCGTCGCAACCCGTTTGGGCATGTTGCACCGTACAACGCCGCCTCCGGGCAAAGGCCCTTTGCGGCGTCAATACGGGTAAAACTGGTGAATCGGCTAAGGCCCTGCGGCTGCGTTGTTCGCAGCGCCAGCTCTTGCGAGCCCGCTTGGCGCCGTTCCGGTGCAATACCGGCTGGGCGCTTGACGTGCATGGCCTCATCCGGCGGCGGAACCCGGGCGTTGGGGGGGCTGTCTGCCTATAAATAGGCTGTGCTTGCTAACGGGTCATTGCCCTTGGCAGCTAGATAGACACAGCACCCAAACCACAAACGCTACACGGGGATACCCGTCGCCGAACTGCGTAATTCACCGCTCAGCTATAGTAATTAACTATGTAACAAATTTGACGCGCACGTCCGCTTTTTTTCCGCTGCGCCGCCCTGGGACTTTCCCGATCATCCGGTACGGGTCCGGGTCTCTCGCCCGAACTACTGGCGATGCCACTGGCGACACTACTGCCGGCAATACTGCCATCACTACTGGCAAATACCTGCTGGCGGATACTTCAGCCTGCCTGCCCGTCAAACTGCATAACTATTAGATTCCGGCGGCGGAAATAGATTCCGCTCGCCGTATTTTTTCCTGCTCTCTTTTCTCTGCTCTCGAGCTACGCCCGAGGCTTCCCAACAGATTCAGCTGATATTCAGTACTGCAAAACCTGCTACCAACGCCTGTTTGCTGCGGAAAACCCTTGATTTTACCGCATTTACCGCACACCGGCACCTTTCAGTACCGCCATGCGGCTGGACAGCTCCAGATAGCGCTTGCGCTGCTCATCCGTCGTCAAACCCGTGGCCGCCAATTTCGCCATTTCGGCCTTCGCCGAATCGAATTCGATCCTGCGCAGGGCGTCGTCCCACTCGGTCTGCGGATCAGGCAGATCTTCCTGAGACAGGATGTCGGCACGCAGCCCCTTGAGCACCGTCGCCAGATCAGAATCCGGCTCGGCGGCTTCCAACAAGGCTCCAACATGGCGGGCCCCGCTGGATTGCGCCAGCATGATCAAGTCCCTTACCAATCCTAGATGGGGGCCATGGTCGATGACTTCAAGCTGCTGGTCGCCCATGGAGTCCACCAGCTCGGGGTGAGCAAGCAGCAGTCCTAACAAGCGCTTGGCCAGTGACGGCATGGTGCGGCGGCCTTCGAAGCCGCCAACGTCGTCGCGACGCTTCCAGTTGCCTTTGCCGCCTTTCCAGTCGCCTTTGCCCTTCCAGTCGCTCTTGCCTTTCCAGTCGCCCTGGCCTTTCCAGTCTTGCTTGCCGGAACCGCCGCCCCAATTGCCCCCGCCACCCGGCTCACCGCCCGGCGACGAAAACTGGCCGACATCGACGTATTCGCCGTCGTCGGCGGGGATGTCATGAAAATCGTGGCCGCCAAAATCGTAGCCCGCGTCCGGATGGCCGCCATCGTGCTGCGGCGCGGCCGCATGCGTCTCGCCGGCCGCCGGCTTGGCCGGTGCACCGAAAGGCTTGGCTGGCTGCTGCGCCAGCACCTGCGCCATTTCTTCAGGCGTCAGTTGCACCAGCTTGGCCATCTCGCGTTCGATCTGCACGCGCAACGCACACTCGGGAATGGCCGCCAACAAAGGCTTGGCTTCATGCAGGCAACTGGCTCGGCCTTCGGCCTCGTCCATGTTGTGCCGCGATGCCAATTCGTCGAGCAGGAAGCGCGACAACGCCACCGCCTCGCCCAGGCACGCACGGAAGGCCTCGGACCCCAGCTCGCGGACGTACGAATCCGGGTCGTGCTCGGTCGGCAGGAACAGGAATCGGATGGCGATATCGTCGCGCAACACCGGCAGGCAAGCCTGCAGGGCGCGCCACGCCGCACGCCGGCCCGCGCCGTCGCCGTCAAAACTGAAGATGACCTTGTCGCTGGAGCGCAGCAGCTTCTTGACATGATCCGGCGTGGTGGCCGTGCCCAGCGTGGCCACCGCGTTGGCGATGCCCTGCTGCGCCAGGCCCACCACGTCCATGTAGCCTTCGACCACGATGATCTGCCCTTCCTGGCGAATCGCCTGGCGGGCTTCCCATAGGCCGTACAGCTCCTGGCCCTTGGAGAACAGCGGGGTTTCGGGCGAATTCAGATACTTGGGCTCGCCTTTGCCGATGATGCGGCCGCCGAAACCGATCAAGCTGCCGCGCGCATTGCGAATCGGGAACATGACCCGTTCGCGGAAGCGATCGTAGCGGCGCCCGTCTTCGGATTCGATGACGAGCCCGGACTCCACCAAGGTGGGGTCTTCGTAATTGGGAAAAACCTGGGACAGCCCGTGCCGGTCGGTACCCGACCAGCCCAAGCCAAAATGTGCCGCGATTTCGCCAGTCAGGCCACGCTGCTTCAGATAGCGGATCGCCGCGGGCGATGCGCGCAACTGCTTCAGATAGTGGGCCTGTGCGGCGTCCAGCACCTGCGTATGGCGGGACTCCTCGGCCTTGCGGCGCGCGGTTTCCTGCTGTTGGCGGGGGCTGCGATTTTCTTCGGGGACCGTCATTCCCGCCGAAGCCGAGAGCGTACGCACGGCTTCGGGGAAACTGGCGCCCGTGTGTTCCATCAGGAAGGTGATGGCGCTGCCATGCGCTCCGCAACCGAAGCAGTGATAGAACTGCTTGGTGGGGCTGACAGTGAACGACGGGCTTTTTTCGTTATGAAAGGGGCATAGGCCAAGCAAGTTGGCCCCACCCTTTCGCAACTGCACATACCGCCCGACTACGTCGACGACGTCGACCCGGGCGAGTAGTTCCTGGATGAATGATTCTGGAATCAATAGATTCTGGAATCAAAGATCAATACAGGCGCGGGGGCAGTTGTTGGCTACGGATGCGCTTGTAGTGGCGCTTCACAGCGGCGGCATGCTTGCGCTTGCGCTCGGCCGTGGGCTTCTCGTAGAACTCGCGCGAACGCAGCTCGGTGAGCAAACCGGTCTTTTCGATGGTGCGCTTGAAGCGGCGCAGAGCGGCTTCAAACGGTTCGTTTTCCTTCAGTCGAACGATAGGCATAAAGTGATTGGCCTGCTTGTAGGGTAACAAAAGTTGATGACAAACCTGGCTTGCTTGCCAGCAACGCTGCATGGTTTCGTGTGGATTCCGGCAGGGACAAACCCTGCCCCCAGACGCCTTGCAGCGCTAACTTTGGCTGGCTGTTTCCGTTACCCAAAGACTACCCAAAGAGTAACAAGCCAAGTTCGGTTTAGCGATAACCAGCGATTCTAGCATGGTCATGGCCGTTTTGACTACCAGGGGAACGGTCTGGCGCCATACATTGCCAGGCATTCCGTCCCCTGAAACACATCAACCCTTCGACCCTTTGCGGATCCAGGCCTCGAGTTGATGCGGACGCAGGCTATCGTAGTCTTCGAACGGCTGGTGGATCCAGGGGTTGGTCGGCAGCTTGTCGACGTAATAGTCGGGCTGCGCCTGGGAATGCCCCTTCCACCACAGCACGGCGCTGCGCAATTCGGTGATGTCGGCGAACTGGCTCTTCAGGTGGTCGTACACCTTCATGAACGTCTTGCCGGTATCGACCATGTCGTCCACCAGCAACACCCGCCCGGACAACGTGCCGCGCGTGATGGTGATGAACTGCGCAATATCCATGTCGCCCTGCTTCGTGCCGGCCGCTTCGCGGTAGCTGCTGGTCGCCAGAATGCCCAACGGCACATCAAAAATACGGGACATAACGTCGCCGACACGCATACCGCCGCGCGCCAGGCACAAAATCTTGTCGAACTCCCAACCCGATTGATGCACCTGCAAGGCCAGGCGTTCGATCAAACGGTTGTAGTCGTCCCACGTCACCCACAGATGGCTATCGTCATTGGTCGGCGCGCTCATAGGCAAGGATCTCCTGCGTGAAAATACGAAAAGGCCGCCGCCGGTATGAGACCGGCGGCGGCCTTGGGAATAATAACCCGATGTCAGCCCTTCAGGGGGTGACGCAGCACAATGGTTTCGTTGCGGTCGGGGCCGGTGGACACCAGGTCGATCGGCACGCCGCAGACTTCGGCCACGCGCTCGAGGTAACGGCGGGCGGCTTCAGGCAGCTTGTCGTATTCGGTGATGCCGACGGTCGATTCGCTCCAGCCCGGCAGCTCTTCCAGCACCGGTTGCGCTTGCGCCACGGCGTGGGCGCCGTAGGGCAGCACATCGCGGAACTCGCCGTTGACGCGGTAGCCGACGCCCAGCTGGATGGTTTCCAGGCCGTCCAGCACGTCCAGCTTGGTGATGCACAGGCCGGTGATGCCGTTCAGGCGCACCGAACGCTTCAGGGCGGCGCCATCAAACCAGCCGCAACGACGCGGACGGCCGGTGACCGAACCGAATTCCTTGCCGATGGTGGCCAGGCGGGTACCGATTTCGTCGACCAGCTCCGTGGGGAACGGGCCCGACCCGACACGCGTCGTGTAAGCCTTGGTGATGCCCAGGACGTAGTCCAGCGACTGGGGACCCACGCCCGCGCCCGCCGAAGCGGCGCCCGCAACGCAGTTGCTGCTGGTGACGAAGGGGTAGGTGCCGTGGTCGACGTCGAGCAATGCGCCTTGCGCGCCTTCGAACAGCAGGCGTTTGCCTTCCTGTTGCATGGCGAACAGCGTGCTGGAAACGTCCGCGACCATCGGGGCGATCGCCGGGGCCAGAGCCATGGCTTGATCGCGCACTTCGTTGGCCGAGACGGCTTCGGCGCCCAGGTACTGGGTCAGCACGAAGTTGTGGTAATCCAGCACTTCGGCGAGCTTTTCGTCGAACAGCGCGGGGTTGAACAGGTCCTGCACGCGCAGCGCGCGGCGAGCGACCTTGTCTTCATAGGCCGGGCCGATACCGCGGCCGGTCGTGCCGATCTTGCCTTCGCCCTTGCGCGCTTCGCGCGCCTTGTCGACGGCCACGTGGTACGGCAGGATCAGCGGGCAGATCTCGGAAATACGCAGGCGCGAGCGCACGTCCAGGCCGGCGGCCTCGAGCTCTTCGATTTCCTTGAGCAGGGCTTCCGGAGACAGCACGACACCGTTGCCGATGAAGCACGTGACGCCGGGATGCATGATGCCGGACGGAATCAGGCGAAGAATCGTCTTCTTGCCATTGATCCACAGCGTATGGCCAGCATTGTGGCCACCCTGGAAGCGGACCACGCCCTGGACGGATTCCGCCAGCCAGTCAACGATCTTGCCCTTGCCCTCGTCACCCCACTGGGTGCCGATTACGACTACGTTCTTGCTCATGTTACGAATCAATATCGAGTTTCTCGGGAAATCCGGAAATCTCCCCGCGGCCCCCTCGTTACCGAGAGGGAGTTAGTCACAGCGTTCTGACCGTCCAGGCGCCGTCTTGCAGCGCCAGCTCGCGATCGCAAACGAATTCGTCCTGATCCTGCTCGTGACCGGGCAATACCTGAACGACAATCTCACCCGACCGGCGCAGGCGGCGAACCGCCTCGGTCAGGGCGGGGGCTTGCCCCCAGGGCGCGCGAACTGCACGCGCCCGTTCCGCTGGCGGCAAACCTGCCGCCAGTTTGCGTAAATCAAGACTGAAGCCGGTGGCCGGACGCGCACGCCCGAACGCCCGGCTGACATCGTCGTAGCGGCCGCCAGACACCAGCGCATCGCGCCAACCCTCGGCGTACAGCGCAAACTTCACGCCCGAGTGGTAGCCATAGCCGTTGACGTCGGCCAGGTCGATACCGAACGCGACGTTGGGCATCGCATCTACCACCACCTGCAGCGCATCCAGCGCGGCAGCCACATCCGGCAGCAAAGGCAGGTCGCGGCGCGCCTGCTTGAGCACCTCGGGGCCGCCATACAGCTTGGGCAGCAGTTGCAGCGCCTTGAGCGTTTCGGCCCGCATGCCGGGCTTGCGCTCTGCCAGCTCGACCAGCCCCGGCACGTCTTTTTCGCGCATCAGGCGGATGATGTCCTGGGACACGGCCGTGGCAGCGGGATCCGATTCGACGATGCCGCGCAGCACGCCCGGATGGCACAGATCCAGGCGGGGATTGCGCACCCCGGCGATGGCGACCGTTTCCAGCACCAGCTGAATGATTTCCAGGTCGGCTTCAAAGCCGGCATGGCCGTAGATTTCGGCGCCGATCTGCAGCAGCTCGCGGCTGGACAGCAAGTCCGCCGGGCGGGCATGCAGCACGTTGCCGCAATAGCACAGGCGGGTAACGCCGGCGCGGTTCAACAAGTGTGCGTCGATGCGCGTCACCTGGGGAGTCATGTCGGCGCGTACGCCCAACGTGCGGCCCGACAGCTGATCGACCAGCTTGCAGGTACGCAGATCCAGATCGCTGCCGGTACCGGACAGCAATGAATCGATGTACTCGACCAGGGGCGGCGCGACCAGCTCGAAGCCGTAAGTACGGTACAGATCGAGAAGTTCGCGGCGCAATTCCTCGATGCGCCGGGCCTCTGCCGGAAGTACGTCGGCAAGGCTCTCGGGCAGCAACCAGTTACCCATGAATGTTTACCTGAATAACGCCTAGAGATGCGTGGGCGTCGCCCAAACGAAAAAGCGGCTGAGGGGGCGTAAGCCCGCTCAGCCGCTGCGGAATGTTTTCTAGCTTACGCGGTATTGTACATGGTTCAGCCGTGAGCGCCAGCCGGGGTATCCAGGGCGGAAAACCGTCCCCTATTGCGCAATCCGCCAGAAAAAAGCCCCCTGGCTGACCAAGGGGCTTTTGCGTTGCCGCGGGCGGTGAAGCCTTATTTCGCGGCCGGCACGGTGACCGGCGCCAGGGCCTGGCCAGCCGGGTCCTTCATGAACTGGAAGAAGCTGGAGCTGGGGTCGACCACCAGGACGTCACCCGGCTTCGAGAACGAAGCGCGGTAGGCTTCCAGGCTCTTGTAGTACGTGTAGAACTGCGGGTTCTTGCCATAGGCCTGCGCATAGATCGCAGCGGCGGCGGCGTCGCCCTCACCCATGATGCCCTGGGCCTTGGCATAGGCCTGGGCCACGATCACTTCGCGTTGGCGGTCGGCTTCGGCGCGGATCTTCTCGCCCTCGGCGGCGCCAATGGAACGCAGTTCGTTGGCGACGCGCGTACGCTCCGCTTCCATACGGCGATACACCGATTCCGAGATCTCAGGCGCGAACTCGATGCGGCGCAGGCGCACATCGACGATCTGCACACCCAACGGCTCGGCGCGCTTGGCGACGTTGGTCAGGATTTCGGCCATGATCTTGTCGCGTTCGGTCGACACCACGTCGCGCACGGTGCGCACGTTGACCGAGGCGTTCAAGGCATCGCGGATCTGGGCTTGCAGGCGCTCTTGCGCCGCACGCTCGTTGCCGCCGAAGGTCACGTAGTACAGGCGGGGGTCCGCGATGCGCCACTTGACGTACGAGTCGATCAGCAGGTTCTTCTTTTCGGAAGTCTGGATACGCTCGGCTTCGTTGGTTTCGATGGTGAGGATGCGCTTGTCCAGCGTCACCACGTTCTGGAACGGAGGCGGCGCCTTGAAGTACAGGCCGGGTTCATTGATGACCTTGCGCACTTCACCCAGCGAGAACACCAGGGCGTAGTCGCGCTCGCGCACCACGAACACGCAGGAAGAAAGGGCGGCCAGCACGATGAGCAGGCCGACCAGGATAGGCATAAGACGTTGCATGATCAGGACTCCTCCGGGTTAGCGCGACGTACGGTCGCGGGGCAGCGCGTTGCTATTGCTGCTGCCGGAAGGCTGGGGCACCGGCACCGCATTGCCACGCAGAGGCGGCTGGACGGGCGGGCTGATCAATGCAGGCGAACCGGGGTTGCCTACCGCGGACTTGCTGGCGTCTTGAGCCGCCAGATGCATGATCTTGTCCAAGGGCAGATACAGCATGTTGTTGTTGCTCTTGGTGTCGACCATGACCTTGCTGGCGCGCGTGAAGATGTCCTGCATGCTCTCCAGGTACATGCGCTGGCGCATGACGACGGGCGACTTCTCGTATTCGCCCAGGATGCTGGTGAAGCGCGACGTATTACCTTGCGCATCGCCCACGACCTTGGCCTTGTAGCCTTCGGCCTGCTCGGTCATGCGCGAGGCCTGGCCGCTGGCCAGCGGCACGACCTGGTTGGCGTAGGCCTGGCCTTCGTTGATCTGGCGCTCGCGATCCTGGCCCGCCTTGACGGCGTCGTCGAACGCGGCTTGCACCTGTTCGGGCGGCTGCACGTTCTGGATGGCGACCGTGCTGACCTGCACACCGGTCTGGTAGCGGTCGAGAATCTGCTGCATCAGCGTCTGGACCTGCGAAGCGACGGTCGTACGGCCTTCGTACAGGACGAAGTCCATGGACTGCTTGCCGACCACTTCGCGCATGGCGGTTTCAGACGCCTGGCGCACGGAGTCGTCCGGGTCGCGGGTCATGAAGAGGTAGTCGGGTGCGCCATCCGCACGCAGGCGATACTGCACGACGAACTGCATGTCGACGATGTTCTCGTCCGTCGTGAGCATCAGCGCTTCAGGCAGGACCTTGTTGCGCGAACCGCCACGGAAACCGACTTCGAACGTGCGCAGCTGCGACACGTTGACCATTTCGTGGCTTTGGATGGGATACGGCAGGCGCCATTGGAAACCGGCCTGCGACGTGCTCTTGTACTTGCCGAACTGAGTGACGACGGCGACCTGGCCTTCCTGGACGATATAGAAGCCACTGGCCGCCCAGATGCCGACCGCGACCAGGGCGATCACTCCCAGTCCGATGCGTGCGCCACGCGGCGAAGGCGGCGTCATGCCGCCCCGATTGCCGCCCGGGCGATTATTGCCGCCCCCGCCCTTACGGCCGAATAACGATCCGATGCGATTATTGAAATCGCGCCAGACCTCATCGAGGTCTGGAGGACCGTCTCCGTTGCCTTGAGGCCGCTTGGGCGGCGGCTCGGAGCCATTGTTGTTTCCACGACCCCAACCGGGGTCATTCAGATTGAAGAGTTTGATAATTCGAGGCATTGTTTCCCACAATCTGTCCGGTCTCCGCCATTGCCCCGCGCAACGCGTCCAGACCGGCGCGCTCGGTGGCGCTTACAAATACTCGCGCAATCGTACCATGGGCGTCGCGCTCCACTCGGGGTTCCAAACCAGCCCGGTCGATCTTGTTGTATACCAGAATGGTCGGAACGTTGGCAGCGCCGATTTCAGCCAGGACTTTATTGACCTCGAAAATCTGTTCGTCGCGCTGCGGACTGGCCGCGTCGACCACGTGCAGCAGCAGGTCGGCATGCACGGTTTCTTCCAGGGTGGCGCGGAAAGCGGCGATCAGATCGTGAGGCAGGTCGCGGATGAATCCCACGGTATCCGATACGACGACGTTGCCTGCCCCTTCGATCCAGATGCGGCGCGTGGTGGTGTCCAGCGTGGCGAAAAGCTGGTCCGCCGCGTAGGCGTCAGCCCGGGTCAAGGCATTGAACAGGGTCGACTTGCCCGCGTTGGTGTAGCCCACCAATGACACCGACAAGGCGCCGCCACGTGCGCGCGCGCGCCGTTGCGTGACCCGTTGGCGTTCGACCCGGTCCAGGCGCTCGCGCAACGTCTTGACCTTGGCGCCGATCATGCGGCGGTCCATTTCGAGCTGGGATTCGCCGGGGCCGCGCATGCCGATGCCGCCGCGCTGACGTTCCAGGTGGCTCCACATGCGCGTCAGGCGCGTGGACAAGTGCTGCAATTGCGCCAGTTCGACCTGCAGCTTGCCTTCGTGGCTCTTGGCGCGCAGCGCGAAGATATCGAGGATCAGCGCGACGCGATCCACCACGCGCAGGTTGAACAGGCGTTCCAGGTTGCGCTGCTGGGCGGGCGACAGGGGCTGATCGAACAGCACGATATCGGCGAGCAACGCCTGGGCCATGCCGACGCCCTCGTCGGCCTTGCCGGAACCGATGAAGAACTTGGCGTCGGGGCGGTCGCGGCGAGCGGTCAGGGTGCCGACGATTTCGGCGCCCGCCCCCTTCGCCAGCATGGCGAATTCCTCGGCGTGGGCCGTGAAGTCGGGATCACCGAGATCCACGCTGATAATCAGTGCGCGCATACATGCACCATTTTGGAGCCAAAGCGAAAATGCCCGCCGACGTCGACCGTCCGGCGGGCAATAAAAGGTACTTCAGGAGCGAGATTACTCAGCAGGGACTTCCACCTGGAAATTCACGGCGCGGGCGGGAACAACGGTGGAAATGGCGTGCTTGTAGACCATTTGCGTGACCGTGTTACGCAGCAGCACCACGTACTGGTCGAAAGATTCGATTTGCCCTTGAAGCTTGATGCCGTTCACCAAGTAGATCGACACCGGCACATGATCTTTGCGCAGGGTGTTCAGGAACGGATCTTGCAGAGTTTGCCCTTTATTGCTCATTGGCCAGGCTCCATTTGTTTGTTATTGAGTGGTGGCGCGCCGTGTACTGGTGGAGCACGCCGAAACATGTACTCTACAGGGTTTTCCCGGCCCGTGCCACTTGTGTCGGAAGCGAAGATGACACCAGAGTTTTCCGCCGGAAAAGCCTTGCTGGCCGCGGTTTAGACGACCTCGGCGAGCGCTTTCAGAAGCAGTTCGCACTGCTCATCGGTGCCCACTGTAATACGTAGAAACTGGTCTATGCGTGGCTGCCGGAAATGACGCACGATGATGCTGCGTGCGCGTAGCCCGGCGGCCAGTTCCGCGGCGTCCCGGGATGCATGCCGCGCGAACACGAAGTTCGCGCTGGACGGCAGCACCTCGAAGCCCAGCGATGCCAGACCCGCCGCCATCCGTGCGCGAGTCTGAATCACGGCCTGGCGGGTTTGCTCAAAATACTCTGTATCCTCAAGCGCCGCCACCGCCCCGGCCGAGGCCAGGCGATCCACGGGGTAGGAATTGAAGCTGTTCTTGACCCGCTCCAGCCCGTCGATGAGCTCGGGGCTGCCCACGGCGAAGCCCACCCGCAGACCGGCCAGCGAGCGCGACTTGGACAGCGTCTGGACCACCAGCAGGTTGTCGTAGCGCGTGGTCAGGGCAATGACGGACTCGGCGCCGAAATCGACATAGGCCTCGTCCACCACCACCACGGCGTCCGGGTTGCCGGCCACGATGCGTTCGATTTCCGCGACCGTCAACGCTCGACCCGTGGGGGCATTGGGGTTGGGGAAAATGATCGCGCCTGCCTGGCCATGGCGCGCCGGCAGGTAGTCTTCGACGTCGATACGGAAATCGTCCGTCAGCGGCAAGGTCTCGTAGGCAATGCCATACAGGCCGCAATAGACGGGATAGAAGCTGTAGCTGATGTCGGGGAAGCGCAGCGGACGCTCGTGCTTGAGCAGCGCCAGGAAGGCATGGGCCAGCACTTCGTCCGAACCATTGCCCACGAACACGCGGGACGGTTCCACGCCGACCGTGGTCGCGATCGCCTGGCGCAGGCGATCGGAAGACGGGTCCGGATACAGCTTGAGGGTGTCGTCGCTTGCCGCGCGGATCGCTTCGAGCACCTTGGGCGAAGGCCCGTAAGGATGCTCGTTGGTGTTCAGCTTGACCAGGTTCTGAAGCTTGGGCTGCTCGCCCGGGACATACGGACTGAGCGTCCCGACCACGGGACTCCAGAAACGGCTCATGGGTCAGTCTTCCTGCGCGTAGGGGTTGTGCGAGGACTTGAATTCAATACGCAGCGGCGTGCCGGCCAGATCGAACGCATTGCGGAAACGGGTTTCCAGGTAGCGGCGATAGGAATCCGGAATGGCATCCAGCGCGTTGCCGTGGATGACGACCAGCGGCGGGTTCTGCCCGCCCTGGTGCGCATAGCGCATCTTGGGACGGAAGATGCCCTTGCGGGGCGGCTGCTGCTGCTCGATGGCAGCCTGCAGTTCGCGCGTGAGCTTGGGCGTGGACAGCTTGGCAAACGCTGCGGCGTGGGCCGAATTGATGGACTTCAGCAGCGGCTTGATGCCCTGCCCGCGCAAGGCCGAAATGGTGTGCACGCGAGCAAACGACAGGAAGCGCAGCTTGCGCTGGAATTCGCGCTCGATGCGTTCTTTTTCTTCGCCGTCCAGGCCGTCCCATTTGTTGACGGCGACCACCACCGCACGGCCGGTTTCCAGCACGAAGCCCGCGATGTGGGCGTCTTGCTCGGAAATCTCGGTCTGCGCGTCCAGCATGAGCAGCACGACGTTGCTGGCCTCGATGGCCTGCAGCGTCTTGATGACCGAGAACTTCTCGACGGCTTCGAACACCTTGCCGCGCTTGCGCAGGCCGGCGGTGTCGATCAGCGTGTAGCGGCGGCCATCGCGGTCGAAATCGATTTCGATGGCGTCGCGGGTGGTGCCGGGCATGTCGAACGCAATGACGCGCTCTTCGCCCATCAGGGTGTTGATGAGCGTGGACTTGCCGACGTTGGGGCGACCCACGATGGCCAGCTTGATGCGGTGATCGTGCTCGCCCTCTTCGGCGACTTCTTCTTCGGCGGGCGGTTCGGCCAGATCCTTGAGCGCGAGCTCGATCAGGTCGACGATGCCGTCGCCGTGCGCGGCCGAGATGGGATAGGGTTGCCCCAGGCCCAGCTCGTGGAACTCGGAAATGGCTGGGCCCAGGCCCATGCCTTCGGCCTTGTTCACTGCCAACAGCACGCGCTGCTGGCCGGATTTGCGCAGCAAGGTCGCGATTTCGTGGTCGTGGGCGTTCAGGCCCGCGCGGGCGTCCACCAGGAACACCACCACATCCGCCTCGGCGATGGCCTGCCGGGTCTGGCGAGCCATTTCCAGCAGGATGCCGTCCTTGGCGACGGGTTCGAAACCGCCCGTGTCGATGGCGATGAACGGGATATCGCCCACCCTGCCCTCGCCATAGTGGCGATCGCGGGTCAGGCCGGAAAAATCGGCCACCAGCGCGGCGCGCGATCGCGTCAGGCGGTTGAAAAGGGTCGATTTACCCACATTGGGGCGACCGACCAGGGCAACGACAGGCTTGAAGGACACGGTGTAAGGCTTTGTTCTTTAGGGTTTAGTTGGTACCGATCAGGACGAGATTGCCATTGCCCGTCTGGACCAGCACACCTTGGGGAGTCGTCTGGGGCGGCGACACGACGGCGCCGCCGCCAACCGACAGGCGCGCCATCAGGCTGCCGTCGCTGCGCGACAGGAAATGCACGTAACCATCCAGGTCGCCGACCGCGAGCGCGCCGCCCAACACGGCAGGCGCCGTCAGTTGGCGGTTTTTCAGCGCAGCCTGCTTCCAGACGTTGCCGCCGTTATCCAGCGCGAAGGCGTTGACCACGCTGTTCTGGTCGGCCGAGTAGGCAAAGCGCTCATCCAGGGTCATGCCGGAGACGCTGGAGAAATCCTTGGCCCAGATCGGACGGCCCCCGGCCGTGACGTCAAAGCACACGATACGCCCTTGGTAGGCCACCGCGCAAAGCAGGTTGCCGGCAATGCGGGGCGCGCCGACCACGTCGGTCAGGCGTTCGAGGTCGCTGGCGCCGCGCGGGGTGGCCACGGTGCCTTCCCATTGGACGTTACCACTATCCGAGGCGATGGCCATCAGCTTGCCGCCCGGCAGGCCGGTGATGACCAGGCCTTCGGCCAGGACCATCTGCGCGACGCTGCGCAAGGCCAGAGCCGGACCGGGGCGCTGGACGCTCCAGAGGCGCTCGCCATTGTTGGCGTCGAAGGCCTGGATGCGATAGTCGCCGCTGCGCACGACGACGATGCCATAACCCACCACCGGCGAGATATTGACGTCGCTGGTGGCGCGGACCTTCCATTTGACCTTGCCGGTGTCGTCGAAGGCGACCACGTCGCCGTCGGGCGAAGCCACGGCGGTGGTGGTGCCGTCGCTACCGGCGCCGGCCGTCAGCTTGACGCCTGCCTGGGCCTTCCAGATGGGGCGGCCGCTTTGCAGGTCGAACTTGCCGACCGAGCCGTCGGGCGTGGCGGCGTAGATCGCGCTGTTCAGCACGGTGGGCGCAAAGCCCAGGCCGGAACCGCTGCCGATGGACGTGGACCAGACCTGGCGCACGGACATGCCGGCCTTGTATTCGGTCAGCGGAGCGGGGTCGTAGCGGCCGTCGTCATGGGAAAACAGGCCGCAGCCACCCAGGGCCAGCAGGCCCGTCAGGCAAACCGCGCCACGCCACGTACGGCCAAAGGCAAATTTACGCATTACAGTCAGGCTCCGCTCAGGGCATCCAGTTTCAGTTGCACAACCTGGGTCAGCGGATTTGCCGTACCCAGGCCATCGATGGCGCTTTGCCATGCGGCACGCGCTTCGTCGCGCTTGCCTTGCGCAGCGAGAATATCGCCGCGGCGGTCGGCGAACAAGGCCGCGAAGGCTGCCGGCGCGTTGTTCAACTGCGCCAAGGCGCCATCGTATTGCTTCTGGTCGAGCAGCAGGCCCGCCAGGCGCAGGCGCGCCACGGCCTGCATGGCCGGGTTCTTGGCCTGCCCTGCCAACCACTCAAGCTGCTGGCGCGCGCCGTCGAGGTCTTTCTGGGCTTGCAGCGCCTGGGCCGCCACCAGGGCGCCGCGGGCGGCGTAACCGGTGGAACCGTATTGGTCGCGCAAGGTCGCCGCAGCCGCCTTGATGCGCACGGACGAATCGGCGCCGCCCAGGCGGGCCGCGTCTTCCAGGGCTTCGAAGTAGCCCATGGCCTGGTTCGCACGGTGCGATTGATAGGCCTTCCAGCCCCACCAGCCGCCCCACGCCACCACCACGGCCGTCAGCAGCGACACCATCAGGGTGCCGTAACGAGCCCACCATGCCTTGATGGCGTCGAGTTTTTCCTGTTCTTCGAGATCGTATGCCATGCCTAACCCTTGTGATTCAATACTTCGGCCAAGGCCGCCAACGGGACTTGCTGCTGCGCGGCGTCGCCCTGGGCGTCGGCGCGCAGGTATTTGACGCTGGCGGTCTGCGAGGCCACTTCATCGGCGCCAAGGATAACCGCAACCCGGGCGCCACTGGCGTCCGCGCGCTTGAATTGGGACTTGAAGCTGGCCGAGCCGGCGTGCACGACCACCGACAGGCCGGCATCGCGCAGGTCTTCACCGACCCGGGCGGCCAGGCGCTGGGCGTCTTCACCCTGGTGCACCACATAGACGTCGCATTCGGCCGGGGCTTCGACCTGCACGCTCTGTTCCCAGAGATCAAGCAGGCGCTCCATGCCGATGGCGAAACCGACGGCGGGCGCAGCCTTGCCGCCCAGCAGTTCGATCAGGCCGTCGTAGCGGCCGCCGCCGCAGACCGTGCCCTGGGAGCCCAGGCGGTCGGTGACCCATTCGAAGACGGTCAGGTTGTAGTAGTCGAGTCCGCGCACCAGACGCGGGTTCAGGCGGTATTCGATGCCGGCGTCGGTCAGGCGCTGGCAGACGCCGTCGAAGTGCGCGCGGGATTCCTCGCCCAGGAAGTCGAACAGGCGCGGCGCGCTGTCGGCCATTTCCTGCATGGCGGGATTCTTCGTGTCCAGCACGCGCAGCGGATTCGTGTACAGGCGGCGCTTGCCGTCTTCGTCGAGGATGTCGCTGTGCTTTTCCAGGTGGGCGATCAAGGCGGCGCGGTGCGCGGCGCGCTCGGCCGGCTGCCCCAGCGAATTGAGTTCGAGGCGCACGTCGGTCAGGCCCAGCAGCTTCCACAGGCGAGCCAGCATGACGATGAGTTCTGCATCGACGTCAGGGCCGGCGAAACCCAGGGCTTCGACGTCGATCTGGTGAAACTGGCGGTAGCGGCCGCGCTGCGGGCGCTCGTGGCGGAACACGGGGCCGATGGAGTAGACGCGCTGCGGGCGGTCGTACAGCATGTTGTGCTCGATCGAGGCGCGCACGATGCCGGCCGTCATTTCAGGCCGCATGGTGAGCGATTCGCCGTTGAGCGCATCGGTGAACGTGTACATCTCTTTTTCGACGATGTCCGTCACTTCACCGATGCCGCGCGTGAACAGGCGCGTATGCTCAAGCACGGGCGTACGCACATTGCGATAGCCGTAGCCGCGCAGCCAGCCGCGCACGATTTCCTCGAATTGCTCCCAGCGGGCGCTGGGCCCGGGCAGCACGTCATTCATGCCGCGGATGGCGGCGACTTTCTGGAAAGCTTGAGTCATCTTGATCATGCCGCATCACGCGCTGGCAAGCGCGCTGGCGGCGACACCCTTTCTTTAATGAGAGGCGAGCGCGCCGTAGCGACGCGCGACGTAGTCTTCAACGATGGCCTGGAATTCTTCGGCGATATGGTCGCCCTTCAGGGTGACCGTGCGCTCGCCGTCGACGAATACCGGCGCGGCCGGCACCTCGCCGGTGCCCGGCAGGCTGATGCCGATGTCCGCGTGGCGGCTTTCGCCAGGCCCGTTGACCACACAGCCCATGACCGCGACGTTCATGCTTTCGACGCCGGGGTATTGCGCCCGCCATACCGGCATCTGCCGGCGCAGGTAGGACTGGATGCTGTCGGCCAGTTCCTGGAAGAATGTGCTGCTGGTGCGGCCGCAACCGGGGCAGGCCACCACCATGGGCGTGAACGCACGCAGGCCCATGGTCTGCAGGATTTCCTGGGCTACGACGGCTTCGCGGCTGCGGTCGCCGCCGGGTTCGGGCGTGAGCGAGATGCGGATGGTATCGCCGATACCCTGCTGCAGCAGCACGGCCAGCGCGGCGGTGGACGCCACGATGCCCTTGCTGCCCATGCCGGCTTCGGTCAGGCCCAGGTGCAGCGGGTAGTCGCAGCGCGCCGACAGGTCGCGATAGACCGCGATCAGGTCCTGCACGTGGCTGACCTTGCAGGACAGGATGATGGCGTCGCGGCGCAGGCCGAGCTCTTCGGCGCGCTGGGCGTTGCTGATGGCGGACACGACCAGCGCGTCGCGCATGACGGCCTGCGCTTCCCAGGGCTGGGCACGCAGGTTGTTCTCGTCCATCTTGCGGGCCATCAATTCGTGATCGAGGCTGCCCCAGTTGACGCCGATGCGCACCGGTTTGTCGTAGCGGCAAGCCACTTCGATCATCTGGGCGAAATTGTCGTCGCGACGCTTGCCCCCGCCCATGTTGCCCGGGTTGATCCGGTACTTGGACAACGCCTGCGCGCACTCCGGAAATTGCGTCAGGAGCTTATGGCCGTTGTAATGGAAATCGCCGACCAGGGGCACGTTGACGCCCATGCGGTCGAGCTGTTCGCGGATGGCCACGACTTCCTTGGCCGCCTCGGGGGTATTGACCGTGATGCGCACCAGCTCGGAGCCGGCCAGCGCCAGTTCCTTGACCTGGATCGCCGTGGCGATCGCGTCGGCGGTGTCGGTGTTGGTCATGGACTGGACCACGACGGGCGCATCGCCGCCCACCATGACCGTACGGTCGCCCCACTTGACCGCCACCGCACGCGTGTGTCGGCGGGAAGCCGCACCCACGGAGGGCGGCGGCGCATCCTGGCAAGGCAGAGAGGAATCTTGCATCGGCGGAACCGGTAATTACTTGGACAGCTTGGGAAGCCAGTCGAACGCGAGCCAGTGCTGCGGCAGCCAGCCCTGCCAGAAGGCATAGGCGACGCCGGCGGCAAGCACCAGCACGATGGCGATCAGCCAGCCCCACGAGGTCGACGACGAACGGTCGTCGTCGGCGCTGGACTGGGGAATGGAATGCGCGGAATGCAGCGCGCCCGGGCTGAGCTTGACGGGGCCGGTGGCGCGGGCCTTGGGGTCCAGCGAATCCACGATGGCCTGGGCATCGGCGCCCAGCAGGCGGGCGTAGTTGCGGATCAGGCCGCGCAGCGAAACGCCGGTGGGCAGATCGGCCCACTGCTCGTTTTCAAGGGCCTCGATCTGCTTGGTGGAAAACTTGATGCGGCTGGACACTTCGTCGAGCGACCAACCCTTGGACTGGCGCAGCGTACGCAGCGCCGAACCCACATTGCCCGAGCCGCTTGCGGCGCCCGTGGACGTCTCTGAAACTGCAGAAGCGAAATCCTGCGTCATGCATGCACCTGTTTAATTGGTATGGTCTGGCGCTGCGCGGCGTTCCGTTCAGTGATTCGGGTACGGTCGCGCACTTCTCCCGCCAGTTGACCACAAGCAGCATCGATATCGTCACCCCGGGTCTTGCGTACGGTCGTGATGATGCCGGCGTCCATCAGACGCTGGGCAAACACCTTGACCCGTGCCGAAGGCGAGCGCTTCAGGCCGGACGCGGGGAAGGGATTGAACGGGATCAGATTGAGCTTGCAGCGAATCTGGCGTGCAATGTGTATCAGTTCTTTGGCGTGCTGGTCGGTATCGTTGATGCCGTCCAGCATGCAGTATTCGAAAGTGATGAAGTCGCGCGGGGCGTACGCCAGATAGCGCTCGCACGCAGCCAGCAGCTCCTTCAGGGGGTATTTCTTGTTCAGCGGCACGAGCTCGTCGCGCAGCGCGTCGTTGGGCGCGTGCAGCGATACGGCCAGTGCCACCGGACAGTCTTGCGAGAGGCGGTCCATCATGGGGACCACGCCCGAGGTGGACACCGTGACACGGCGGCGCGACAGGCCATAGGCGTTGTCGTCGAGCATCAGGCGCAGGGCCGGCAGGACCTGATCGTAGTTGAGCAAGGGTTCGCCCATGCCCATCATGACCACGTTGCTGATGACGCGGGTGTCTTCGGTGGCGCGGGCGCCTTCCAGGCGTGCCGTGCCGATGTCGGCTTCGAGCACGCGCTTGGCCCACCACAGCTGGCCGATGATTTCGCTGGTCTTCAGGTTGCGGTTGAAGCCCTGGTGCCCGGTCGAGCAGAAGCGGCAATTGACCACGCAGCCGGCCTGGCTGGAAATGCACAGGGTGCCGCGGTCGTCTTCAGGGATGAAGACGGTTTCGATGGCGTTGCCCTGCCCCACGTCGAACAGCCACTTGCGCGTGCCGTCGGTCGAGCGCTGCTCGATGTTGACGGGCAAGGCCTCGATGCGGCAATTCGATGCGAGCTGGCCGCGGAAGTCGCGAGCCAGGTCGGTCATGGCGTCGAACGAATCGGCGCCGCGCTGGTGCATCCAGCGCTGCAGCTGACGGGCGCGAAACGGCTTGCCGCCCCACTGCCCGACGAGTTCGGACAGGGCGGAGCCGTCCAGCCCCAGCAGATTGATTCGTTCGACGGATTCCATGACCTGGGTAAAGCTAGATATCTAAAACGTATTCCGGGAAATCAACGGCTGTGGATGTTGATTTCGGGGAAGAAGAAAGCCACTTCGACGGCGGCCGTTTCCGGAGCGTCGGAGCCGTGCACGGCGTTGGCGTCGATGCTGTCGGCGAAGTCAGCGCGGATGGTGCCCGGGGCGGCCTTCTTGGGGTCCGTCGCGCCCATCAGGTCGCGGTTCTTCAGGATGGCGTCTTCGCCTTCCAGCACTTGCACGAACACGGGACCGGAGATCATGAAGTCGACCAGGTCCTTGAAGAAGGGGCGCTCTTTGTGCACGGCGTAGAAACGCTCGGCGTCGGCGCGCGACAGCTGGGCCAGACGGGCGGCGATGACCTTCAGGCCGGCTTGCTCGAAGCGGCCGACGATCTGGCCGATGACGTTCTTGGCGACGGCGTCGGGCTTGATGATCGAGAGGGTACGTTGAATGGACATGAGAACTCCGAAAACTGATTGCTGACTGGTTTCTATGATTGCCTGGCGCGGCCTGCGCTTGTTGGTGTCACCCTTCAAGGCGCATCGCGCTGTGGGCGCGAGAAGCGGTTCGGAACAAAGGCTTGCCCCGGACCGGCCCGGCCGCCTGTGACGATGATCCAGGCGGGGATTCGACACTGCCTACCCTTTGAGTCCTTGACTCTCAGTCTCTGACTTTGAGCCTCTGACTTTGAGCCCCCCAATTTTTTGGCGAAACTTCAATGAATTCAGGGACTTCTAAAAGGTTTACAGTAACCCGGTATTCTAACACGCCGATACGACCGCATTACATCTTAAAATGAGCGGTTTGCTTGCCCGTATCCATCGACCGGGCGCCCTGTCTGCCGGAACCCTGTAATGACCCAAGCCGCTCCCCCGAACGCCGCGAATCCCGCGAACGACTCCCAGGAACTCTCCAAGAGCTTCGAACCCGCCGAACTCGAATCCCGCTGGTATGACGAGTGGGACAAGCGCGGGTATTTCGCTGCCGGTTCGCACGTAAAAACGGGGACGGAATCAAAGCCCTACGCCATCCAGTTCCCGCCGCCCAACGTGACGGGCACCCTGCACATGGGCCACGCGTTCAACCAGACCATCATGGATGGCCTGATCCGCTACCACCGCATGCTGGGCGACGACACCGTATTCATTCCGGGGACGGACCACGCCGGCATCGCCACGCAGATCGTGGTTGAAAGACAGCTGGACGCCCAGAAGGTTTCGCGCCACGACCTGGGCCGCGAGAAATTCGTGGAAAAAGTCTGGGAATGGAAGGAGAAATCGGGCAGCACCATCACCGACCAGGTGCGCCGCCTGGGCGCATCGGCCGACTGGCCGCGCGAATACTTCACCATGGATGACCGCATGTCGCGCGGCGTGGTGGAAACGTTCGTCCGCCTGCATAAACAGGGACTGATCTACCGCGGCAAGCGCCTGGTCAACTGGGACCCCAAGCTGCTGACCGCCGTGTCCGACCTGGAAGTGCTGTCGGAAGAAACCGACGGCCACATGTGGCACATCCTCTACCCCTTCGTCGACGGTCCGCAGACCATCGTCGACAAGGACGGCCAGACGGTGACGCTGCGCGGCATGACCATCGCCACCACCCGCCCCGAGACCATGCTGGCCGACGGCGCGCTGTGCGTGCACCCCGAAGACCCGCGCTACAAGCACCTGGTGGGCAAGCAGGTCGAACTGCCGCTGTGCGACCGCAACATCCCCATCATCGCCGACGACTTCGTCGACCCTGAATTCGGCACGGGCTGCGTGAAGATCACCGGCGCGCACGACTTCAACGACTATGCCTGCGCGATGCGCCACGATCTGCCGTTGATCGTCATCTTCACGCTGGATGCGCACATCAACGAAAACGGCCCCAAGCAGTTCCAGGGCATGGAACGCTACGAGGCCCGCAAAGCCGTCGTGGCCCAGCTGGAAGCCGAGGGCTACCTGGTCAAGGTCGAGCCGCACAAGATGATGCAGCCCAAGGGCGACCGCACCGGCGTCGTGCTCGAACCCATGCTGACCGACCAATGGTTCGTGGCCATGAGCAAGCCGGCCCCCGAAGGCACGCTGAACCCGGGCAAGAGCATCACCGAAGTGGCGCTGGAAGTCGTGGCCGACGGCCGCATCCAGTTCTACCCGGACAACTGGACCACGATCTACAACCAGTGGCTGAACAACATCCAGGACTGGTGCATCTCGCGCCAGCTGTGGTGGGGCCATCAGATTCCCGCCTGGTACTCGGAAGACGGCCAGGTGTTCGTGGCGCACGACCAGGCCGAAGCCGAAGCGCAGGCGCGCGCTGCCGGCGTGACCGGCTCGCTCACGCGCGACCCGGACGTGCTGGACACCTGGTTCTCGTCGGGCCTGGTGCCCTTCACCACCCTGGGCTGGCCCGACAAGACCGCCGACCTGGAACGCTACCTGCCGTCCAGCGTGCTGGTCACGGGCTTTGACATCATCTTCTTCTGGGTGGCGCGCATGGTCATGCTGACCACGCACCTGACCGGCCAGATTCCGTTCAAGCACGTCTACATGCACGGCCTGATCCGCGACGCAGACGGCCAGAAGATGAGCAAGTCCAAGGGCAACACGCTCGACCCGATCGACCTGATCGACGGCATCGACCTGGACGGCCTGGTGGCCAAGCGCACCTACGGCCTGATGAACCCCAAGCAGGCGGGCAGCATCGAGAAGGCCACGCGCCGCCAATATCCGGACGGCATCCCGGCCTTTGGCACCGATGCGCTGCGTTTCACCATGGCCGCCTACGCGACCCTGGGCCGCAACATCAACTTCGACCTGAAGCGCTGCGAGGGCTACCGGAACTTCTGCAACAAGCTCTGGAACGCCACCCGCTTCGTGCTGATGAACACCGAAGGCCACGACCTGACCGGCCCGGAAACCGGTGAACTGTCGTTCGTGGACCGCTGGATCGTCAGCCAGCTGCAGGCCCTGGAAGCCGACGTGGCGCGCGGCTTTGCCGACTACCGCTTCGACAACATCGCCAACGCGCTGTACCGCTACATCTGGGACGAATACTGCGACTGGTACCTGGAGCTGGCCAAGGTCCAGATCCAGACCGGCACGCCGGCCCAGCAGCTGGGCACGCGCCGCACGCTGATCCGCGTGCTGGAAGGCGTGCTGCGCCTGGCCCACCCCATCATTCCGTTCATCACCGAAGAACTGTGGCAGAAGGTCTCGGTCGTGGCCGGCAAGCGCAAGGAAGGCGTCGCCGACAGCGTCAGCGTCCAGCCCTACCCGCAGGCCAACCCGGCCGCCGTGGACACCGCCGCCGAAGCCGATGTGGCCGAACTGAAGGCCCAGGTCGAAGCGGTGCGCGCGCTGCGCGGCGAAATGAACCTGTCGCCCGCCCAGAAGGTGCCGCTGTGCACCCAGGGCGATGCGCCCACGCTGACGCGCAACGCGCCCTACCTGGCCGCGCTGGCCAAGCTGAGCCAGGTCGACGTGCTGGATGCCCTGCCCGACGCCGGCGCACCGGTGCAGGTGGTGGGCGCCAGCCGCCTGATGCTGCACGTCGAGATCGACGTGGCGGCCGAACGCATCCGCCTGGACAAGGAAATCGCACGCCTGGAAGGCGAGATCGCGAAGGCCAACGCCAAACTGTCCAACGCCAGCTTCGTCGAACGCGCCCCGGCGGCCGTCGTCGAGCAGGAAAAGGCCCGCGTCGCGCAGTTCGGCGAAACGCTGCAAAAGGTGCGCGAACAGCGCGGCAAGCTGGGCAACTGATGCCTGGCGGGCGCCACGCCTGGTGCACACCGAAGCCCCGGACCCGTTCCGGGGCTTTTTTTCGCCCGCCAATCCGGCCGCTGAATCCGTCTTGCGATCGCCGCCCTAGACGCCGCCGTCGGTCATTCGATACCAGGTCACCACGGCATTCACGTACAACCGGCGCAGGCCGTAAAGCGGAAACGGCGTCACGGGCGACAGCGGCACCGGCAGCGCCTTCGCATCGCCGCTGACCAGGTATTGCGCCATGGCGCGGCCCATGCTGGTCTGCAGACCCACCCCGCGCCCCTGGCAGCCGATATCCACCAACAAACCGGGTTCGGGCTCATGCAGGTGCGGCAGGTAGTCCCGGGTGATGGCAACCCGGCCACACCAGCGGTATTCGAACGGCGTGCCCGCCACCTGCGGGAACATCTTCACCATCACCCGTTCCAGGTGCGCCCAGTCCTCGGGCCCCTTGGGTTCACGGAAAGGCCCACGCCCGCCCATCAGCAGCCGCCCCTGGTGATCCAGCCGGAAGTACAGCAGCAGATTGCGGGTATCCGACGTGACATGGCCTTCCGGGAAGATGCCTGCGCGCAGGCGTTCGGGCAGCGGCGTGGTGGCCACCTGGAACGTATTGGCATCAATGATCGAGGGCTTCAGGCCCGGCAGCAGGTCGGCGCCATAGGCGTTGGTGCACATCACCACGCGGTCGGCGATGACGGTCGCGCCGCCCGCCGTGGTGGCAGTCCATTTGCCGCCCTCGCGGCGCAGGCCGGCGACAGGTGTATCGGTGTGGATCACAACGCCGGCATTCAAGGCTGCCCGGGCCAGGCCGCGCGCGTAGCTCAGCGGCTGGATGGCGCCTGCGCGCCGATCGACCCAGCCGCCCAGGTAGCGGTCGGTGCCGATCAGGCGCGAGACCTCGGCCTTGTCCAGCGGCTGCGCATCGGCGCCGTGGCGGGCCCACTGCGCCGCGCGGGCATGTGCCAGTTCCAGCGCCGCGGCGTTGTGCGCGCCCTGGATCCAGCCCTGGCGCACATGCGGCACGTCCATGGCGTGGCGTTCGATCAGGTTGAAGACCGAATCCGCGGTGGCGCCGGCAAAGCGCACCAGGCGTTCGCCGGCCTCGGCGCCAAACATGGCAACCAGCGCATCCGGATCGTATTTCAGCCCCGGGATGACCTGGCCGCCATTGCGGCCCGAACCGCCGAAACCGATTTCGCGCGCCTCCAGCAAGACCGTACGAACGCCCTGCTCGGCCAGGTGCAGCGCGGTGCTCAAGCCGGCATACCCGCCCCCGACGACCAGCACGTCGGCCTGGGTGGACTGCGTCAGCGGCTGGGTGTCGGGCGGCGGCGCGGCCGTGGCGGCCCACAGCGACGGGGACAGGGGAAACGGCGTCTGCGACATGGCGGTTCCTTACATGGGATGCAGCACGCGGCGCAGGAAGTCCTGCGTGCGCGGGTGCTGCGGATGATTCAGCACTTCACGGGCGGCGCCCTGCTCCACGATCACGCCGCCATCAAAGAACATGACGCGGTCTGCAACTTCGCGGGCGAAACTCATCTCGTGCGTCACGACCACCATCGTCATGCCCGCCTCGGCCAGCTTGCGCATCACGCCCAGCACATCGCCCACCAGTTCCGGGTCCAGCGCCGAGGTCGGTTCGTCGAACAGGATGGCCTTGGGCCGCATGGCCAGCGCCCGCGCGATCGCCACGCGCTGCTGCTGGCCGCCGGAGAGCTGCGGCGGATGGGCATCGGCCTTGTCGGCCAGCCCGACACTGGCCAGCAGCTCGCGCCCCCATTCCAGCGCCTGCGCACGCGGTTCGTTCTTCACGTAGATCGGCCCTTCCACCACGTTTTCCAGCGCGGTGCGATGGGGAAACAGATTGAAGCGCTGGAACACCATCGCCACCTGCGTGCGGATCGACACGATGGACGCGGCGTCGCAGTCCACCCGCTCGCCATCCACGGCTATGCTGCCCGCGTTGTAGCGTTCCAGGCCGTTGATGCAGCGCAGGATGGTGGACTTGCCCGAACCGGACGGCCCGATGACGCACACGACCTCGCCCTTGGTGACTTCGGCGTCGATGCCCTTGAGCACTTCCAGCGAACCGAAGCTCTTGCGCACTCCCTTGAGCTCGATCATTTGGCAGCGCTCCTTTTTTCCAGGTGCCGCACCAGCAGGATCAGCGGCACGCACATCACCAGGTACATCAACGCCACCAGCGAAAACACCGTGGCGTTCTTGAAAGTGGACACCGCGATCAGCTTGCCTTGCAGGGCCAGTTCGGCGACCGTGATGGTGGACGCCTGCGACGAGTCCTTGAGCATCATGATCATGATGTTGCCGTAAGGCGGCAGCACGATCTTGACGGCCTGCGGCAGCACCACGCGGCGCATGGTCAGGCTCCAGCTCATGCCCATGGCCATGGCGGCTTCGATCTGCCCGCGGTCGATGGCCTCGATGCCGGCGCGGAAGTTCTCGGCCTGGTAGGCCGAATACGCCACGCCCAGGCCGATGATGGCGGCCTGCACGGCCGTCAGCGACACCCCCATGTCCGGCATGACGAAGTAGATGTAGAACAGCAGCACGATGATCGGGATGCCGCGCAGCAGGTTGATCACGCCGGCACTGAACTTGGCCAGGTACTTGTTGCCCGAGACGCGCATCAGCGCCCACACCAGCCCCAGCACCGTGGACAAGGCCAGCGAGCCCAGCGTCACCAGGATGGTGAGCTTGGCGCCTTGCAGCAATATCGGCAGGTATTCCGCCGCGTCCTTGAAGAATTCCGTCATGCCTCATCACCCCAACAAGACTGCGCTTGCAGGCGCCAGCCGTGGCCGGCCCGCCCGCGCGCACACGGCGCGCAGGTCGGGCGCATGCCCAGGCCGCCCCGCCCTCAACCCGGCGTCAGGCGCCCAGGCCCCACTTTTTCAGGATGCGGTCGATGGAGCCGTCCGCCTTCAGCTTGGTCAGCGCCTTGTTGATGCGGTCCAGCAAGGCTGTGTCGTCCTTGCGCGTGGCCAGCCCAAGGCTGCCCATGACGGTGGGCTGGTAGGACTGCGCCATTTTCAGGTTGGGATAGTTGCCCTGGGTCAGGATGTAGGCGGCGATGGGGAAGTCCATGAAGCCGCCCTGGATGCGGCCGGCATTGGCGTCGCGCATCATGTCCGGCGGATTGTCGTAGAGCTTCACTTCCTTGAACACGCCGCTTTTCTGGATGGGTTCGACAAAGGCAGTGCCCACCTGCACGCCCACCGTCATGCCCTGCATGTCGGCAAAGGACTTGTATTCCTTGTTGTCGGTCTTGAGCACCATCAACCCTTCGCCGTAGCGATACACGGGTTCGGAAAAACTCACCACCTGCTGGCGCTGCGGCGTGATGAACATGGCTGCCGACACAATGTCGATGCGCTTGGACGTCAGCGAGCCGATCAGCGCGGAAAACGCCATGGGCTCAATCTGCACCTCGAAGCCGGCCTCTTTGCCAACCGCTTTCACGATGTCGACCATCACGCCTTCGATGCTGTTGGTCTTGGTATCGAGAAACGTGAACGGGCTGCCGGTGGGCGTGGACCCCACCTTCACCACCGTTTGGGCCTGCGCGCCCGCGGCCGTGGACAATGCTGCAAATACAGAGACAACCAGAGTCTTGAATTTCATGACATTTCCTCATCGTGGCAAAGAGTTCCGGGCGCTGCCCGGAAGGCGGATGATCCCCAGTGTCATCGCGCCGCTTTACTGCCCGCGCGCTCAAGGCGCCCGTTGCGTCTCGTCCCCCGCGGCTTGAGTGATATTGGAAATGGCCCAGATGACCTCGGTCGCCTGCGACCCGGGATTGCGCCAGCGGCGCGGCGTGCTGCTGGCATAGCAAAAGCTGTCGCCCTCATTGAGCAGGACGACGCGGTCGCCCACCCAGAGCTCGAGCGAACCCTTGAGCACCACGCCGATCTGCTCGCCCTGCCCCGTCACGAACAGCTCGTTGCCGGTCGAACCGCCCGGCTCGATGGTGCAGCGGCACAGGTCCATGCTGCGGCAGGCCGGCGGCGTGTACATCTCTTTGACGATGCCCTTCTCGCGCAGGTCGATATAGCGGTGCGTGCCGGCCCGGGCAACGCGGCCGCCGTCTTCGCCTTCGGTGTGCTCGGCATTGCGCAGCAAGGCATTGACCGATACCCCGAACTCGCGCGCCAGTTGATGCAGCGTCTTGACCGAGGCGGAACTCAAACCCCGCTCGATCTGGCTGAGCAGGCCCAGCGACATTCCACAGGCCTGGGCGACATCAGCCAGCGAACGCCCCTGCCCCTTGCGCAATTGGCGCAGTTGCTGGCCCAGCCAGAGATCCACCGCGGACTCGGGACGCCCCGCCAACGCGGCCGGCTTGGGCAGCGGCGAATCGATGCGCAACGAGGAAGAGGATCGGCTCATGTGAAAATTTCATTTTTATATAATTTTCAATACTAAGGAGCACGGGAAAGCGCCACAACCTAGGAACATCCCTAGCGGTGGGGCAATGCGGATTAGAGGGTCAGACACCAGGGCGCCCTGTCGCGCGGCCCTCTCGAGCCATGGCAGGACTGCGCGTGCGCCAGCACGGCGCAACGCAACGAATCACGCCGTCTTGGGCTTGGAGAAACGGCGCTTTTTCTTCGGCTCAGGCAAGGGTTCGCCGGCCAGCTCGGCCAGGTAGCGCTCGTCGGCCAGAGTCAGCCAGCCTTGGGCGCGGGCCGACTCGATGAGTTCGGGCCGGCGGGTGACTGTCAGCGCCAGCGAACGCTCGCGGCGCCAGCGCGCGATATTGGCGTGGTGGCCGCTGAGCAGCGGCGCGGGCACGGATGCGCCCTCGTACACCTCGGGCCGCGTGTAGTGCGGGCTGTCCAGCAAGCCGGACAAGGTGTCGTTGAAGGAATCCTGCAGGGCAGAATCGCCGTCGTTCAGGACGCCGGGCAACAAGCGCACGGCGGCGTCGATGACGGCAAGCGCCGCGATTTCGCCGCCAGACAACACGAAGTCGCCCAACGAGATTTCATGCGTGACGCAGCGTTCGATGAAGCGTTGGTCCACGCCCTCGTAGCGGCCACAGATGAGGATCAGGCCATCACTGGCGGCCAGGGCCTCGGCGCCGGCCTGGTCGTAGCGCTTGCCCACGGGCGCCAACAGCGCCACGGGGGCGGGCGCCAGGCCTTGTGCCGCGCGTGCGGCTTGGGCAGCGCCGACGGCGGCCTCGAGCGGGGCCGCCATCATCACCATGCCGGGGCCGCCGCCATAAGGGCGGTCGTCCACGGTGCGGTGTATATCGTGCGTGAAATCGCGTGGATTCCAGGCATGCAGGGACCACCGGCCCTGGGCATGCGCCCGGCCGGTGACACCCAGGTCGCGCACCACCCCGAACATTTCGGGAAAGAGCGTCACGACGTCAATGCGCATCAGAGATCCGCGGGCCAGTCGCTATCGATGCGGCGAGCGGCCAGGTCGACGGCGTGTATGTGCGCGCGTACGAACGGAACGAGCATTTCGGCGGGCTTTCCCTTGGCGTTCAGAAGCGTTTCGGGACCATCGGCCCCCACCTTCTGGCACAAGACCTTCAAGACGGCATGAGCGCCGTTATCAAGGACTTCGTCCACCACGCCGATAAGCGCGGATTCGCCGCTCGCCGTGGTGTACAGCGAGCAGCCAATGAGATCGACCCAGTAGTATTCGTCTTCTTTGGGCGCGGGGAAGGAACCCCGCGGCGCCTGCACGGAAAAACCGCGCAGGGCTTCGGCCTGGTCGCGATCGGCGATGCCGCTCAACTGCGCCACCACGGTGGCGCCCTGTGAACGGACTTGCACGATCTTGTATGCGACAGGCGCAGACGCGACAGCGCCCCGCGCCAATTCAGGCACAGGGCGAGTCAACCACCATTGAGAAGCTGAGAGCAGCACTTCGGCGTTGGCCGAATGCGGCTGCACCTTGACCCAGCCTTTCACACCGTAGGCCGCAGTGATGCGGCCAAGCTCGATCAAGTCCGCAGGCGCCGCGTTGGAAGTTGCGGCATCAGACATGTATCGGGCAGTCGGTTTTATCTAGCGTAGTAAAAACTAGCAGGGTTCAGGCTAAACGACGCGGGCAATTAAGCCGCGGCGGAAACCTTGGCCGAGTAGTCTTTGACCAGACGCTCGACAGCCGGCGACAGCTGGGCGCCGTTGCTGGTCCAGTGCTGCACGCGATCCAGCGCAATGCGCAGGTTTTCCGTACCTTCGTTGGCAACGGGGTTGTAGAAACCCACGCGCTCGATGAAACGGCCGTCGCGACGGTTACGCGAATCGGTGGCCACCAGGTTGTAGAACGGACGCTTCTTGGACCCACCGCGGGCCAGGCGAATCACCACCATAGGTAATCCCTTGAATTAGTTGTGAAAAACGGGAAATTCTAGCACTTAAACAAGCCGGCTGGCAAATGCAGGTGCTGAAAAATCGGGAGTCGCGCGGGATTTGTGTTCTAAAACACCACATGCGGGTATTCTAGAAATCCCTAAATACGGGCCGGAGCCCGCCGCAGACAGAGTGTAGCCCGTTGGGCGCCCCTGTGCTGCCTGTCAGCGCGTTTGAAGAATATACCTGATTGTAGAAATCGGCGTTTCCCTCAAACTTCCTCTTCCGGAGGGTGCAACATGAAGAACCGTAAAGCTGTCTTCACCCCTGTCGCACGACTGGCTTTCACAGGTTTGCTGGCGGGCATGTTGGCGATGCCGCTGACGGCGTCGGCCCGGGTGCTCGGCGCAGCGCTGACCACCACCACGGGCAAGGTCACGGCGGTAGACCCCGCTACCCGGACCATCACACTGCAAGGCAACAACGGCAACGTCGTCGACGTGCAGGCCGGCCCGGACGTGCGCAACTTCAAGCAGATCAAGCCGGGCGACACGCTGACGCTGGACTACTACGAATCGGTGGCTGTGGACGTGCGACCGGCCGGCACGGGCGCCCCCGAAGTCGTCACCGAAACCGCCGCCACCCGCAGCGCCAAGGGTGCCAAGCCCGGTGGCGCCGCCGGCCGCCAGACCCGTATCACGGCCGAGATCTGGCACATCAACAAAAGCGCCAACCTGGTCACCCTGAAGGGCCCGCAAGGCGCCCTGCGCACGATCCAGGTGCAGGACCCCGCCATGCAGGCGCGGCTGGCACAGCTGAAAGAAGGCGATCTGGTGGACTTCACCATCACCCAGGCCGTCGCCGCGGCCATACACAAATAGGCGCGTCGCCGGAAAACAAAAAGGCCAGCCCGACAAAGGCTGGCCTTTTTCATGGGGACGGATAGCGACTAGCGTCGGCGCAGGTAGTGCACACCACGGCCGTCGGCTTCATGCTGGGCAACCAGCGCATTGCCGGTCTGACGGCAAAAGGCCTGGAAGTCGCGGATGGCGTTGCGGTCGGTGGTGATGACGCGCAACACCTGCCCGCTTTCCATCTGCGCCAAGGCTTTTTTGGCGCGCAGGATGGGCAGCGGGCAGGTCAGCCCGCTGGCATCCACGTCCTGGTCAAAGGACGGCGCTTGCGCGCCGGACTCGGCAACCCTGTCAGAGGCGCTCATCGACCCACTTCTGCACGCTGGCGATCGCGGCCGGCAAGGCGGCGATGTCGGTGCCACCGCCCATGGCCATGTCGGGGCGGCCGCCGCCCTTGCCGCCCACCTGGCTGGCGACGAAGCCGACCAGGTCACCGGCCTTGATGCGGTCGGTCAGGTCGGCGGTCACGCCGCCCACCACGCTGATCTTGCCATCGGCCGAGCCGGTGGCCAGCAGCACGACTGCGGGCTTGAGGCGGTCTTTCAGGTTGTCGACCATGCCGCGCAGGGCCTTGGGATCGACGTCGCCGATGCCTGCGGCCAGGACCTTGATGCCCTTGACCTCGACCGCGGCGCTGCTGGCCAGGTCGTTGCCTGCGCTGGCAGCCAGCTTGTTGCGCGATTGCTCGAGGTCTTTTTCGAGCTGCTTGACCTGGTCCTGCACCTGGGCGATGCGGGCCGGCAGGTCGGCGGGCGTGCTGCGCAGCATGCCGGCCACCTGGGTCAGCAAGGCGTTCTGGTTCTGCACCCAGGCCAGAGCGTTGTCGCCCGTGATGGCCTCGATACGGCGCACGCCGGCGGCCACGCCGCCTTCGGACACGATCTTGAACAGGCCGATGTCGCCGGTGCGGCTGACATGGGTGCCGCCGCACAGTTCGCGCGAGAAACCGATATCAAGCACGCGCACCGTGTCGCCGTATTTTTCGCCGAACAGCGCCATGGCGCCGCCCTTGACCGCGTCGTCGTAGGCCATGACCTGGGCCACGGTGGGCTGGTTGGCCAGGACTTCGGCGTTGACGATGGCTTCGACGCGCGCGATCTGCTCGGCGGTCAGGGGCGCATCTTGTGCGAAGTCGAAACGGGTCTTGTCGGGATCGACCAGCGAACCGCGCTGCTGCACGTGGGCGCCCAGCACCTGGCGCAAGGCCTTGTGCATCAAATGGGTGGCCGAGTGGTTGCGCACGGTACGGGCGCGGCGCACCGCGTCCACTCGCGCCAGCAGGGTATCGCCCACCGACAGCGTGCCCTCTTCGAGGGTGCCGTGATGGCCGAATACGCCGGACTGGATCTTCAGGGTATCGCCCACGGCGAAACGCACGCCCGCGGCTTCGAGCAGGCCGGTATCGCCCACCTGGCCTCCGGACTCGGCGTAGAACGGGGTGGCATCCAGCACCACGACGGCGCTTTGGCCGGCCTGGACCTGCGTGACCTGCGTGCCGTCGACATACAGGGCCGTGACCTTGACGTTGTCGAGTTCGAGCTTTTCGTAGCCTTCGAAGCGCGTTTCGGCGCCTTCGTAGCTCAGGCCTTCGGCCATCTTGAACTTGCCGGCGGCGCGAGCCTGGTCGCGCTGGCGTTCCATGGCGACTTCGAAGCCGGCCATGTCGACGTCGACTTCGCGTTCGCGGCAGATGTCGGCGGTGAGGTCCACCGGGAAACCGTAGGTGTCGTACAGCGTGAACAGCGTGGTGCCGTCCAGCTGGCCACCCTTGGGCACGTTGGCCAGGGCGGTATCCAGGATGCGCATGCCGTGTTCGAGGGTTTCGCCGAAGCGCTCTTCTTCCTGCTTGAGCACCTGCGCCACGCGCTCGGCCGTGTTGGCCAGCTCGGGGTAGGCTTCGCCCATTTCGGCGACCAGATCGGGCACCAGGCGGTAGAAGAACGGCTTGGTCTGACCCAGCTTGTAGCCGTGGCGCAGCGCGCGGCGCACGATGCGGCGCAGCACATAGCCGCGGCCTTCGTTGCTGGGAATCACGCCGTCGACGATCAGGAACGAGCAGGCGCGGATGTGGTCGGCAATGACCTTGAGCGAGTTGTTTTCCAGGTCCTTGACGCCGGTTTCGCGGGCAGCGGCGGCGATCAGGTGCTGGAACAGGTCGATTTCGTAGTTGGAATGCACGCCTTGCAGCACGGCGGCGATGCGTTCCAGGCCCATGCCGGTATCGACACAGGGGCGCGGCAGGCGCGGCATGTTGCCGGCGGCGTCGCGTTCGAACTGCATGAACACCAGGTTCCAGATTTCGATGTAGCGGTCGCCGTCTTCTTCGGGCGATCCCGGGGGGCCGCCCCAGATCTCGGGACCGTGGTCGAAGAAGATTTCCGAGCAGGGGCCGCAGGGGCCGGTGTCGGCCATCTGCCAGAAGTTGTCCGAGGCGTAGCGGGCGCCCTTGTTGTCGCCGATGCGGATGATGCGCTCGGCCGGCACGCCGACTTCCTTGGCCCAGATGTCGTAGGCTTCGTCGTCTTCCTGGTAGACGGTGACCCAGAGCTTTTCAGCGGGCAGCTTGTAGACCTGGGTGAGCAGTTCCCAGGCGTACTGGATGGCGTCGCGCTTGAAGTAGTCGCCGAAGCTGAAATTGCCCAGCATTTCGAAGAACGTATGGTGACGGGCGGTGTAGCCCACGTTCTCCAGGTCGTTGTGCTTGCCGCCGGCGCGCACGCTGCGCTGCGACGACGTGGCGCGCGTGTACGACCGCGATTCCTTGCCCGTGAACACGTCCTTGAACTGGACCATGCCCGAATTGGTGAAGAGCAGGGTCGGATCGTTGCCCGGCACGAGCGACGAAGAAGGAACGATGGTGTGTCCCTTGGACTTGAAGAATTGCAGGAACTGCTGGCGAATCTCGGAGGATTTCATCTTGGATGAAGCAGGATTTAGGCGAATCTTTGATTATAGAGGGTAGTCGGCGGCTTGCGCTGCCGGGGCCTGCCCGCCCCTCAGCGCATGCAGATATACCCCGTCGTCCAGCCCACGTCGGCATCCCAGACCCCGCCTGCCGACACCAGCACCGCCGAGTAGCCGGCCGGGCAGTTGCAGGTGCCGGTGCGCGGATTGGCCGTGGATTCGCCCGATGCCTGGAAGCAGCCGCGTGGGTGATTGATGCTGAATGCCCCGCCGAATCCGCCGCCGCTGGCCTCTTGCCATCGGCCGGATTGGCAGCTGAGCAATTCGCCCGACGCCGCGCGAGCGATACCTGCGGGCGCCGTGCGGCAGTCCTGGCCCGCGCCGGCCTGCCCTTGCAGTTCCAGGTATTCCCCGCCCTTGAGCCGGCCGGCGACCGTCAGGCCGCCTTGCAGATCGGGATCGCGGGCGTCGCGCAGCTTGACGAACTTGTCTGCCTCGGCGCGTTCCAGGCCGGCCCAGGACACGACCGTACCCGCCGGATAGGCCGCCCCGCCCGGCGCAACGGGATTGCCGAAGCTGAAAGCGGCTCCCCGCAACGCGGCGGGCGCCGTCGGCCACACCGCACCGCCGTACCCGCCTGCGGCCTCGATCACGACCGCGATGGCGGCCAGATCGGGATATTGCGTCCCTGATTTCAAGAGCGGCCCGTCGCTGTAGATCAGCGCGTCCAGGCGGCAAGGCTGCCCCGGGCATGTGGCCGTGCGCACGATCTGGATACGCGCGCCGAAGCCCAGGGCGGACTGCAACGGAAAGCCGGCGGGCAACGCGCCGGCCCGGCGCAACTCATCCAGCGAGGGCGCCAGGGAATCGGCAAATAGCGGCGAACCGTCCGCGGCAGCCGGTCCCCGGCCGTCGGCCCAGGGGTCGAAATGCCGCAGCAGCACCTGTTCCATCGCGCCCCGGGCCTGCGCAAGCCAGACGCCGGTCGCGCGCGCCGCGGAATCTTCGATGCGATGCGCCAGCTGGCTGGAGGCCCAGATCGCGATCATGGCCGTCAGCGCCAACGCCAGGGCCAGTTCGAGCAGGGAGAAACCGCCCTGCCCGACCCTGGTCCGCCGCAGGGCGGCGCCTGGGCGCGCGCCAGTTCCCCAGGGGTGACCGACGAACCTCGTACCGGCGCTCATACGGGCACTCATTTGGCGGTGAACACGAACGTATTGGTGTCGCCCTGGCTGCAGCGGGTCTGGGCCAAGGCCGCCCGATACGGCACGGCCGGCACGGCCAGGGCATTCTTGACCACCCCGGAGCCGTTATCGCCTTCGATCGAGATGACCTCGGACACGCGTTGCAGCACGGACGCCAGCGCCGGGCAGGCGGCGTTGCTGACGTTGTTCAAGGTGACGGTGAACGCCGCCCCCACACCCGCGCCGGCCAGAGACGTGGCAGCCACCTGCACCACGCCGCTGCTGCCCGTGCCGCTGCCGCCCAAACCATGTGCGATGCGCGCCGACGGGCCGCTGCCCTGCACCGACAGCACGCTGGAGTCGCGCAGCATGTTGGCCATGGCCCCGGTATCCAGGCCGGCATAGGGCGTGACGCCGCCGCCCTGCGCGTTGACCCGCATGCTGACGATGAAGCGCTGCAACTCCTCAGCGACCTTGGGCACCTTGTTTTCAATGACATAACTGCCGATGGCCGGAATGCCGACGATGGCGATCAATAGGACGATCGCCGTCACGATGGACACCTCCACCAACGAAAAACCCCGCTCGCGCCTGCCGCCCGCGATGCCTGCCCTGAACTGTTCCATTCCCCTCTCCATGGTGAAAAACCAGCCGTTACCGCAATGAGTCCCGCCGCGATCAGCGGCTGGCATAGAAATTCGTGAGCGCCAGGCGCAATTCGTCGATGACGGCGTAGTGCCACAACGTGATGGCCAACGCGGTGGCGACTGAACCGATCAGCAACGCCCAGCGCAACACGGCAGCCTGCAGGCGTACCCGCGCCAGCAGCCGGGATTCGACCCGGTGCCGCACGCGTTCGAGCCCCGCCTCCATGCCTAGCGCCCCCATCATGTCCGCCATGAACCACCAGGTTTCCGCGTCCAGCAGGCCGGTATCGAAGATCTGCGCATCCGTCGCGCCGGCGTCGATGCGCATCAGCATGCGTTCCAGATGCATGGCCAGCCACGCCTGCGCGCCCCGCCCCTGCACGGTGAGCGCGCGCCGCAGCCGCGTATCGGCGGCGCCGTGCTGGCGCACCAGCACGGCCAGCAGGGACAAAAAGCGGATGGCCTGAAAATCCCGGTGCAGGCGCCAGATCAGCCGCTTGTCCAGCCAGGCCCGGGCCGCGCCCGTGTAATGCGGCAATGACCACAGGGTCAGCCCGCCCAGGCCCGCCACCAGGACCAGCCACGGTGCCAGCCACTGGCGGGCCGCCGCGGCCAGCGCAAACAGCGCGCGGGTCTGCCGGCCGTAGTCTTCTGCCGGCAACGCCTGGAACACCTGCTGCAGGCGCGGCGCGGTGAACAGCGGAATGGCGCAAAGCATGGCCAGCGCCACCCCCGCGGCCACCACGCCCGCGGCCGCAGTGGACACCAAGGCAAAGCGCGCTTCGGCGGCCAGCCTGGCTGCCCGCGCCAGATCACGTAGCGCGGCGGAAAGATCACCGCCCTCGTCCTGCACACAGGCCAGCAGCAGGCATTCCGCCATAGGCAAGGTGCCCTGCCAGGCCGCGCCCAGATCGCCCCCGGCATCCTGGTAGGCACCGGCCCAATACTGCGACAGGCGGCCACGGGCGGTACCGGGACCGTAGCGGCGCGCATCGTCCTCGAACAGGTCTCGCAGGGTCCGGCGGCCCTGCAATCCGTCGATCAGGTCGGCCAGGTACTCGTAGTAATCGGCGCGCTGTGGCAGAAAGCGCCAGGCATCCCAGCGCAGGCCCAGGTTGATGTTGAAATGCCGGCGCCAGGCCAGCACCCGCAGTAGAGAGTCAGCCATGCGCGGCCTCCGGCCGGCCTGCCACGCCGACAGGCAGCGCCAGATCGAAACGCCGGGGTAGCGCACGCGGATCCACGTCGCCCTGGGCCACTTTGAACAGCGCGCTGTTGAGCGCCTTGGCGCCACGCGTGGCTTCGTCACGCCAGGAGGCGTCGGGCACCGCCCTGGCCGCGGGCCGCAATGGCCCGTAGTCGCGCCTGCGCACGCAGTCCAGGAAACCCGCTGCACGTTCCGGTTCGATCATTTCGGCCGCCACGCTGCGCCCGATCGTGCCGTTCAGTTCGGGCATGTGCGGCCGGCGGCAATCGGCGCAGCCGTCCGGGTTTCGCACCTTGAGCGCGGCCGCATCGAGCAGGAAGGTTCGCGTGAGCACGGCCATCCAGTGTCGCCAGTGCTCGGCCTGGCCGGGGGCATGGCGCCGCTGCGCTGCGCCCCAGAGCTGGGCGGCGGGCCAGGCGCAGGCCGGGCACAGCCTGGGCAGCAGCGTCTGGTAGACCAGCAGCTTGAGAATGCCGGGCGCCGCCAGCAGCTCACGCGAGACGCCGACGGCCTCGGACGCCAACCGCTCGGGGATCATTGCCGCGGACCCCGCATGCGTGGTGGCGTACAGGCTGATGCCGGAACTGGCCAGGTCCATGAAGGCGCGGCCGGTGTCGATATCGCGGATTTCGCCGATCAGCAGATCGTTCAAGGCCGAGCGCTTGATGGTCTTGAGCTTGGCGTCGAACGCGGGCCAGCCGGACACGGCCAGCGCGCCGCCCAGGCTGTTCTGCAACGCGTTGCCGATGACATATTCGACCGGATCTTCCAGCGTGATGACCTTGCGGGTGGGTTCGATGCCGCGCATCAGCGCGGCCAACGTGGTGGACTTGCCCGCCCCCACGACGCCGGCCAGCACGATGGCGCCGCCCTCGCGTTCACGCGCGTCCATGAGGGTCGCCACCTGGCCCGGCAGGTAGCCAAGCGCGTGCAGATCGTGTCCGCCCGCAGCGTCCAGCCGCAGGATGCGCAGGCATACCGAAGGCCCGGCGTCGGTGGCCAGTGACGCCCACCGCAACACCACGGGCGTACCGGCCAGCTCCAGCGCGATGCGGCCCTGCTGTTCCAGTGCGGGATCGAACACCGCGCCGTTGCCGCCCCGCACATCCATCCAGGCCACGGCCAATACTTCCAGCAAGGTGGCGTTGGACAAACCGGAGAATCGTTCCGCAACGACGTATTCACCATGAATGGTGTAGCGGATCTCGCAGCCATCGCGCCGCTGGTTCACGTTGATGTGCACATCGCTGGCGCCTTGGGAGACCCCCCACGCGACGATGTCCAGGAACAACGCCGCCAGCGCCGAGGTGCGTGCAGCCTGTCGGCTGCCGTCGCGCCGCGACAGGCCCTGGGCGGCCAGCTGGCCGCGCGCGACCATCAGCAGCAATGCGGCCGGCAGTAGATAGCGTGACGGTTTGGCAAGACGGTACCCCTGCGCCCGCACCATGCGTTCGACCTCGTCGATGGCATCCCCCACGCAGAATTCCTTGACGGCGAAGATCGCGACATCGCCGTTTTCCAGCAACACCGGACATAGCCGGCCCGCCATCGCGGCAAGGTCGAACTCGCGGCCCAGGGCCCGCGAGAATGCGGGGTCAAGCCGCGCGATGTCTTCGGGCGCATCGAGCGGGCAAATGGCGGCGCCCAGCGCGCCAGGGAAAGCAGACGGCGTATTCATGGCATGGGACTCCCGGCGTCCAGGCACGCGCGGACATCTCGGTCGTCGCGACGCAGCCGCACACAACCGCCGTCGACCGCCACCAATTGATACGCCTGCGCCACCCGGGCGCCGGCCACCGGCGCGGCCCGGCCGGTCTGGTAGCGCAACAAGGCGCCATTGACGAGCAGGTCGACCTGCAGATGCCGCGCCACGCCGAAGATGGCCGCCACGCGCACGTCGTCGGGAACCGGGGCGGGCATGGGCGCGCGCGATGCCGCGGCGCCGTTGGCCGGGCAGATGCCCGGCACCCGGCACTCGGTGAGCGCGGCGGCGGCATCGGCGCGCAACAGGGTGCGCACCGTCTCGGCTTCAGGCCACGCCTGCGGGTCGGCGGCGTCAACGGCGGGCTGCGCCTGCGCCCCCGCGGCCCACACCGCGGCGCCTGCGACAGCCCATACCCCGCGCCATGGCATGGCACGGCAAGACCGCCGCCAAAGGTTATTCCTGTTCATAGAGGACTCCCTGCAGTTCTGCGACCAGCGTGCTTGCAGCGAGGCTGGAGCGAAGTTGAGGCTGGATGCTCAAGGCCAGCCGGGACCAGCGCGCCACGCCAAGACGGCCCGGCAACAAGGCAAAGGACCGCAAGGGCCCGGCGAGCGTGATCGCCCGGGAACGTATCGCGGGCGTCGGCGCGGCGGCGGCAGCGGACGCCGCGGCCATGCCTGCCGCTGCCGGCAGCGCAAGTACTGCGGGCGCCATGACGATCGAACTGAACGCCGGCCGCAATTGCTGCAGCGTCACGGCCACGCCGGTATCGACCTGCAGGGGTGTGGGCGGCGGCAGATCGGCCAGGGTCCTGGCATCGGATGCCACCTGCCAGGAGAGCGAGGCGTCTTCGAGCGGATTGAACGACACGCGCCAGCCACGCGGCAACCGGGCGAACAGGCCCTGGTTGGTCGCTTGCGGATGCGCTCTGGCGTAGTCGGCGCGGCAGGTCCAGTGCCGGGCCTGCGCATCGCACTGCGCACGCCGCAGGGCCCACCCCTGGACTTCGATCGGCACCTTCACCAACCCCACCAGCACGCGGGCGATTTCATCGGGACCATGGACCGGAATCGCGTTCAACAGCGCAAGCCGTGCGCGGACGGCAACCTCGGCCGCCTCCAGCGGCGCGACAGGCGGCGCCGTCGTGCGCGGAGGCGGCGCAAGGAATTGCCGCCACAAGGCAGGCACAACCACGGACAGCGCGAGGCACGTCAGGAAGAGGCGCAAGGCCCGCGGCAGCGCGCTCCAGCGCGACGGCAGCACGACCAGTTGTGCGGCGGCATCTCCCATCGGCAGCAACGCGGCATAGACTTCGTCGCCATCGCGGCCCGGCAACTCGGGCCGCGCGAGCAACAGGCGGGCATGCTCGCGCAGCGCCTCGTCGTGCGACCCGAACAGTCGATCGGCCTGCGACAGCACCGTGCCGGCATAAGCCGCCACCAGCCAATGCTGCCCATCCGGCAGGCGAACCAGGCTGTGGCCGCCATCGGGGTAGCGCAGCGCGAACAATTGAGCGGCCGCCAGCCAGCGTGGCGCGGGTTTGCCAGCGCCCGCGCGGCGCCAGCGCCATGCCCGGCGCACCGCACCGCGGCCGTACCCGGCGACCGTGGCGGGCGAGCCTGCCACGACGTAATGAGTCGCTCGCAGACGGCGGCCGCGCGAACGGGCCAACGCGGCCACGTCGGTGCCGATCAGCGCGTGCCAGCGCAAACCGAACGCCAGCGCACGATCCGTGCCAGGGCAGTCGACAAGAAGGATTTGCGGTGCGCGCGTCATACCAACGTCCTGGAGAGTGTGGGCATCAGAAACCTTCTTCGACCTGGGCCGTGACCAGGATCAGGGTGGTCACGCGCTCTGAGGTGGCACTGTCCTGGCCACCCGCCACCAACGGTGCCTCCGGTGTCAGGCGCTGACGGTCATGCTGATCCTGGCTGCGGTCAAAGCCGGAGACGATGACGGGCTGACCGGGCCGCAGCTCGATCTGCTGCACGGTGCCATTGCCGTCCACCGTGATCTGCTGCACCTGGACCTGGTTACCCCGTTCGCCGAAGGTGACCGTTTTCAGGGGCTGGGCCACCGCGTTGTCGTAGGCGATGGACAGCAGGATCTGGCCGTCTTCCTGGATATCCGGCACCAGCGTCAGGAACGAACCGACGGTTTCTTCTTTCTGGCTGATGGACACCGCGGGCAGCGAGCTGTTGGCGCCGTCCGGCGTCATGCCCGGCACGGCCGTGCTCTGGACGCGGTCGATATACGAGAACGTGGTGCGCACGGCGTGCGTGACGGGCCGGCGGTTCAGGGTCAGCACGGGCACCTTGCTGTGCCGCACAACGGCCCCCGAGGCGCTGAGCGCGGAAAGAATGGCCCGGGACGCATCGAAAGGACCGCGGCCGGCAGCCACTTCCAATGCCCCGGCGCCGGCTACCGGCGTTGCCGGCATGGCCAGGCGTGCCGCGCCCCCTGCCGCCGCATAGACCGCGTTCCAGTCGATGCCACCGGATGCCGAATCGCGGGAAATCACGGTGATTTCTTCGAACACGAGCCTGACCCGGCGCGTCAACGCCTTGTTCTCGCGCTCGAAATAGCGCCCTACCCGTTCGAGGGCCTCGGGCGTGTCGGTGATGACCAGCGCCGTTTCGCCTTCGACCGGATCAGCGATGACGCCCGAACGGGTCAGGAACGCCTGTGCGTGCGCCCGCAGGATGGCCAATGCCTTGTGTTCGCCGCCCGACAGCGATGTGCTGGAGGTGTTCTCGAAGCCTTCTGCCTCGGCCCGGCCCGCGCGGCCCAGGCGGACATCCACCTTGCTGGCCAGCGACAAGGCGCGCAGATCGAAGACCCGGGTATCGGTGCGGTAGAACTCGAGCGCGTTGTGTTCATAGCGCCAATGCACGGAATAGCGCGCCGCCACGGCATCGAGCAAGTCGGCCAGCGGCTGCGCGCCAGCACGGACTTCAAAGCGTTGCGCAACAGAAGCATCCAGAGCGCTATTGACCGCCAGGCGCGGCAGGAACAGATCCAGCGGCAGCAGCGCATCGGGGCGGACACGCACCGGCATGCCTGTGGCCGCGGCCAGCCGCTGGGCCACCGTGGACAAGTCGGCATCGTCGGCCAGCATGAGGGTGGTCTGCACGTTTTCGCGCAAGGCCGGCGGCAGGGAGATGTCTCGCGCCAACGGTTGCGGCTTGCCGGCAAGCCAGGGCGTAGCCACCTCTTGGGCGGACTGGCGGGCATTGCGGTCGGTGAGACTGTCGGCAAACGCCTGGTGGCGCGCACCGGCGTCTGCCTGTTTGCGCTCGGCGGCGCGGCGCAGGTCAGTGACCTGCTGGGTCAGGGCGCACCCGGCGAGTTGGGCGAAGAGCGCCAGGATGATGAGCGGGCGGCGGTTCATGCGGCCCCCGGGGTAGCGATAGACCGGGTGCACGACTGCGCCAGCGGCACGACGCGCAATACCCGATTGCCATAGAAACAAGGCTGCAGCGGTTTGTCCGCCAACTCGGTCGAGGCGAGCAAGCCGCGCACTGCGGATTTGAAATCGCCCGGAAAATCAGCCGTGGCGGCCAGCGGGATATCGACATCGACCGCCCAATGCTGCGGCTGGAAGGTCCAGCCCGCTGCATCCGCCCAGCGTGCCAGCACGGCACGCAAGGTGGCATCGGGCGGCGCGGCGCGAAACGGCGGTGCGGCAGACGGTGGCGGCGGCGTCGCCGAGGCAACGGCCAGAGGTTGCGCAGCCTCTGCCCCCGGCGGGTGCAGGGAAGCCAGCGGCCCGCCCTGCGCCTGCCCGCCAGGAAGGGCGAGCGCCGCGGGCGACGCCGATGCAGCCGGCGCGCTGCCGACCGCCGCGACATCCTGCCCGCGCTGCGCGCGCGCCGACAAGCGACCGCCACGAAACGCCAGCGCGCGCCAGCCGCCGGCCAGGACCACGTAGGGCTCGCGGCGCACATAGGGCAAGGCGCGCTCGCCATCGGGCCCCACGCCGAAAATGGCGGGCAGCGCCTGCCCTGGCGCGAACTGCAGCCAGGTTTCGCGGCCATCGTCGAACACCTGCATGGGCGCGACGGCGGGATCGCCGGACAAGCGCCAGTCAAAGCGAAAGCCTTGCGCGGCCGGCCCGGCAGCCTGCCACGAAGTGCTGGCCGACCGCGAGGTCAGCGGCAGTGCGCAGCCCGACAGACCGGACAGACCCACCGCCAATAGGAGTATTCGAACCATGCTTCACCGCTAGCAAAAGGCGAACCGGAAACGGATCGCGGTGAAGCCATGGTGGAGCAAGGCCAGGCGCCGCAACAGACTGGCATGTACGCAGGGCGAAAAAAAGCCCGGTTCGAATGAACCGGGCTTTCTGGCCTTGCAGGCGGCGCGATGCTTAACGCTGAGTCGCGATGCTGCGGGCCTGGTTGGCGGCGTTGTTCAGGGCCGAGACCGGGGGGGTCTTGCCTTCCAGCGCGTCGTTCAACTGCTGGTTGAACACGGGCTCGATGCGGTCGTAGTTGGCCATGCGGAAACCGCGGCTGTTGGCGACCGGACGCGTGCTCATGGAAGCCACCACGGCTTGGGCGCCGGGAATGCTCTTGTAGAACGACACGTCGGACGCGCGGAACGCGGCTTCGGTCAGCGGCAGGTAGCCGGTGCGCTGGTGCCATTCCGCCGCGATGACGGGCTTGGACAGCCAGGCCAGGAACTGCGCGGTGGCCTTTTCTTCGGCTTGCGGACGGCCTTCAAGCGCCCACAGCGCCGAACCGCTCACGAACGGCTGGCCGCCGGTCTGAGTGGCCTGGTCGTAGTAAGGCAGCGGCGCCACGCCGAACGACAGGCCCTTGGTGTTCAGGAACTGGCCGAACGAGCCCGAATTGCCGGTCAGGACCGCGCATTCACCCTTGGCAAAGAGCTTGTCCGAGGTATTGTCGGCCGAGTGCGCCATGAACAGCAGCGACCGCTTCCAGCTGACCATCAACGAAATGTGACGCATGTAGAGCGTGTCGAACTGCATGGCAGGCGCCGCGCTCTTCTTGGTGACCGCATCCAGGCCGTTGTTGTTGCTGGTGAACTGTTGATTGTTCACGGGGGCCAGGTTTTCCAGGTGGATCGACACCTGATCGCTGGACGCGTAGGGGCAGTCAAGATCGGCCACGTCGCGCAGCTTGAGGAGTTCGCCTTGCAGCGCGGTCCAGGTGCGTGCGGGCTTGTTGGGATCAAGACCGGCCTTCTTGTAGGCGGCGGTGTTGTAGAACATCACCGGCACTTCGGCCATCCAGGGGAAGGCCAGCAGGCGGCCCTTGCCGTCGCGGATGAAGCTGCTGGTGGCCGGCACGAACCAGTTCAGGTCCTTGACGGGGTACTTGGCCAGCAATTCGTACATCGGCAGGATGGCCTTGTGCTCGGCCACGACTTCCGGCGAATGGTTGTCGTTCAGTTGCACCAGGTTCGGGGCCTTCTTGGCCTTGACCGCGGCGGTCGCTTCCTGTTGCAGGGCGGCTTGCGAATCGAAGCCGCGCAGGGTCACTTTGACCTGGTCCTGCTCTTTGTTGTACTGCTTGGCCAGCTTTTCGAATTCGGCCTTGTTGGCATCCGGCAGCGTGTGCCAGACCTGGATCTCGACAGGTGCGGCATTGGCCGCGCCTGCTACCGCCATGGCGGCGCCAAACACCCATGCCCGCCGGCTGGCGAACATCGCGCGGGCAACGCCCGCCAATTGCAATTTCTTCATAGGTTCATAGACCAAGAAAAGGGAATTCCGGTTCTGGACGGCGCCCGCTGAGCAGGTCTGCCAGAGCCCGGCCCGAGCCAACGCCCATCGTCCAGCCGAGAGTACCGTGTCCGGTATTGATATACAAATTGGGGATACGGCTGCGGCCGACGATAGGCACGTTCGAGGGGGTGGACGGGCGCAAGCCCGACCAATAACTGACGCGCTCGAAATCGAGCGCGTCGGGAAAGAGTTCGCGAGCCAGCCGCGTCATGGCTTCGCAGCGGCCGGTATTCAGGCCGCGGGAATAGCCGGACAGCTCGGCGGTGCCCGCCATGCGCAGGCGATCGCCCAGACGCGAAAAAACGACCTTGTGGCTGCTGTCGGTAAGACTGACCGTCGGCGCGCCATCGGGCTTCAAGACCGGGAAGGTCGCCGAATAGCCCTTGGCGGGATACACGTTGCACGGAATGCCCAGCGGGCGCAGCAGCGACGGGCTGAAACTGCCCATGGCCACCACGTAGGCGTCGGCGGCCAGGGTGCCGTAGCGGCCGTCGGGTTCGATCAGTTCAACGCCTTGCACCGCGCCGCCCTGGGTGATCAGGCGCGTGACGCGGGTGCTGTAGCGGAATTGAACGCCGGCCCGCGCACAGCGCTCGGCCAGGGCGACGGTGAACAGATGCACGTCACCGCTTTCGTCTTCGGGAGTGAAATCGCCGCCGACGATGGTATTGCGGTGCGGCGCCAGGGCCGGCTCGATGGCAATGACCTCATCGGTGGACACCACGCGGCGTTCGACGCCGAAGTCGCGCATCAGGCCAGCGGCTCGTTGCGAGTTTTCGAATTCGTGCGGGTCGCGGTAGAAATTGAGGATGCCGCGTTCGAGGTGGTCGTATTCGATGCCCAGCTCGGCGCGCATGCTGCGCAGGGTGGCGCGGCTGTATTCGGCCATGCGGACCATGGCGCGGATGTTCGGCGCCAGGCGGCCCGGCAGGCATTCGCGCAGAAAGGCCAGGCCCCACATCCATTGCCGCCAATCCAGCTGCGGCCGGAACAGCAGCGGGGCGTCGTCCTGGAACATCCATTTGAGCAGTTTCAGGGGCGCTTGCGGGTTGGCCCAGGGTTCCGCGTAGGACACGGATATCTGGGCGCCATTGGCAAGGCTGGTTTCCTGGGCGGGTCCGGTGCAGCGGTCGATGACCACGACGTCGTGGCCTGCCTGGCTAAGCCACCAGGCGCTGGAGATTCCGATGATGCCACTACCCAATACCGCTACTTTCATGCCCGCATTGCTCCTTGCGTACCCACTGGGTCCGCGGACACGATGTCCGCGCCCCGCGGCAAGCCGCTGCCAAGGTGACATCGCAGTTTACCCCGACGCCCCGCCCTCGCCTACGGCTGAAAACATCAAAAAAAGGGGCGGAATCGATCAGCCTGGATCAGGCTGCCGGTTCGCCCCTTTTTGCTTGCTCGCCCCCTGGGATGGATCAGGGCGCGGCTTTGGCCAGGTCGGCCTCGGACGTGAAGGCGTCAGCGTAGAACTCTTCGGGCGGCAAGCCGCGCTGGGCGCTGAATTCGCGCCGGGCGGCATCGACCATGGGCGGCGCGCCGCAGGCGTAGACCTGGTACCCCGACATGTCGGCGATGTCGTGCAGCACGGCCTCGTGAACGAAGCCGTCGCGGCCGGTCCAGTTGTCTTCCTGCAGCGCGTTGGACACCACGGGCACGTAGCGGAAATCCGGCAGCGCCTCGGTCCACGACTGCGCCAGCGCATCCATGTACAGGTCGCGCGGGCGGCGACCGCCCCAATACAGCGAGACCGGGCGGTGGATGTTCTTGTGGATCATGTGTTCCACGATGGCCTTGACGGGTGCGAAGCCCGTGCCGCTGGCCAGCAGGATGATGGGTTTGTCGCTGTCTTCGCGCAGGAAGAACGAGCCGAACGGGCCCTCGAGGCGCAGGATTTCGCGCTCTTTCATCTGCGTATCGCCGGCGCCGAACACGTGGTCGGTGAACAAGCCGCCCGGCATGTGGCGGATGTGCAGTTCGAGCGGGCTGCCGGTATGCGGCGCGCCGGCCATCGAATAGCTGCGGCGGCGGCCGTCCTTCAGGATCACTTCGATGTATTGGCCGGCGTAATAGCGGAACTGCTCGGAAGCCGGCAATTGCAGCTTGAGCACGGTGACGTCGGGCGCGGCGCGCTCCATGGTCTGCACGCGCGAGGGCAGCTTGCGGATCTGGATGTCGCTGGCCAGGCGGACCTCGGTGGATTCGACCACCAGGTCGGAAGCGGGCCGCGCCTGACAGAACAGGGTGTAGCCGTCGGCCAGTTCCTCGGGCGACAGGATCTGCGCCGGGTATTGGCCCGCGTCGAACTCCCCGGACACCACTTTGCCCTTGCAGGTGGAGCAGGCGCCGTTGCGGCAGCTGTAGGGCAGGACGATGCCTGCGGCCAGGGCGCCGTCGAGCACGGTCTGGCCGGGCTCGACCGGGAATTGATGCTTGCTGGGTTGGATGATGACCTGGAAGCTCATGATGAAACGTATCAGGGTTGACGGAGCGCCGCCTGGCGCTCCGCCCGGCCCGGCCTCAGGCCGGGAACTTGCGGATTTCCTTGACGCGGTTGGCGTCGTCCACCAGCACGACCTGCGGCTTGTGGGTGGCGGATTGCTCTTCCGACATCGGCCCGTAGGTGCAGATGATCATCAGATCGCCGACCTGGGCGCGACGCGCGGCGGCGCCGTTCAACGAGATGACGCCGCTGCCGCGGGCCGCCTTGATGATGTAGGTGTCGAAGCGTTCGCCGTTGTTGATGTTGTAGAGCTCGATGCGTTCGAACTCGCGCATGCCGGCAGCGTCCAGCAGGTCTTCGTCGATGCCGCACGAGCCTTCGTAGTGAAGATCGGCTTCGGTGACCGTGACGCGGTGCAGCTTTGCCCGCAGCATGATGCGTTGCATGATAGAAATGTCCTGGTTTCGCGTACCGGCGCGCGAAGAGATGCAATGAATGCGAATACGCCTGCGGGCGGATGATCCCGCGGGCCAAGAACCGCGCGGCACCCGGTTTCTGCCGTCGGAAGCCGGTATTCTATAATTTTTGCCGCAATGGAACGCCCTGCCGGCCGGTCCCAAAGCCACTTGGCGGCATTTGCCATCCAAAATGGCAGCATTGGCCATCGTCATGGCCCGAAAACGTCCATCGCTCGGCGGGCACTCGCCCCGCAAAAACTGGGTTGGACCGGCCGGGCCTGGCCCGGCGCGATGTCAGAAGTCCAGCTCGATCTCGACCCCGTCGCCCACTTTCAGGCGGGCGCCGGCAGGCGCATCGACGATGGCATTCTGGCCGAACACCACCCCGATATCCAGGTTGCGGTAGCCCGCCAGCGTGCGGCCCGGCTCGTCATGCTGCACGGCGGTGCGCTGGTCGATATCGGGAATCGAGCAGCGGGTGCACGGCTTGACGAACGCCATGCTGACCGGGCCTGCGGTGATCATGGCGGTGTGGTCTTCCTCAAAGGCCTCCCATTCCCCCTGCACCACGATATTCGGTCGGAAACGGTCCATCGGCACCGGCGCCACGCCCTTGGCCTGCAGCCGGGCATTCAGGTCGTCCAGCGACGCCTGGTTGGCCACCAGCAGCGGGAAACCGTCGGCGAAACCGAAGAAATGGTCGCCGCCGAAGGTATCGGCCAGGTCCGGGTGGCCGTCGGTCCACTTGTCCACCCATTCGGGCTTGGCAGGCCGGGCCGCGGCCTCGTCCACCTTGTACAGGCGGCACGGCGTCTTGAGGAAAGCGGTGCACCATTCGGCGGCCGCCTCGCTTTCGCGGCGCGCATCGATGAAGTCCTTCCAAACGCCCACCGATTCCACGCCGGCCTGCAGGCCGGAACCATCCAGCGGCACATCCAGGTCCGTCATGCCATGCGCCGACAGCCGCAGCGAATCGGCCGTGAGCGCGGTGCGGATCAGCGCCATGGCGGGCCATTGGCGCTGCGTCATGAACTGGCCGTCGGCCCCGATCACCATCCAGCGGCGGTCATGCGCCAGGCCGGCGCGATCCACGGGCGACTCGGCCAGATCGATACCGGCACAGGATTTGATCGGATAGATATGCAGGCTGAGGATGCGGGCAGACATGGCAGGGACACAGGCGTGGAAAAGAGCGGCAAAGCATAGCGGATGGACGAAAAAAAGCCCAGGCGGACCTGGGCTGAGAGAATGAAGCCCCGCCGCCGGGCCGCCCCAAGGCGGGGGAGCCCCCGCGGGGGGCAGCAAGCGCAAAGCGCGCGGCGTGGGGGCCCTCAACCAACCAGTTTCAGGGCATCCAAGGGCGTCACCGCCTTGAACGCCTTGCGCGTGGCGATGTGCTCGGGGCGCGGGGTCAGGCCGTACTTGGGCGGCTCCAGCGTGTTTTCCATGCTGTTGTAGACCATGAACACGTTCGACCGGGGCCACGGCGAGATGTTGCTGTTCGAGCCGTGCATGGTGTTGCAGTCGAAAAACACCACCGAACCGGCCTTGGCGGTCATCGAGCGAATGCCGCCCTGCTCGACCAGCAATTGCAGGCTGACCGGGTCCGGCACGCCGTATTCCTGTTTCTTCAGCGATTGCTTGTAGTGCTCGTTGGGCGTTTCGCCGACGCAGGAAATGAACTGGCGATGCGACCCGGGCACCAGCATCAGCGGCCCGTTGCAGTCGTTGTTCTCGGTCAGCAGCACCGAGCAGCTCAGGGCGCGCATCGACGGCATGCCGTCTTCCACATGCCAGGTCTCGAAATCCGAATGCCAGTAGAACTCCTTGCCCTTGAAGCCAGGCTTCATGTTGGCGCGGGACTGGTGGATATAGACTTCGGACCCGAGAATCTGGCGGGCCACGTTGACCAGCCGCGGATCACGCACCAGGCGCGCCAGCACGGGGTTCAGCACGTGCACCATGAAGATGGAGCGCACCGCGTTGCTGCCGGGCTCGGTGATGGATTCTTCGCGGCGGATGATCGACGGGTCGCGCGTCATGCGCTCGACCTCGGCCGACAGCGCACGCACTTCGGCTTCCGTGAACAGGTCTTCCAGCAGCAGAAAGCCGTCGCGCTCGTAAGAGCCGATCTGTTCGCCGCTCAGGGCGTTGGCGTAGCTGCCTTCGCCGTAGACCACGGGGTCCTGGCGAGAAATGATGGCGGAACTTCGATCCGTACGGGAGGCGTACGGATCCTGTGCAGGTGAGATCATGCGAACCTCCTTGTATCAGGCCGCTTTCGCGTGGGCTTCAGGCAAGGCGTAGACGCCCTCTTTGTCGTGCACTTCCTGGCCGGTCAGCGGCGGGTTGAAGACGCAGATGACCCGCAGCGGCTCCTTGCCGCCGCACAGCCAGTGCTCGTCGTGCTCGTTCAGGGCGTAGACCACGCCAGGCCCCAGGTCGTATTTCTTGCCGTCGGCGATGGTCTCGATCGAGCCGTCGCCTTCGATGCACCACACCGCTTCCAGGTGATTCTTGTAGTGGATATGCGTGCGGCCGCCGGGGAAGATGGTGGTCTCGTGGAAGGAAAATCCCATGCCGTCCTTTTTCAGCAGCACACGGCGGCTGACCCAGGTGTCGGTGCGGACTTCATCGGCGGTGCCGATCACATCTTTGACATTGCGTACGATCATTGACGTTTTCCTCCAAATTTGAGAATGCGGGCGGACTGCCCTTCTTCGGCCAGCGCGTCGGCCACGCTGGCCTCGATCACATCCAGGCCCTTGCTCAGCAACTCTTCCTCGATGGTCAGGGCCGGCAGCAGCTTCAGGACCTCGTCGTGGGCGCCCGACGTTTCGATGACGACACCGCGCTTGAATGCATTGGCGGCGATGCGGTTGGCCAGCGCGGGCGTGCTGTTGCACACCAGGCCCTGGATCAGGCCGCGGCCGCGCACCGACAGGCCGGCGTTGGGATAGCTGTGAACCAGGTTTTCCAGCCAGTCGCGCACCAGGCGTTCCTTGCGCTGGATGTCCGCGGTGAACGCGGTGTTGGCCCAGTAGGTTTCCAATGCCTGCGTCGCGGTGACGAAGGCCAGGTTGTTGCCACGGAACGTGCCGCTGTGGGCGCCCGGCTTCCAGATGTCGAGCTCGGGCTTCATCAGCACCAGCGACATCGGCAGGCCAAAGCCCGATAGCGACTTGGACAGCGTGATGATGTCGGGGCGGATGCCGGCGGCCTCGAAGCTGAAGAACGTGCCGGTGCGGCCGCAGCCAACCTGGATGTCATCCACGATCAGCAACATGTCGTGGCGCTTGCACAGCTTGTCCAGTTCCTTCAGCCAGCGCAGCGTGGCCACGTTGACGCCGCCCTCGCCCTGCACCGTTTCCACGATGACGGCGGCGGGCTTGTCCATGCCGCTGCTGGGATCTTCCAGCATGCGTTCCAGGTAGGCCATGGTGTCCACGTCCGGCCCGAAGTAACCGTCATAGGGCATGAAGGTGGTGTTGGCCAGCGGGTAGCCGGACGCATCGCGGAACTTCATGTTGGCCGTCACTGCCAGCGAACCGCCGCTGACGCCGTGAAAGCCGTGCGTGAAGGAAATCACATTGGGCCGCCCTTTGACCTGGCGCGCGATCTTCAGCGCCGCCTCGACCGCATTGGTGCCGGTGGGGCCGGTGAATTGCAGGGTGTATTGCCAGTTGCGCGGCTTGAGCAGCACACGGTCGACGGTCTCGAGGAATTTCTTCTTGGCGCTGGTGGCCATGTCCAGGCCGTGGACCACGCCATCGGACTGCACGTACTCGAGCAGTTTTTCCTTCAGCACCGGATTGTTGTGGCCGTAATTCAAGGTGCCGGCGCCGCTGAAGAAGTCGATGTATTCGCCACCGTCCTCGTCGACCAGCGTCGAGCCCCTGGCCTGGCTGAAGATCACGGGAAACGAACGGATGTAGCCCCGTACTTCCGACTCCATCCGGTCAAAGATTTTCAAGTCCATGTGATTAATCCTCCCTTTCATCTCATAAGTTGACAGACGGCCAGAGCCCCTCCGCATGCGCGCCAGGCGCATCCGGATCAGTACAGCCATCCCGGTTTTCGATAAGGACCCGCAGGGTTCCCGGCCTTACGGCGCGGGCAACGTGAACGGGCCTATCCTCAACAACATCTCGTCGTCGTGGTCCGCGCCACCGAACAATTGCCGATCGAAGAACGGCTGCTCGGAGACGTGGGCGCCCAGCTCGCCGGCCAGGCCGGAGAAGGTGCGGCGCGATGCCTGGTTGTCAGGCGCCACCGTGGTTTCAAGATGACGAACATGCTCGAGCCCCTTGCGTCGCAAGAGCTCCCGAAGCATGGCGCGGCCTAACCGTTGGCCGCGTGCGCGGGTGTGCACGGCGACCTGCCAGACGAACAACACGTCAGGCTTGTCGACAAGCACGTAAGCGGAGATAAATCCATCGATACGTCCCCCGGCGCTTTCGGCCAGGACGCAGGTGCCGCGGTTGTGCTCGCACAGGAGCAGGTACGCGTATAGGGAATTCACATCGAGTGGCGGGCACTCGGAGATAAGCTGGTGGATCGCGGCGCCGTCTTTGCGGCGGGGCTCACGCAGGAGATGCGTTTTGCTGCCCGCCGCCGGCGCCACGGCACTTGAGTTGATGGGGTCGATCAGTTCGTTTGTTCTCATACAACCAGTCCCGATTCGGGAGGCGCCCCGCCGGTGGGCACCTCGAGGATGGGCGACGACACGTCGCCATGGGTATCCGTTGCGACCTCGCTCTCTTCTTCCATGAGCGCCACGATGCGCTCGAGCGACAGCGTGATGGTGGCCTGCTCCAGCTCGGGCAATGCGTTCAGCGCGTCAGCCAGGTGCTTTTGCAGCGGCGAGGGCGCCTGCTGGGCCAATTCGCGGCCGGCGTCGGTGGCGGTCACGAAGACGATGCGGCGGTCTTCGCGGCCGCGTTCGCGGCGGATCAGGCCCTTGTCTTCCAGGCGGTCAAGAATGCCGACGACCGTGCTGGGGCTGACATGGATTTCGCGGCTGATCGCGGTGGCCGTCAGCGGGCCGTTCGCGATGACCGTACGCAGGCACATGAGCTGCGGCGCCGTGATGTGGCTGACCGCAGACAACTGGCGCGAATGCAACGCGATGGATCGCGTGATTCGGCGCAGTGCCCGCAAGATGCGCAGGTCATATTGCTGCGAGGGGTCGGTTACGGTCTGTTTATTCATGACTAAATTAGTTCAGCTAAATTGATTTCTATACGAATGATATGGGTGACCTATCCCTGTGTCAAACCCGATCACCGGCCATTTTGTAATCATTTCCGCGCTATTTCCCGGCATGTCCCCAAGGGCGTTCCCAGGGGGACAGCCACGTTACGGTTTGTCGGAGTTGTCGTACAGTCCGCAAATAAAACATCTGTTTTTTACTTCAATATAGATGTAGCATTTGTTTTATATCGTTCTGGCTTCCGACGTCACCGTGACAACCGCCCTGCAAGACCATCTGCGCGAAATCAGCGCCACCCTGCCCGCCGAGATGCAGCGCGCAGCGCGTTGGGTGCTGGCCAATCCGGCCCAGGTCGGGCTGTGGTCGATGCGCCGGCAAGCGCAGGCCGTGGGCGTATCGCCAGCCACCATGCTGCGGCTGGCTCGCGCGGCGGGGCACGACAGCTACGAGGCCTTTCGTGCCCCGTTCCAGCGTGCGCTGGCCGGTGCGTCGGACGCCAGTCTGCGTGACCGCGCGGCGCGTTTGCAGGCTTCGCACGCGGGCCAGGCTGGCGGCCGCGGCCATGACACCCTGACGCAATTGCAGACCGAGGCCATGGCGTCGATCTGGCAAGCCAATGACGAAGCCGCATTCGACGCGGCCGTCGCTGCGCTGCTGGCCGCGCGCCAGGTCGGTTTCCTGGGCACGCGATCGGCCTTCGGCATCGCCTTCCAGATGCGCTACGCCTACCACCTGCTGCGCCGCAACGGCATCCTGATCGACGGTTTGGGTGGCGCGTCAGCCGAAGACGCCGACAGCCTGCAGGAAGGCGATGCGCTGGTGGTGATTTCGCAAGCGCCCTACCCGGCCGCCACGGTGCGCCTGACGCGCCAGATCGCCGCGCGCGGCGTGACGATATTGGCGCTGACCGACAGCGCGGCCAGCCCGGTGGCCCAGGCCGCCGACCACGTGCTGCGCTTTACCCGGCCCGACGATCCGGCCACGGCCGACACGGGCCCCGATGCATCGGCCCAACGCGGCCCCGGCTCGTTCTTTCACAGCACCGCCGGCCTGCTGGGCCTGGCCGAACACCTGATCGCGCGGCTGGCGGCCCGCGGCGGCGACGCCGTCCTGCAACGCCTGGCTGATATCGAAACCCGCCTGCAGGCCGACGGCGCCTATTGGCGCGAACCGACGCGCAGACGCGGCGCCGCCCCCTGACCCCTTTCCCTCGCTTCCCACGCCCCTGGAGACCCCAGCCATGACCCGCTCCCGCGTTCTACACCGTTCCCTGCGCAGCACGCCGCCCGTCGCCGTACGCGGCCAGGGCGTCTGGCTCTATGACCAGGAAGGCCGCGCCTACCTGGATGGCTCGGGCGGCGCGGCGGTGTCCTGCCTGGGGCACAACCATCCCGATGTGCAAGCGGCAATGCATGCGCAGATCGATGCGCTGGCCTATGCCCACACCAGTTTCTTCACGACCGAGGTCGCCGAGGAACTGGCCGGCATGCTGGTCGCCGATGCGCCCGCGGGCACGTCGCACGCGTACTTCGTGTCGGGGGGCTCGGAAGCCATCGAGGCCGCACTGAAGATGGCGCGCCAGTACTTCGTCGAAATCGGCCAGCCGCAGCGCCGCCACATCGTGGCGCGACGCCAGAGCTATCACGGCAACACGCTGGGGGCCTTGGCGGTGGGCGGCAATGCCTGGCGCCGCGCCCAGTTCGCGCCGCTGCTGATCGATGTCGAACACGTGTCGCCCTGCTACGCCTACCGCGACCAGCGCGCCGGTGAAACCGACGAGCAGTACGCCGACCGCCTGGCACAAGAGCTGGACCAGGCGTTTGAACGGCTGGGCTCCGACACCGTGATGGCCTTCGTGGCCGAACCCGTCGTGGGCGCCACATCGGGCGCCGTGACGGCCGTACCCGGCTATTTCCGCCGCATCCGCGACGTCTGCGACCGCCACGGCGTGCTGTTCATCGCCGATGAAGTCATGTGCGGCATGGGCCGTACCGGCACCTTGTATGCCATCGAACAGGAAGGCGTGACGCCCGACCTGATCACCATCGCCAAGGGCCTGGGCGGCGGCTACCAGCCGATCGGCGCGGTCATGGCGCAGGAACGCATCGTGCAGGCCATGCAGCAGGGCAGCGGATTTTTCCAGCACGGCCACACGTACCTGGGCCACGCGACAGCCTGCGCGGCGTCGCTGGCGGTGCAACAAGTGATCCGGCGCGACAACCTGCTGGCGCGCGTGCGCACGCAAGGCGAGGGCCTGCGCCAACGCCTGCAAGAGGCGCTGGGCGAACATCCCCACGTGGGCGATATCCGCGGGCGCGGCCTGTTCATGGGCGTGGAGCTGGTGCGCGACCGCACCAGCAAAGAGACCTTCGACCCGGCCATGACGCTGCATGCGCGCATCAAGCGCGAAGCCATGGCGCGCGGCCTGATGGTCTACCCCATGGGCGGCACCATCGACGGCCGCCAGGGCGACCACGTGCTGCTGGCCCCGCCCTTCATCATCTCGGACGACGAGCTGGACCAGTTGACCGAGCGGCTGGCCGGCGCGATCGACGTGGCCATCGCCGACGCCGGACGCTGAGACGGCTGCCGGAAGACGCCTGGCAGGCGCCAGATCGACCTCACAGCCCCTGCCAGTGCGGCGGCCCTGTCCGGCTCGGACCCGGGCCGCGCCCCAAAGGCCGGCCTAGCCGCCCCGCTCCGCGGGCAAGCGGCGCCAGGCCGGCCACGCGCCAATGGTCAGCGCGCGCAAGAACCATTCGACCGGGCCGTAGGCGTGGCGGCGCAGCCACCATGCCGACAAGGGCAACTGCGCCGCGAACAGCATCGTGGCGATCAGCAGCGTCATGCCCGGCGACACGCTGCCGGACAGCCGCAGCCCCCACGCCGTGAACAGCCACGCACACACCACCGATTGCATCAGGTAGTTGGTCAGGGCCATGCGGCCGGCCGGCGCCAGCCCGCGGGCCAGGCAGGCGCCAGGGCGCGTGCGCATGGCCAGCAGCAAGGCCGCGGCGTACGACATGCTCAGAAGCGGCGCGGTGAACAGGTCAGCGGCCAGGCCCAGCGTTTCCCACACCCGCGCCGTATCCAGGGCGGTGGTCGCGTAGAACGCGGACCCCGCCAGCCCCGGCAATGCGCCCAGCGCGCAGAGCAGCCATAGCACGCGCGGCTCGCGCCACGGGTCGGCCAACGCCTGCCTGCGTCCCAGGGCGTAGCCCACCAGGAACATCGCGAACACGAACGGTCCCTGCACCAGCACGATGGTGGCCCAGGTGACCGAGGTCAGTTCTTGCCAATGCCGGGCGATGGTGGTCATGACCGTCCCGCGATAGGCCTCCATCGCCGCCAGGGCGTCGGCGGCGGACACCTTGGCCGCGGCGCGGCTGAACGTCGCGGTGCCGACCGGGTCCAGCAGGCTCAAGGCGCCCAGCGCCGCCCAGGCCAGCGATACCAGCCCGATCAGCCACAGCGCCCGCTGCAACGCGCGGCCCGGCGCCATGCCGCGGCAGGCCATCAACACCAACCCCAGCAGCGCATAGGTCAGCAGGATGTCGCCCTGATAGAACAGCACGGCATGCGCCAGGCCCAGCGCCGCCAGCCCCAGCAGCCGCCTGAAAAAACGCGGCGCGAAGGCGGCCCCGCTGCGTTCGGCCGCGGCCATCTGCAACGTGAAGCTGTACCCGAACAGGAACGAGAACAGCAGGTAGAACTTGGTCTCGAACAACCACGCGACCAGCCAGCCCACCACGTGGTCCTGCGGCCGCGAGAAGTCGGGATGGGGAATCCCGCTGGCGTAGAAGGGTGAGGCGAACACGCCGATATTGACCACCAGGATGCCGAAGAGCGCGAAACCGCGCAGCGCATCGACGTGCGCCAGGCGTTGGGGTGCGGCTTGCGCGCCGCCCTGCCGCCCCGACAGTCCCGTGTCGGCCGTTTGTGGCACCATCTGCGGCGCTTGCACAGGCGTACTCATGCGCCCTCTCCCGTCGTGCCTTTGCCCGTTTTGCCGTGGCCCCCCGGCAACGGCGGCAGGCACCCTTGCAACGCGCCATCGAGCAACCGGCCGCCCGCAGCCGCATCGAATCGGGGGTCGACGACCGACCGGCTGTAGATGCCATCGAGCAGCAACAGCAGCAGGTCGGCCATTTCGGCGACGGGCCGCGGCAGCGCGTCGGGCGGCAGCGGGCGCCACACGGCCGTCAGCAGCGCCGTCAGCGCCGCCTTGCGTTCGGCTTCGTTGGCCATGACCAGGGCGTGAACCCGCGGATTGCGCACTGCTTCGGCCAGCACCTCCATGCCCAGACGCACGAAGGCGGGGTCCTGGTACTGCGCCAGGTTGTGGCCGACCCAGCGGGTCAGGGCCGCGCGCGCATCGGGCTCGGCGTCTGCACCTTGCTGGCGTTCGCGCAGCGCCTCGGTGTCCGATGCGATCAGGGCTTCGATGATCTCGGCCTTGCTGGCGTAGTAGTGGAACAGATTGCCCGGGCTCATGCCCGCGCGCGCGCAGATCTGCGCGGTGGACGTGGCGTGAAAGCCATGTTCGGCGAAACACTCGGCCGCGGCGGCCAGTATCTGGCGGCGACGCTCGTGCTGCCTGGCGGGATCTATTTTTCGCATGAGGAGAGAGGCGATGCGGTGCGGGTAGTCAGGATTTTATTAATAGACTGATTGATCTATCTATTAAATATCATGGCCCTTCCCGAGGTCAAGCCTGCCCTGCGGGCAAGCCTGGGCAAGAAGCTCCCACCGCGCCCATAAAAAAGCGGCGCCCGCAGGCGCCGCCTTCATGGATGCCGTGCATCCCGCCGCGATCAACCCAGCACGGGCGACAGCAACGGCTGCTTGGGCCGCACGTCCAGCGCCCGGCCCTTGCGTGCACGCTTGCCGACATAGATGGCCAACGCGTCGCCGACCAGGATGTCCTCGGTGTGCTTGTTGCGGTAGATGCCCGCGGCGCGCAGGCCCAGCGCACCGATCGGCACGGTCTGAGCGAGCTTGTCCGCGCCATCCAGGCCCATCAGGATAGTGCCGCGGCCGCCGCCGGACAGCGCCTTGACCTCGTCCAGCCCGAACACCAGGAACTTGCCCTTCTGCGACAGCAAAGCCAGTTGCTTGGCGCCATCGAACAGCGGCACGGGGTGCAGCAGTTCATCGCCCGCTTCCAGCGTGATGAACTGCTTGCCGGCGCGTTGGCGGCTGATCATGTCCGACAGCTTGGCCGAGAAGCCATAGCCGCCTCGCGTGGCCAGCAGCCAGCGGCTGTCGGGCGCCGCCGCGATGGTGTGCACGATGCGCGAACCGCTTTCCAGGTCGATCATGGTGGTGACCGGCTGGCCGTCGCCGCGCGCCGACGGCAGGCTGGCTACCGGCACCGAATAGACCCGGCCGTTGTCGCCCATGGCGATCAGCGTGTCGGTGGTACGGCATTCGAAGGCGCCGTACATGTCGTCGCCCTGCTTGAAGGCGAATTGCGACTTGTCGTGGCCGTGGCCCTGGCGGGCGCGCAGCCAACCCTTTTGCGACACCACCACGGTAACGGGCTCGTCCAGCACCTTGGTTTCGAGCACGGCGCGTTCGGCCGTTTCGATCAGGGTGCGGCGGTCGTCGCCATACTGCTTGGCGTCGGCCTCGATTTCCTTGATGAGCAGGCGCTTGAGGGTGTTGGGGTTGTCCAGCAGCTCTTGCAGACCGACCTGGTCCTTGCGCTTTTCTTCGAGCTCTTTCTCGATCTTGAAGCCTTCCAGGCGCGCCAACTGGCGCAAGCGCATTTCCAGGATGTCTTCGGCCTGGCGCTCGGACAGCTTGAAGCGTTCCATCAGGGCCGCGCGCGGCTCGTCGGATTCGCGAATGGTCTGGATGACTTCTTCGACGTTCAGGTAGACCACCATGCGGCCTTCCAGCACATGGATGCGGTCAATGACCTTGTCCAGGCGGAAGCGCGTGCGGCGCACGACGGTATTGGTGCGGAATGCCAGCCATTCGACCAGGACGTCGCGCAGGCCCTTCTGGCGCGGACGGCCGTCGGTGCCGATGCAGACCAGGTTGACCGAGGCGCTGCTTTCCATGCTGGTCTGGGCCAGCAGGGTATTGACGAATTCGTCGCGATCGACGCGCGAGGTCTTGGGTTCGAACACCAGGCGCACCGCGGCATCCTTGCCGGATTCGTCGCGCACGGCGTCCAGCAGGTTCAGCATCACGGCCTTGGCCTGGGATTGCTCGGGGGTCAGGCTCTTCTTGCCGCTCTTGACCTTGGGGTTGGTGATTTCCTCGATTTCCTCGAGCACCTTCTGGCCTGACGTGCCCGGGGGCAGTTCGGTGACCACCAACTGCCACTGGCCGCGCGCCATTTCCTCGAACGTCCAGCGGGCCCGCACTTTCAGCGAACCGCGCCCGCCCGCGTAGATCTGGGCGATGTCGGCGGCGGGGGTGATGATCTGGCCGCCCCCGGCGAAATCGGGGCCCGGGATCATGCCGTACAGCTCGGCGTCCGGCAGTTGCGGATGCTTGATCAGCGCCACGCAGGCCTGGGCGACTTCGCGCAAGTTGTGCGGCGGAATCTCGGTGGCCATGCCGACCGCGATACCCGATGCGCCGTTGAGCAGCATGACGGGCAGGCGCGCCGGCAGCATCTGGGGTTCTTGCTGGCTGCCGTCGTAGTTGGGCACGAAGTCGACCGTGCCTTCGTCCAGTTCGTCCAGCAGCAGCTTGGCGATGGGCGTCAGGCGCGCTTCGGTGTAACGCATCGCGGCGGCGTTATCGCCATCGCGCGAACCGAAGTTGCCCTGGCCGTCGATCAGCGGATAGCGCAGGGAAAAATCCTGCGCCATGCGCACCATGGCGTCGTAGGCCGCCTGGTCGCCGTGGGGGTGATACTTGCCCAGCACGTCGCCCACGACGCGCGCGGACTTCACGGGCTTGGCGCCTGCAGCCAGGCCCATGGCCTGCATCGCGTACAGAATGCGGCGCTGCACGGGCTTTTGCCCGTCGCCCACGTCCGGCAGGGCCCGGCCCCGCACCACGGATACTGCGTAGTCCAGATAGGCCTGTTCGGCATAGCGCGCCAGGGTGATGGCGGCATCGCCGCCCTCTTCGGGCGCGGCGTCGAACAAACCGTGTTGATTGCTGTCGGTCATGATGGTTTCAGGTAGACAAATTCATTGAAACGGCGTCATTGGGGACGCGCGGCGTCCAGCAGTTGGATATCGGCCACGTGCTCGCGCAACTGGGCGCGCACGGCATCCAGCGTCGCGGCGTCTTGTCCGCGCTTGGGGATGATCACGCCCTGCAGGGTGCCCAGGATGACGTAGAGATGCTGCGGCGTTTCCTCGACCCGGCGCACATCGCCCCAGGCGAGCTGCCCGGACGCGCCGGCGACGGTGTCCTCGATGCCGCCTGGCCCGAAGACCAGTTGATGGCGGCCCAGGAACAGGCCGTCGGGCCGCTTGGCCAGCATGCGGCGCGTGTTCATGCGCACCAGCCCCGGCAGCACGAACTCGTAGGCCAGCGCCAGCAGCGCCAGAATGCCCAGGCCCACGGCCAGGCCCTCGAAGTACACGGGCAGCATCAGGCCCCAGTTGGGCCCATTGCCGCCCCAGGTCTGCCAGGCCAGGTACGCGAACAACACTACGATCATCAGCACGGCAAAGCGCAGGTGCGACCGGTAGCGGCGGCGCCGCAGCGCCGGCCGCTTGTAGACGTACGCCGAGAAATCGGCGTAGTCGTCGGCCGTGAGATCGACCGCCATGGACGCGGGTGGCAACGGGGCCAGCGTCATCAGATGTCGAGCTCCGCCAGGTTGCCCTTCTCTTCGATCCAGGCACGGCGCTGCGACGATTCACCCTTGCCCATCAGCATGTCGAACATGCGGGTGGTGTCTTCGGGAGTCTGGTCGCCATAGCCCACCGGCAACAGCCGGCGCGTGTCCGGGTTCATCGTGGTTTCCCAGAGCTGCTCGGGGTTCATTTCGCCCAGGCCCTTGAAGCGGCTGACCGCCCAGGCGCCCTCGCGCGAGCCTTCCTTGCGCAGCTTGTCCTGCGCGGCTTCGAGCTCGCCTTCGTCCAGGCAGTAGATCTTGCGCGCCGGGCGCTTGCCCTGCGCCGGCACATCCAGGCGGAACAGCGGCGGCTTGGCCACGAACACGTTGCCGGCTTCGACCAACTTGGGAAAGTGCTTGTAGAACAGCGTCAGGAGCAGCACCTGGATATGCGAACCGTCGACGTCGGCGTCCGACAGGATGCAGATACGGCCGTAGCGCAGGCCAGACAGGTCCGGGGAATCGTTGGGCCCGTGGGGGTCCACGCCGATGGCGACGGAAATGTCATGGATTTCGTTGTTGGCGAACAGGCGGTCGCGGTCGACTTCCCAGGAATTGAGCACCTTGCCGCGCAGCGGCAGGATGGCCTGGAATTCCTTGTCGCGGCCCATCTTGGCGGACCCGCCGGCCGAATCGCCCTCGACCAGGAAGACTTCGGTGCGGCTGGCGTCGCTGGACTCACAGTCGGTCAGCTTGCCCGGCAGCACGGCCACGCCGGAGCTCTTGCGCTTTTCGACCTTTTGCGCCGAACGCTGGCGCGCCTGCGCCTGGCGAATGGCCAATTCGGCCAGCTTCTTGCCGTATTCCACATTGCTGTGCAGCCAGAGGTCGAGCGCGCTCTTGGAAAAGCCGCCCACCAGGCGAACCGCGTCGCGGCTGTTCAGGCGTTCTTTGATCTGGCCCTGGAATTGCGGGTCGAGCACCTTGGCCGACAACACGAAGCTCGCGCGGGCGAACACGTCTTCGGGCAGCAGCTTGACGCCCTTGGGCAGCAGGCTGTGCAGTTCGGCAAAGCCCTTGACCGCGCCGAACAGGCCTTCGCGCAGGCCGGATTCGTGCGTACCGCCGGCCGGCGTGGGGATCAGGTTGACGTACGACTCGCGCACGGCATTGCTGTCTTCGGTCCAGGCCACGACCCACTGGGCGCCCTCGCCTTCGGCGAAGTTCTCGTGGTCGGCGCCGGCGTATTGCTCGCCTTCGAAGAACGGCACCATCAGTTCGGCGCCGGACAGCGCTTCGGCCAGGTAGCCGCGCAGGCCGTCCTGGTATTGCCAGGTCTTGGTGTCGCCGGTCTTTTCGTTGACCAGCAGCACCTTCACGCCCGGCAGCAGCACGGCCTTGCTGCGCAGCAGGTGGGTCAATTCGCCCAACGGAATATTGGGGCTGTCGAAATACTTCGCGTCAGGCCAGACCCGCACGCGGGTGCCCGACTTCTTGCGGCCGCCCTGATCGTAGGGGGCCAGGGGTTCGGCGACGTCACCGCCCTTGAAGACCAGGCGGTTGACCGCCCCGTCGCGCCAGACCACGACTTCCAGGCGGGTCGCCAGGGCGTTGGTGACGGACACGCCGACACCATGCAGGCCGCCGGAAAAGGCGTAGGCGCCGCCGCCGGCCTTGTCGAACTTGCCGCCCGCGTGCAGGCGGGTGAACACCAGTTCCACGACGGGCGCGTGTTCTTCGGGGTGCAGGCCGACGGGAATGCCGCGGCCGTCGTCTTCGACGGAAATGCTGCCGTCGATATGCAGCGTGACCTGTATCTGTTTGCCGTAGCCAGCCAGGGCTTCGTCTGCGGCGTTATCAATGACCTCCTGCACGACGTGCAGGGGGTTTTCGGTGCGGGTGTACATGCCCGGGCGCTGGCGCACGGGCTCCAGCCCCTTCAGGACGCGGATGGACGCCTCGTTGTAACGTGGAGTGGCCAAGTTATCCCCAACATCTGTGGAAAAAAACCGACATTTTACGGATAAGCCCAGATTCTGCGCGGCTCCGGGTGGAATGCGCACGACCTGACCAGCTCCGAATTCGGTAGGATGACGATAGACACAGCGAGCGTAGCCGGGTTCAACCACTCCGATCACGACAACTGCGCCGCAACATCCTACACAAAAGCGGCAAACCCTGTTGTTATAAACAGTGGTATGACTGTCGTTATTGACAGTGGTATGCTTTAATCCATTCCACAAACAAGAACAACGGCAAGGCGCGTCCCTTTTTACGCGCCTTTTGCTGCCGAACCGAGAATCACCATCATGAGCGACCAAATCAAGAACGTCAGTGACGCGAGCTTCGATGCCGATGTGTTGAAATCCGGCCAGCCGGTGCTGGTGGACTACTGGGCTGCCTGGTGTGGCCCCTGCAAGATGATTGCCCCGATCCTGGAAGAAGTTGCCACCGAGTACGCAGGTCGCCTGACGATCGCGAAGCTGAACGTGGACGAAAACCAGGGCACCGCCTCCAAGTACGGCATCCGTGGCATTCCCACCCTTATGCTCTTTAAAGACGGCCAGGCTGCCGCCACCAAGGTTGGCGCGCTGTCGAAGTCGCAACTCACCGCATTCCTGGACGGCGCGTTGTAAACTGCGTGCTGTGAACGAAGGCGCCGCCCTGGTGGCGGCGCTCATTCAATACCGCGCGAGCCCGTCCGTGGCGCGCCGCCAGAACCCTCCTTTACTTTTCCCCCACCACTCACCGCGATGCACCTCAACGAACTGAAGGCGCTGCATGTCTCGCAGCTGCTGGAAATGGCCGCTGGCCTGGAAATCGAGAACGCCAACCGCCTGCGCAAGCAGGAGCTGATGTTCGCCATCATGAAACGGCGCGCCAAGCAAGGCGAGCAGATCTTTGGCGACGGCGTGCTTGAAGTCCTGCCCGACGGCTTCGGTTTCCTGCGCTCGCCCGAGACCTCGTATCTGGCCAGCACGGACGACATCTACATCTCTCCGTCCCAGATTCGCCGTTTCAACCTGCACACCGGCGACTCGATCGAAGGTGAAGTGCGCACGCCCAAGGATGGCGAGCGCTATTTCGCCCTGGTCAAGGTGGACAAGGTCAACGGCGTGGCGCCTGAGGCGATCAAGCATCGCATCATGTTCGAGAACCTGACGCCGCTGCACCCGAACCGGACCATGCGTCTGGAACGCGACATCAAGAGCGAAGAGAACCTCACGGGCCGCATTCTTGATGTCTTCGCCCCCATCGGCATGGGCCAGCGCGGCCTGATCGTCGCCAGCCCCAAGTCGGGCAAGACGGTGATGATGCAGCACATTGCGCACGCCATCACCACCAACTACCCCGATGCCGTGATGATCGTCCTGCTGGTGGACGAGCGCCCGGAAGAAGTGACCGAAATGCAGCGCACCGTGCGCGGCGAAGTGGTGGCCTCGACCTTTGACGAACCCGCCACCCGCCACGTGCAGGTTGCGGAAATGGTCATCGAAAAGGCCAAGCGCCTGGTCGAAATGAAGAAAGACGTGGTGATCCTGCTGGACTCGATCACCCGCCTGGCCCGCGCCTACAACACCGTCGTGCCGGCTTCCGGCAAGGTGCTGACCGGCGGCGTGGACGCCAATGCCCTGCAGCGCCCCAAGCGCTTCTTCGGTGCGGCGCGCAACCTCGAGGAAGGCGGTTCGCTGACCATCCTGGGCACCGCGCTGATCGAAACCGGCAGCCGCATGGACGAAGTCATCTACGAAGAATTCAAGGGCACGGGCAACTCCGAAGTCCACCTTGAACGTCGCCTGGCTGAAAAGCGTGTCTACCCGTCGATCAACCTGAACAAGTCGGGCACCCGCCGCGAAGAACTGCTGATCGCTCCGGACCTGCTGCAAAAGGTCTGGGTGCTGCGCAAGTTCATCCACGACATGGACGAAGTCCAGTCCATGGAATTCATCCTGGACAAGATGCGTGCGACCAAGACCAACGCCGAATTCTTCGACATGATGAAGAAGAAGTAAGCCGGCCTTTCGCGACGGTTATCGATTTGGCGAGGACAGCCCCAAGGCGGTCCTCGCCAAATGCTTTATGGGGTGGCGTTTCGGTCAGTCTTTGGGCCAGCGATCACTGCAATTTGGGATCGGGGAATGGCAGCTTGTCCTGGGACGAACTGGGCTGGGCCTTCCACTTCTTGCCCTGCTTGTAGAAGTCCATCTGGTTTTCGTTGACCGCGGCCCCCATCGTCACCGCCACCGTGCACGCCACCTGCCCCGGGTGGGTGGCTTCTTCGGCAGCCACGCAGGTGCCCAGCTTGACCTTGGACGGACGGGACAGCCCGGTGCCCTCCAGCATGTCGACAATGGCATCCGTGGCCTCGGGGATGGTGGGCAGCACCAGGCCCTGGGCCTGGGCCCAGGCGGAAACGCTCATCAATGCAACCGCCGTTGCCATGCGGATACGGGACGTGGGCATCTTGTCAGCTCCATCAGTATTGGGACTGACGCAGCTTATAGGCAGAGCCGCGTTGCTGTCTGTACGGTCTGTATCGCAATGTCAGGCCTCGCGCGGGCCGCCCAATCAATGTTCGATGAACTCTTCCAGGCTGCGCGGCTTGGGCGTCTGCTTGGGCGCCGGCTTGCCCGAGGCATCGATGGGATCGATCTGCGGATCGTCCCAACTGCCGGTGACGGCGTATTCCAGGGTCATCGCCCGCGCCAGCGGCTGCTTGAGCAGCCACTGCGTCACGAATGCCCCCAGGCCGATCAGCGGGTTGACGGCCAGCGCCGTCACCATGGCCGCGCCGCTGGCGTCCAGGTTGGGAATGACCACCGCCTTCAGATTCCAGCGCTCTTGCACGATGTTGACGCCGCCGGCCAGCACGATGGCGGCCACCGGGCCGTTCAGCTTGTAGCCCTCGGTGGTCAGCGAACCGTCGGCCATTTTGACCTGGCCTCGCACGGTATCGAACGGAAATCCGTCGCGCAGCAGGCTGGTGGGGTTCACGTCCAGTCGGGCCAGGCGCTGCAAGGATTGCAGCGACAGCAATTCGAGCAAGCGGGCCGTGCGCGAGTTCACGTGCATGAAGCGGCCCTTGTCCAGGCTGATCTCGGCATCACCGACGATGTCGGCAATGTTGTGGGTCCAGGGCAGATTGCGCCAGGTGGCCTTGCCCTTGACGCTGCCCGTGCCGCCAGACACCACATGTTCGAAGCCGATGCGGTCCATGAAGCTGCCGACGTTCTCGAACTTGACCGTGGCATCGACCGTCAGCCCGCGATCCGGTCCTTCGAGCCGCCAGGCGCCAGTGGCATTCAGCGTCGCGGCGTCGTTGGTGATCGACAGTTTGTCCAGGCGCCATTGGCGGCCCCGTTCCAGATTGGTCCCCAGTACCTGCAATTCGCCCAGGTTCTTGCCATACAGCTTGAATTCCTTGGCCTGCAGGTCAATGGCCGGAATGTCGGACAGGTCGCTCCCCGACGACAAGGCCTTGTCGGCCTCATTGGTGTCATCCGCGCCGCCCAGCGCCAGGTGCTTCAGGCGCGCCGTGATCTGGCCGGCGATGGCGCCCGAGGCCTCGCGCCACGACAGCGAACCGGCCGCCTGGCGCGATTCAAGGTCTACGCGCCACTGCGCCGGGGCCGGACGGGTGGCGTACAGGGTCAGGTCGTTCAGGGTGTAGCCGCTGGTGCGCAGCACCCCCGTGGCAAGACTGATCCGCTCGGGCTGCGGCAGCAGCGGACGGGCGGCCGGACGCCCCTTGACGGGCGGCGGGCTGAAGCCGTCGGACACGGCCTCCCAGCCGTCCATGTCCAGTTCAGGCAGGCTGGCGCTCAGGCTCAGGCCACGTTCGGGCAGGCTGGCCGGACGGCCGATGCCCAGCGTGCCGCGGGCGAAATACGAGGGCGACGAATCCGTTGGGTCCCGCTCGAACAGCGCATTGATGTTCTCGCCCAGGCTGGCCGTGAGCCAGCGGCGGCCCTTGGCGCCGCGATCCTGCGCGGCGCCCCACTGCAGCTTGAGCGTCTGCGCGGTGGCAGCGGGCTTGCCCACCGGCGCCGGCATGTTGATCGCCATGCCGACCAGATCGGTTTCCATCGCCAGTTCGACCGACCCGCCACGCTGGTAGCCCACCGAGCCTTTATAGGCGGCCTTGCCCGAAAACCGCGCCATCGACGGCGTATTGCTGATCTGCGTCAGGCCCGATCCCGCCAGCACGCCATCAAAGCGCAAGACATCCTTGGGCTGGGACAGGCTGCCCGATATCTTGACCGGACCACCCAGGAACTGCGCGCGGATTTCCTTGGTATGCACGCCTTTTTCCGAAAATTCCAGGTCGCCATGCATCTGGCTGAGCAAGGGCATTTCGGGCATGAAAGTGAACGTGTTATCCGCGAACTGGATCTTGCCTTCGACCTGGGTATCGTCGGTGTTCATCAACGGCACCTTCAACTTCAGCGGCATGCGCCAGTTGCCGGTGCCCCGGGCTTCGTCCAGCGCCCCGTCGAGCAGGCCGCCCAGAGGCGAGTTTTCGGCCAGCGCCAGGTAGGCGGGCACCGTGCCGGTCGTGTCGCCATTGACCGTCAGCTGGGCGTTGTGCTCCATGTCGGGAATGCTGGCAGTCACCGCGCCCAGCGTCACCGTCTGGTCCGGGCCGGTGTGGGCCACCGCACCGCCGGGGCTGTCCAGCACCAGGCCCACCTTGTCGACCCGGAAGCTGCCGGACAGGTTTTCCAGCATCGGCCAGCCCTTGCGATGGCTGCGTGCCGGCGCGTAGTCGACCTTGGCGCCCGAATAGGCGCCCGCGATGACGAATTCGCCCGTCGAACCCGGCGCCCCAAAGGGAAACTCGTCCAGGTCCCCCTTGAGGGTGATGGCGGCCGATTCCATCTGGCCGGCGGGCAAGCCGGTGGCCAGCCACTCGCGGGCGTCGGCGTTGACCTCGAGCGGCAGATAGCGGTGGATGGCGTTCATCTTGCCCCGCACCAGCGTGCCGCGCATGTCGACGCTGCCCGCCCCGCTCTTGCCTTCTTTGCGCCATTGGCCTTGCAAGCGGACATCCAGGTCACTGTTGGCGATACGCAATTGGCCGACGTCCACGAACCAGTTCTTGGCATCGGTGCCTTTGGTCTGGGCGTCCAATGCCAGTTCGTCGGCCACCAGCTCGGGCTGTTCGAAGACGCCCGGCAGCGCCACGCGCAATTGTTCGACGCGCCCCTTGACCGACAGATTCGCGGCGCCAGGGCTGCGCGCCAGCGGCACGCTGGCGTTTTCAATGAAGTCGCCCGGCGTGCCTTCGATGCGAAGCTGGGCATAGCCGCTGCGGACGGCGGGCCCGTCGGCGGCCGCGGTCCAGCCGAGGCCGCGCCCCGCCACGTCCGCCGTCAGCGTGGTGAACTTGCCATGATCCAGCTGCAGCCAGGCCCGGCCGCTGATGCGTCCCTTGATCGGAGGCGGCGGCGCCCACGGCGCCCAGGCCTGCGGCTCGGCGTCTTCCAGGGCGGCATAGAGTTCACCGCTCCAGTTGGCCGGGTTGGACGCATCACCCGCGAACAGGCTGCGATTGAATTCGCCGCGCAGGTCCAGCTTGCGGCCCAGCGCCGGATCGGCGTCGGCGCGCAGCACGAAACGATGCGACAGGCTGCCATTGCGCACCAGGAAATCGACATTGCTCAGTACCAGGTCAGGGGCCTGACGCATTTCGTCCTGCCAGCGGATGGTGGCGCCGCGGATGAGCAATTCGCGTTGCGCGGTCAACCAGCGCAGCGCGGGGTGATCCAGGTCCGAACGGTGATCGCTGGCGTTCAGGTCGATGCTTTGGCCCGCCACCCACAGGTGATTGTCGGTATCGCGGCGCAGGGTCAGTTCGGGCTGCTCGACGCGCAGGCGCACCAGCTTGGGCGACAGGGTCAGGATGCTGCGCCAGGCGAGCACGGCGGACACCGACGGCAGCGTCAGCACCGGCGCCGCGACGCCGTCATGCACCGCGACAGAGGTCAGTTCCAGCCGGGGGTTCAGGCCTTGCCAATCCGCCTTGATGGCGCCGATCGAGACGCGTGCGCCCAACGCCTGGCTGGCGTAGGCTTCGATCTGGGGCCGCCACTGGTCCACGCGCGGCAAGACCCAATAGCGCACGCCCAAGAGCCCGACGGCCACGACGCTATAGATAGTCAGCGCCGCCCAGAACAGGCAGCAGAGCACTTTTTTTGAAACAGACACGGATCGGTGGGCAGGAGAATATGTCTTGCGGTATCGTCCCCACTTATACCTGAAACGCGCCCATTCGTCTCTCGCCTGATACCCATGTCCACGCCCTCCCTGCTTGCCCCCGCCCTGGCCTGGTCCGGCCACCTGCGCCGCCGTCTGGATGCCCATCCAGACCTGGCCGCCTGGCTGGAAGACGCCGTGCGCCTGCCGGTCACCCCCGAGCGGCTGGCGCAGTGGCAGGCGGAGCTGGCGGGCCCCGGCGCGCCGGCCGTGCTGCCGGTGGACCTGTGCCGCCAAGTGCTGCGCAAACTGCGGGAACGCGTGTTCAGCACGCTGATCGTGCGCGACCTGGCCGGCCAGGCGCCGCTTGAAGAAGTGGTAGGCGCAATGACGACCCTGGCCGACATGGCGGTGGCCGCCGCCTACCGCAGCGTGGCGGCCGACCTGGCTGCCGTGCATGGCGTGCCGCGCGATCCGGCCACCGGGCAACCCCAGGAAATGCTGATCGTGGGTATGGGCAAGCTGGGCGGCTGCGAACTCAATGTCTCGTCCGACATCGACCTGATCATGCTGTATGGCGAGGAAGGCGACACCGACGGCCCGCGCCGCATCAGCCACCACGAGTTCTACGGCCGCCTGACCCGGCGCATGATGCCCGTGCTGTCCGAGGTGGATGCGAACGGCCAGGTGTTTCGCACCGACCTGCGCCTGCGCCCCGACGGCGATGCCGGCCCCCTGGCCTGGAGCCTGGACGCGCTGGAACACTACCTGATCGGCCAGGGCCGCGAATGGGAACGCTACGCCTGGCTCAAGGCGCGGCTGATGCCGGCCCAGGCATTTGAAGGCAGCGACAGTGCGGCCCAGGCAAGGCAGCTGGAAAGCCTGCGCGTGCCCTTCGTGTACCGCAAGTATTTCGACTTCGACGCGCTGGCCGCGCTGCGGGCCCTGCGCGAACGCATCCGCCAGGACTGGCAGCGGCGCGCCATGGCCCGCAACGGCATCGACAGCGCCAACAACATCAAGCTGGGCGATGGCGGCATCCGCGAGATCGAGTTCGTAGTGCAACTGGCCCAGCTGATCCGCGGCGGCCGCATGCCGGCGCTGCAAAAGCGGGGTCTGCTGGAAGCGCTGCACGCCGAATGCGTCGCCGGCCTGCTGCCCGAAGACGACGCGCGCCGCCTGGAAGAGGCCTACCGTTTCCTGCGCCGCACCGAACACGCGCTGCAGTACCGCGAAGACGAGCAGACCCACCTGCTGCCCGGCGACCCCACGCTGCGCGCCGGACTGGCCGCGGCGCTGGGCTACACCCCGGAAGATTTCGAAACCACCCTGGCCGCGCACCGCCAATTCGTCTCGCAGACCTTCCGCAACGTATTCCGGATGGTGGGCATGGACACCGAGGACACGGCCAATGCGCCCGATGCCCAAGGCGACCCGGCGACCGACGAACCCGACAGTGAATGCGAACTGGCCGAGCAGATCCGCCAAGCCTTCGGCGACGAAGCCGACGACCTGCTGCGCCGCACCGAAACCCTACTGGGCAGCCATCGCATCCGCAGCCTGCCGGAAAGCAGCCGCCGCCGCATGGAAGTCCTGCTGCCCGCCGCGCTGCGCGCCGCCCGCCAGACGCCGGCTCCGCTGGCTGCGGCCGTGCGCCTGTTCGACCTGATCGAAAAGATCGCCCAGCGCAGCGCCTATCTGGCCCTGCTGGCGGAGTATCCCGACACCCTGGCGCGGGTGGCCCGCATGGTGGCCGCCAGCCCCTGGGCGGCCCAATACCTGACGCAGCATCCGCTGCTGCTGGACAGCCTGATCGACTGGCGCACCCTGTTCGAACCGCTGGACTTCGCCCAGATCGCCCGGCAACTGCGCGCCGACCTGGACGCCTGCCGCCTGCCCGACGGCGATCCGGACATCGAACGCCAGATGAACCTGATGCGCGACGTGCAGCGCCAGGCCAGCTTCCAACTGCTGGCGCAAGACCTGGAAGGCGAACTGACGGTCGAGAAACTGGCCGACCAGTTGTCGGCGCTGGCCGACCTGCTGCTGACCGAAACCATCCACCGCACCTGGCCGCTGGTCAACAAGGTGCCAGGCGCCACGCCCCATTTCGCGGTGATCGCCTACGGCAAGCTGGGCGGCAAGGAACTGGGGTATTCGTCGGACCTGGACCTGGTGTTCCTGTACGACGACCCGCGCGAAGACGCATCCGAGGTCTATGCCAAGCTGGGCCGACGCATGACGTCGTGGCTGTCGACGATGACCTCATCGGGCCGTCTGTACGAAATCGATCTGCGCCTGCGCCCGGACGGCGATGCGGGCCTGTTGGCCGTGTCCGTCGAGGCCTTCGAGCAGTATCAGCAGAAGCACGCCTGGGCCTGGGAGCACCAGGCACTGACCCGGGCCCGCTACGCGTCGGGTGACACAGCCGTCGGCGAGCGATTCGAGCAGATCCGCGAGGCCATCCTGGTGATGCCGCGCGATGCGGCCGCGCTGCGCGACGAAGTGCTGGCCATGCGCGAAAAAATCAACGCCGGCCACCCGAACAGCAGCGGCAAGTTCGACCTGAAGCACGATAGCGGCGGCATGGTCGATGTGGAATTCGTGACCCAGTATCTGGTGCTGTGCCATGCGGGCACGCACGCCGTGCTGGTGCGCAATCTGGGCAACATCACGCTGCTGCGCCTGGCCGGCGAGGCGGGCCTGATCGACCCTGCCCTGGCGGCGCGCGCGGGCGACGCCTACCGAGTATTGCGGCGCATCCAGCACCAGTTGCGCATGCAAGGCGTGGAAAAGGCCCGGGTCGCCCCCGACCAGTTACAGGCCGAGCGCGCCGCGGTGCGCGAGCTCTGGCAGGCAGTGTTCGGCTGAACAATCAGGGACGCGCCAGGCAGCCCGCTTGGGGCGTCCCGTGCAAAAGCGGCAACTCATCGTAAAATAAGGAGTTTTCCGCCTTATTTGCCTGTCAGATCATGTCCGAACTCGTGCGCCCCAAACTCGACCTGCCCGCCGGCCGCGGCAAAGTGCTGATGCACTCGTGCTGTGCGCCCTGCTCTGGCGAGGTCATGGAAGCCATGACCGCGTCCGGCATCGACTACGCGATCTACTTCTACAATCCGAACATCCATCCGGTCAAAGAGTACGAGATCCGCAAGCAGGAGAACATCCGCTTCGCCGAGCAGCACGGCATCGAGTTCATCGACGCCGACTACGACATGGACAACTGGTTCGATCGCGTCAAGGGCATGGAAAACGCCCCCGAACGCGGCGAGCGTTGCACGGCCTGCTTCGACATGCGCTTCGAACGCACCGCGCTGTACGCCCACGAACACGGCTTTGACACCATCACCAGCTCGCTCGGCATTTCGCGCTGGAAAGACATGAACCAGATCAACGGCTGCGGCGAGCGCGCCGCTGCCCGCTACGACGACCTGATCTACTGGACCTACAACTGGCGCAAGGGTGGCGGGTCGTCCCGCATGATCGAAATCAGCAAGCGCGAGAACTTCTACCAGCAGGAATACTGCGGCTGCGTGTATTCGCTGCGCGATACCAACCGCCACCGCCGTGCCCAGGGCCGCGAGCGCATTCACATCGGCGTGAAGTTCTACGGCAAGGAAGACCTCATCAACGAGGAAAACCTTTAAGTCCGCGCCGGTACTCCGACGGCGACACCCCATACCGATTGCGAAATGCGTGGCTGAAGCGCGCGGCGTCAGAAAAGCCGTGGCGAAAAGCGATGTCGCCGATCTGCCGCGTCGTTTGCGTGGCGTCGCCCAACATATGGCGCGAGCGTTCCAGTCGGGCGCTGAGGATGAAATCGGCCGGCGTCGTAGCGGCCTGGGCGAACAGGTTGTACAGATAGCGGCGTGACACGCGCAGGGCCACGGCCGCGCTGGCCGGCGACAGGTCGGGGTCGTGCAGGTTGTCGACCAGGTATTGCTGCACACGGCGCAGTTGCGCCTGGCGCATGTCGGCCTGGTCCTGTTCGGCCAATCCGCCCGCGCGTTCGCTGATATCCAGCCCCATCATCTGCATGACCGCATTGGCGGCGTCTCGCGCGGCGCTATCGGACAGGTGCGCGTGTTCGCTCAGGGCCACCCGCAGCAGGTCCATGGCCATGCGGCCGCAACCGTGGCGGGCGCTGTAACTGCGCGCCACCGCATTCTGGATGAACGGCTGCCAGGCTTCGGATTGCTTGCCCGGCACCTGCATCACCAGGAAATGCGCGTCGTCGTCGACATCGACCTCGTAGGGCCGGGTGGTGTCGTAGATGCCCCAATCGCCCGGCATCAGCAAGGCGCTGCGGGCAGCCTGGCGAATTTCGCTGCGCCCGGCCAGTTGCAGTGTCACCTTGTAGCCGGATGCCTCGGCGCGGTCGGCCAGCAACTTGGTGCGGCGTACCCGTTGCGCCCCCGTATGCATTTCACAGACCTGCATCCAGCCCAGTGAATCGACCGCCACGCTGCTGCGGAAACGCTGCGGATTGGCCGCGGACACTTCCAGCGGCACGAAGGTGTTGCTGATGTTGTCTTTCCAGCTGGCGCAATCCCGGAACTGCTGGGGCGCGCTGCGTACGAGGCGATGGGACATGAAGACTCCGGCGCGCGGCTAGGAACAAATGGCTGGCTTCTTTCTATCACCGAGCGCCGGACGTGGAGTATCCGTGACAACCCCTAAAAACCGCGCAGTCTCAGGGTTTGCGGGCGCTGCCGTAGGAATAATCAGACAAAGTGAACCCCTGCTTGGCCAGTTCCTGCGCCAGGCCGTGGCGTACCGGCACCACATCGGGATAGCGGTTTGGGCGTACGGCAGCCACCTCGGCTTCGGTATAGGGCTGGAAATCGGGGGGAAGCTGCGCAGGGCTGAAGGTCAGCAGCACCCAGTTCAGTACCGCCGCCAGGTCCGCGTTGCTCAAGGGCGAGTAGGCCGCCCCCGGCACACGAATCAGGTATTCGCGTCCCGCCGGCAGATGCACGAACGCCCCCACGGAATTACGAAAATCCGGAATGCCATGCGGCGTGCTCCCCCGACCATCGACCCGATGACAGCCGGCGCACTTGAGCACGTAGTCGGCACGCGCAGCCTGCCGCAACGCATCAGGGGAGTCGGGGGAAGGGGTGGCGACGGGCTTTCCGGCGACGGGCTGGCCCGCCACGGAAGTTTTGGCGGAGGAAGGAGCCGCGTAGGGAACGTCAGAGGTCGACGCCTCACCGGCCAGCGCCACCGCAGCCGCCAGCGCCCCCATGGCGGCCGCGGCGGACAGCGCGGCCCCCCTGCCGCGCCGCCGCCGTCTGCCGGAACCCGAGCCTGCCCTGATCATGGCTGCTTCTTGGCCAACCCCACGATCACGGAGGTGGTGCAGTGGAAGATGGACGACTCGTTGGACATGCACCAGTTGACGTCGTTGTGCAGGAACATCTGGTAGCCCGGCCGCTCGCGCTCGGCGGCCGCGCACATGCACTTGCCGCAGGCGGTCTTGCCGCAGCAATCGTTGTAGCTGATGAGGTAGTCCTTGCCGTCCATCGGGTTGTGGCAGGTGCCCACCCACGACACGGCCGATGGCGACGTACCTGGCGGGCAGGACGTCGTGCTGCCGCCGCAGCAGGAACACAGGAAACCGTCCACCGCGCAGTAGCGCCAGTAATCGCAGGCGGTTTCGTCCGTTTGCGGCTTTTTGGCGGCTGCGGGCGCCGAACGGGCCACCGGCAGCACGGGCACCAGAAACGCCGTGCCCACCAGCACCTTGCCAATGCGGTTCAGCACGCTGCGCCGCGACGTGGCGTGCGCCATCGAGCGCGTCGCGCGCTCGCCAAGCTTATCCAACCAGAGCATTGCTGTTCTCCTTGCGGGAAATGCGGGTCTCGTCCAGCGAACCGGCGGCCAGGAATTCCTGCACCGACGCCACGCCCAGTTCCTTGGCCGTGAACAGGCTTTCGAGTTGTTCGCGGGAATTGATCAGGCCCTTGGCGCGGATGACGCCGGTTTCGTCGATCAGCACGGCATACGGCAGCTTGCTGATCTGGAACTTCATGCCCAGCTCGGTAGACAGCAGATACGGAAAGCGCTCAAGGCCTGCCTGCCGGTAGAAAGCCAGGTGCTCGGGCATTTCGCCGTCGCTGGCCAGCACGATGCGCAGCCAGGCGCTTTCGGTGCCGGCCACGGACTTCAGGATGGGCAAGAGCTTCTTGCACACCGGGCAGGTGGGCGACAGAAAGAACAGCAACTGGCTGTGCTGGCCGCGTTCGCCGATGGTCAGGCGACGGCCCAGCAGGTCAGGCAGTTCGAAACGCGGCGCGGCGTCTCCGACCGCGGGCCCCTTGTCCATGGTCAGCGCGCCCATCGGGGCCACGCGCTCGTACAGCACGCCGATCTGGCGCGACAGCGCCAGAATGACCAGCAGCAGGCAGAGCACCACGCCCCACAGCAGGAAATTGGAAATGATCAAGGCTTCCATGTGTTGCTCCTTGGTTCTAGTGATGCAGCTGCTGCAGCTTCAGGTGCGAAGCCAGCAGATGATTGACGGTGAAGTACAGGGCCACGGCGCTCATGGCCAGGCCGAAGACCGAAGCGGCATCGGCCCATTGCAGGCTGCGCGATGCCCCCTGGACAGCCGCAAAGACGGGCAAGGTCCACAGCGCCAGCAGGCCATTGCGCAGCACCATCCACCAGGACAGGCCCGCGCCACGCGCCGCGGCGCTGCGAAATGCGGGGCCGCCGCAACCGCAGTCGATGTCGCGGCGGCCGCGCGCCAGGTTGACCGCCACGCCGGCCGTCGCCACGACCAGCACCGCCAACGCCAGCGCGGCGCCGGTCGACCGGCTCACGGGCGCCAGCAGCAGCGCGCCGGCCAGGGCCTCGGCCAGGACATAACCCCAGGCAAACGCGGCACCCAGACCTGCCGGCACGATCTCGTAGGCGGCCACGGCCGCGGCAAACGCGGTCATGTCCTTGAGCTTTTCCAACGCCCCCAGCAGCAGCACGCAGGCCAGCGCGGCGCTGGCCGCATAAAGCAGGACGGGATCGGTCATTGGGCGCCCCCGGGTTGCGGTTCGACCTGCAGCGCGGTTTCGCCGGCGCCCTGGATCGTGCCCTTGAACACGGGCGCGGCGGGCGCGGCGTCGTAGATATTGACGTTGCCGCCATCCAGCGTGAACAGGCGCGGCTTGTCGTCCTGCGACACCGACATCGACAGCGCGTTCTTGCCCGGCACGCGCGCCAGCCGCTTGTGCGTGGCCAGGTCGTACACCCAGATTTCGGCGGCCGGCGTCTTGTGCGAGCCTTCGACGCCGTTCGGGTGCATGCCTACGTACAGGCGCTTGGTATTGCGGTTCACGGCCAGCAGGTTGTAGCCGCCCGGCCGCCAGCCGCGATCCTTGCCGGACTTGTCCAGCAACGACCAGGGCTCTGTGAACTTGGCATCCTGCCCGCTGAAGTCGGCACTGTAGACATTGCCGTTGTACGAGACGAAATAGAAGGTGTCGCCCACGTTGCCGGTGTGCGTGAAGATCGGGTCTTTCTCGACATCGAACATGGGCTTGCTGCGCTGCTGCCCCGACGGCTTGCCGGCGGCGTCCAGGTCTACCGTGACGAAGGTGCCGTCGCCGCAGATGCTGGCAAAACTGCGCGGCCGCGACGGCGGCACGATGATGCTCCAGCAACCGGCCGCGGCCGTCACTTCGTCGGCGAACTTGCGGGCCTTGACGTCAACCACGGTCACGGACGACGCGGGCGTGGCGTTCTGCACGAACAGCAGGCCGCCGTCCGAGCTTTGCTGGAAGTAATTGCGGTAGTTCAACGCCTGGGCGCGCTTTTCGGGAATCGGCACCTCGTACTTGGGCGTCAGCGTGTCGGCGTCCCAGGCTTCGACCACGTCGGTGCGCTTGCCACGGTTCAGGCGTTCGTAGTACGTGGTCATGATGTAGATGTCCTTGCCGTCGGCGGACACCGTCATGTGGCCGTTGAACGACGCGGGCACCAGCCCCAGGAACTTCATCGTGTCGCCATCGTAGATGTTGATGCGGCTGTCGACCAGGTGGTTGAACACCGCATCCATCACGTACAGCCGGTGCGGCGTGGCCGGCGGCAGGCGCGTGCCGCCCTTGAGTTCTTCGTTGGGCAGGTCGGCCCGGGCCAGACCGGCCGCGGCGACCAGGGCCGCGCACAACGCCCATTTGCCCGCCAGCATGCACGCCAGCCGGCCCGCCCGCCGGCCAGCTCGTGCCGCGGCCTGCCGGCCGCGGGTATCCGCACAAAGCGCAGTCATTGGATGTCTCCTGTCATGTCCGTTGCTCCTAAAAGGCATAGACGTAGCGCATCTGCACGCCCCGCATGCGCGGGCCGTTTTCGACCTTGAGGTCATGGATGTACTGCATCTGGATCTGGTTGGCGTCGTTGATCTGGTGGGTCAATTCCAGCGCCAGCTGGTGGTTGCGCGCGCGGCTGGTGACGGTTTCACCGCTGACACGCTCGCGCCCGCCGGTCTCGAAGCGGTAGCGGATACCCGTGTAGGTATTGGCCGTGAGGTTGGTCGAAGCCAGTGCGAAGAAGCGGAAGGACGGATCCTTTTTCAGGGTCTGGCTCATCCAGTCGGTATTGCGGCCGTAGATCTCGACTTCGCCGATGGCTTCCAGAAAGGTCGATTCCCCCACGCCCTTGACGAAGGAAAAGTCCTGGATGGTGGACCAGCGATTCTTGCCCGGCGAGGTGTCCGGACGCGAACCGTCGTAGCGGCCCAGGGGCACCACGACAAAGGGTTCCCAGGCGAACCAGGTCTTGGTCTGCTCGTTGTTGTAGAGCCAGATGGCAGACCCCAGGGTGACATCGCCGATGCCGGTCTGGCGATCGCGCGAGGCGCCCGGCAGTTCCATCGTGGTGCGAGACATCGGCACGATGAATTCCAGCTGCACGGTCTTGCCGAAGAACTCGCGATAGTGCATCTGGCGGTAGATGACGGCGTCGACGTCCACCGAGGCGCCGTCCACGCGTTGGCCCGCCGAGTACAGGCCCGACGAGCGCAGGCCCGTCAGGTAGCCTGCGATGATGTTGGTGCCGACCGGTGCGGGTATCCAGTCGCGTGCGCTGGGGTCTCCTGCCCATGCGCTCTGCGCCGTTGCCGCACACGCCAGCAATAACGCTGCGCTTGCCCGGCCCCGGCCTATGGTCTTGCCTGCCATGCCCTTCCCCTTGGTGTCGCGGCACGCGCGTGCGCCGGTATGTCCCGGCTTGAAGCGCGCGGCCGTCAGTCTAGTAAGCGATGCAAACGGACTTCTTCTCCAGATACATGTCCAGCACGACGCGGCCGTGTTCGCGGCCGATGCCCGATTGCTTGAAGCCGCCGAACGGCATGTTGGGATCAAGCATGTTGTGGGTGTTGACCCAGACTGTGCCCGCATCGATGCGCGGGATCAGCCGCTGCACGCGGGACAGGTCGTTGCTCCAGAGGCTGGCACCCAGGCCGAATGCGCTGTCGTTGGCCAGCCGCAAGGCGTCGTCCAGCGTGTCGAACGCCTGGGCGACCACCACTGGCCCGAAGATTTCCTCACGGGCGATACGGGCATCGGCAGGGACGTCGGCAAACACGGTGGGCCGCACGAAATACCCTGCCCCGTCGCCGGCATTGCCTCCCGCCAGCAGCCGCCCGCCCTGCGCGCGGCCGATACCGATGTAATCCAGGACCCGCTGTTGATGGCGCGCCGACACCAGCGGCCCGACCTGCGTGGCGGGGTCAAAGCCCGACCCCAGCTTCATGCCAGCGGCCAGGTCGGCCAGCCCTTGCACGACCTTGGAATACAGCCCCTTTTGCACGTACAGCCGTGATCCGGCGGTGCACACTTGGCCCTGGTTGAAGAAGATGGCCGCGGCCGCGCCCTGCACTGCGACATCCGGGTCGCAATCGTCCAGCACGATCACGGGCGACTTGCCGCCGAGTTCCAGCGAAACGCGCTTCATGTCGTCCATGGCGGCGCGGCCGATGAGCTTGCCGACTTCAGTGGACCCGGTGAAGGCGATCTTGTCGACGCCGGGGTGAGCCACCAGGGCTGCCCCGGCGGTTTCGCCGCGGCCCGTCACGACGTTGACCACGCCGGGCGGAAAGCCGGCCTCGAGCACCAGCTCTGCCAGCCGCAAGGCAGTCAGCGGGGTTTCTTCGGCGGGTTTGAGCACCACGGTGCAGCCCGCGGCCAGCGCCGGTGCGATTTTCCAGATGGCCATCAGCAGCGGGAAGTTCCACGGAATGATGGCGGCCACCACGCCCACCGGCTGCGGCAACGTATAGGCGCTGTACTGCACGCCCGGCGGAAACGGGATGGACAACGCAAGCGTATCGCCCGTGAGCTTGGTGGCCCAGCCGGCCATGTAGCGCAACCACTGCGCACCCGCGCCCACTTCCAGCCCCTGGGCCACGCCCAGCAACTTGCCGTTGTTCAGGGTTTCAAGACGGGCCAGTTCGTTGCCATGCTGCTCGACCAGGTCGGCCAGCTTGAGCAGCAGGCGTTCGCGGCCGGCGGGCAGCATGTCGTGCCAGGGGCCCGCGGCAAATGCCCGGCGCGCGGCCTGCACGGCCAGGTCGATCTGGGCGGGGCCGGCATCCAGCTGGTGGGCAATGACCTCGCCCGTGGCGGGATTGAAGACGGCGATGGGCTTGCCCTGCCCTTCGCGCAGCGGCTTGCCATCGACAAGCATGAATTCGCGGATGGCAGCCAATTCCGGGCGGTCGGACACGGATGCGCTGGCGGTGGGGCGGTCGGACGGCATGCGGAAGGCTCCAACGAATGAGGTTGAAGCCAGGATAGCAACGGGCCACCGCGCTGGCTTGTCCGTCCGTGCATGGGGTTTTGTCCCGGTGCGCACGCCCAAGCAAAACGGCGGAACGCACCTTGCGTTCCGCCGTTGCGGGACCTGCGGGACAGGGAAGATCAGTCCAGCATCAGCACCGTGGCGCCGGTGGTCTTGCGGGACGCCAGCGCGGTCTGGGCTTCGCCGGCCTGCTCCAGGCTGTAGCGCTGGTCGATACGGACCTTGATCTTCTTTTTCAGGACCAGGTCGAACAGCTCTTCAGAGGCGGCCTGCAGCTTTTCCAGCGTGTTCACGTGCACGCCCAGCGACGGACGCGTGACGTACAGGCTGCCCTTCTGGTTCAGCACCGCCAGGTTCACGCCCGCCACCGGACCGGAGGCGTTGCCGAAGCTGACCATCAGGCCGCGCGGCTCGATGCAGTCCAGCGAGGTTTCCCAGGTGTCCTTGCCCACGCCGTCGTACACCACCGGCACTTTCTTGCCGCCGGTCAGTTCGAGCACGCGCTCGGCCACGTTTTCACGCGAGTAGTCGATGGTTTCCCAGGCGCCGTTGGCGCGGGCCAGTTCGGCCTTCTCGGGGCTGGACACGGTGCCGATCAGCTTCACGCCCAGGGCACGAGCCCATTGGCAGGCGATCAGGCCCACGCCGCCTGCGGCCGCGTGGAACAGGATGGTTTCGCCGCCTTGCAGGCGGTACGTCTGGCGGAACAGGTACTGCACGGTCAGGCCCTTGAGCATCAGGGCGGCGGCCTCGTCAAAGCCGATGCCCTTGGGCACCTTGACGACCTGGTTGGCGGGCACGTTGCGGGCCTTGGCGTAGGCGCCGATCGGGCTTTGGCCGTAGGCGACGCGGTCGCCCTTTTTCAGGTGCTTGACGTCGGCGCCCACGGCGGTGACCACGCCCGCGCCCTCGAAGCCCAGGCCGTGCGGCAGCGGATGGGGATACAAGCCCGTGCGGAAATAGATATCGATGAAGTTCAGGCCGGCCGCGTGCTGATCGACGGTGACCTCATTGGCGGCGGGCGGCGGCACTTCGACTTCCACGAGTTTCAGGACTTCGGGACCACCGTGCTGCTCGATACGGATTGCCTTGACGAGATTGCTGGCCATGCTGGCCTCCTTTCATTGAAATGTTGCGAATCAACCGAGAAAACCAGACTTCAGCGCGCGGGGGCCGAACCGCCCGGCGCGGCGGGCGGCGGCTTGGCAGCCCCGCCCCCCATCAATACGAATACACCAGCCAGGACCAGCGCGGTGCCGGCCAACTGCCATGCGGTAACGGGCTCATCCAGGAACCATGACGCCAGGAACAGCACCGACACCGGCCCGATCATGCCCAGGAGCGACGCGGTCGGCGCGCCGATCAGCGCCACCGCCCACATCAGCATGAAAACGGGCGCCACCGTATTCAGGGTGGCGTGGATGATCGAATAGCCGTAGACGCCCAGGGGCTGGACCAGCACGGAAGCGGGATGGACCACGAAGAACTGCACGATGCAGGCCACGCACGACACCAGCATGGCATAGGCCACCAGCCGCGTGGGCCCGACGCGCTTGATCAGTTCGCCCGAGCAGATCAGGTACACAGAATAGCTGAGCGCCGAACCGAAAACGAACAAAGACCCTGTCAGCACCTCGGCAGACCCGCCGAAGCTGAGGTCGTGGGCAAACACCAGCACCACGCCCGCATAGGACAGCCCCATGGCCAGCCACTGGCGGCGCTCGACCGGACGCTTGAACCAGAACGCGGACAGCAGCACGACCAGCGACGGCGACAGGAACAGAATCAGCCGTTCGAGGCTGGCGGTGATGTAGCGCAGGCCCAGGAAATCCAGGAAGCTGGACAGGTAATACCCCAGCAGGCCCAGCAAGCAGACCTGCAGGCGTTCCTTCCAGGTCATGACCACGATCTGGCCGCGGGCCGCCAGGCGCGACTGATGCCACGCCACCGCCGCGAAGAACGGCATGGCGAACAGCATGCGGAAAGCGATGAGGGTGACCGCGTCGATACCGTAGCGGTAGGTGAACTTGACGACGATGGCCTTGCCCGAAAACAGGACGGCGCCCAGGGCGGCCATGAAAAAGCCGGCCGCGCGGCTGGAGGGACGAGTGACCGGCAAAAGCCTGGCAATGCGATTCATGCGATGATTTTAGATTCAGTGCATGCCCAATTGCACGCCCGGCCGCGCTTTTTTAGCCGCTTTCCGCCTTCGCCTCACACCCAGAATGACCCGACACCGCGCCCTGACCTATATCCATATCGCCGCCATCCTGTTCGGCCTGACCGGCGTTTTCGGCGAGCTGATCCAGGCCAGCGCGGCGGTCATCACCCTGGGGCGCGCCGTCTTTGCCGTGATCTCGCTGGGCCTGTTCGCCCGCATGCGCCGCCGCCCGCTGCTGGGCGCCCTGACCCCGGCGCAGCTGTTCGTGCTGGTGGTGGCTGGCGCCCTGCTGGCGGCGCACTGGGTCACGTTCTTCATCTCGGTCAAAGTCGGCGGCATCGCCATCGCCACCCTGGGCTTTGCCAGCTTCCCCGCCTTCATCACGCTGTTCGAAGGCCTGATCTTCCGCGAACGGGTGCGGCTGGCCGAATGGCTGCTGCTGGGCCTGGTCACCGCCGGGCTGGTGCTGGTCACGCCGTCGTTCGACCTGGCCGACCAGGGCACCATCGGCCTGGCCTGGGGCCTGTTGTCCGGCCTGACCTTCGCCCTGCTCGCCCTGAGCAACCGGCGGTCGGCATCCGGCATGGACCCGATGCAGGTGGCCTGCTGGCAGAACCTGATCGTGGCGCTGGTCATGCTCCCATTCGCGGCCGGCCAATTGCCCGCCCTGCCCGCCATGGACTGGTTCTGGCTGGCGTTGCTGGGGGTGTTCTGCACCGGCCTGTCGCATTTCCTGTTCGTCTCCAGCCTGACCCGCCTGAATGCGCGCAGCGCCGGCCTGGTGATCGCGCTGGAACCCGTCTACGCCATTGCGTTTGCCTGGGTGCTGTTCAGCCAGCAGCCCACCGTGCGCATGATGGCCGGCGCCGCCCTGATCGTGGCGGCCATTGTCTGGTCGGGCCTGCGCAAGGCGCCTGCGGCGGCCGAAAACGCCCCGGAGGGCGTCCCCAAATAGCAGCCTTGACAATTACTGACTAGGCAGTAAAATCCGCAGCATGAATGCCTCGTCACGCCCTGACTCTTCCGAAAATCCGATTCATTACCGCGGGGACACCCGCTGCATGACAGAGGATAACGCCGGCTACCTGATCAAGCTGGTCTCGAACTCCCTGAACCGGATGCTGGATCAGGAAATGGCGCCGCTCGACCTGACCGCCATGCAATGGCGGCCCATCGCCATGCTGTACCTGGGCCGCGCCGACACGCCCGCCGAACTGGCCCGCCTGAACGGCATGGATACCGGCGCCATGACCCGCGCACTGGACCGTCTCGAGGCCAAAGGCCTGCTGCAGCGGGCCCGCAGCCAGCAGGACCGGCGCGTCGTGAAGATCGAACTGACCGAACTCGGCGAAGAAAAGGCGCGCAATATTCCGCCCAACATCGCCCGCGTCCTAAATCACCACCTGCGGGGGTTTTCCACCGATGAAGTCGCGCAGTTGATGCACTTCATGCGCCGCATGATCGCCAACGGCTCCGCGTCCGGCGTCCCGCCCGAGCGCTGACGGCGCTCCAACGAGCACCTGCCGCCCCTGGAGACAGGGGCTTTATTTGACATAATATTTGCCTAGGCAAATACAGATTAATCAATTACTTTCAGCAGATTGTCAGGATGAAACGCCTTCTTTCTACCGCATTAGTGCTCGCCCTGAGCGGTTGCGCCCTGATGGAACCCGGGCCCACGCCCGTCGCGGCCCTGGACGAAGCCAAGTTGGGATTGACTGCCCAGGCCACGACCTGGCCCGAAACGCAGTGGTGGCAACGCTACGGCGACAGCCAGCTCGACACGCTGATGGACGAAGCGCTGGCCAACAGCCCGTCCATGACGGCCGCCCAGGCGCGCCTGGCCAAGGCCAACGCCGCGGTCAGCACCGCCCGCGCGCCCCTCTTGCCGCGGGTCGACGCCGACTACTCGCTGACTCGCGAGCACCTGTCCAGCGACTACATCTACCCGGCGCCGCTGGGCGGGTCCGTCGTCAGCGACAACCGGCTGGCGCTCGATTTCAGCTACGAGCTGGACTTCTGGGGCAAGAACCGCTCGCGCCTGCAGGCCGCCGTGTCGCAACAGTCCGCGGTCCAGGCCGATGCCCAGGCGGCGCGCAACATGCTGGCCAGCGCCACCGTGCGCGCCTACCTGAACCTGCAGAACGCGTTTGCCCAGCGCGATGTCATCAAGCGCGTGCTGACGCAGCGCGAAGACGTGCTGTCGCTGACCCGCGGCCGCTACTCGGCCGGCCTGGATACCCAGGTCGAGGTCAAGCAGGCGGAATCGTCGCTGGCCGCCGGCCGGGTCGAACTGACCCAGAACGAAACCACCCTGGCGCAATTGCGCAACCAGGTGGCGGCGCTGGTCGGCGCGGGTCCGCAGCGCGGCCAATCGCTGGTTGCCGTGTCGCTGACCGCCCCCGGCGGCGGCGTGCCGGACAGCGTGCCGCTGGACCTGCTGGGCCATCGCCCCGACGTCGTGGCCGCCCGCTGGCGCGCCGAAGCCGCGCGCCACCAGATCGACAGCGCCCGCGCCGAGTTCTACCCCAACGTCAATCTGGCGGCCTTCGTCGGCTTCCAGGCGCTGGGCACCGGCAACCTGCTGGGCGCCGCCAGCCGCACCGCCGGCATCGGCCCGGCCATCACGTTGCCGATCTTCCACGGCGGCGAACTGAACGCCAACCTGGCCGGCCGCCGCGCCGACGCCGATCTGGCGGTGTCTGACTACAACCAGACCGTGCTGGACGCCGTGCACCAGGTGGCCGACGCGCTGGACGGCCTGCGCTTGATCGAGCAAGAAAAGGCCCAGCAGCACCAAGCCCGCGAAGCCATCGAAGCCGCCTACGAACTGGCCGTCAACCGCTACAAAGCCGGCATGGGCAACTACCTGACCGTGCTGATCGCGCAGACCGGCGTGCTGACGCAAGCCCGCCTGGACACCGACCTGCGCATCCGCGCCTACCAGCTCGATGCCAACCTGGCCAACGCGCTGGGCGGCGGTTACGCCCCCGCGCCTGCTACCCAGCCCGCGCCCGCCACGAACTCCACTCATTGAACGCTCCGGATTCAGACGTCATGAACGCAGCCACTACTCCCACGACCAATCCCGCCCGCAAACGCCTGCTGCTGACCGCGACCGGGGTCTTCATCATCCTCGCGATCGCCTACGGCATCTGGTGGGCCCTGTTCGGCGCCCACTTCGAAAGCACCGACGACGCGTACGTGCACGGCAACCTGGTGCAGATCACGCCGCAAGTGCCCGGCACGGTCATCGCCATCGAAGCCGACGACACTGAAACCGTCGCCGCCGGCCAGCCGCTAGTGCGCCTGGACCCGGCCGACACCGAAGTCGCCCTGCAGCAGGCCGAGGCCAAGCTGGCGCAGATGGTGCGCCAGGTCCGTACCTACTATGTGCAGAACGATGCGCTGGCCGCCGATGTCGACCTGCGCAACGCCGACATCCTGCGTGCCCAGGCCGAACTGACCCGCGCCCAGAGCGACGTCAGCCGCCGCCAGCAACTGGCCAAGTCCGGCGGTGTCAGCGGCGAAGAAATCCTGCACGCCGAAGCCGCCCTGAAAACCGCCCAGTCCGGCCTGGCGCAAGCCCGCGCCGCGCTGGCCGCCTCGCGCGCCAAGCTGGCCACCAACCAGGCCCTGACCCAAGGCACCACCGTAGCGGACCACCCCGACGTCCGCCAGGCCGTCGCCGGCCTGCGCAACGCGTGGTTGGCGCAATCGCGCACCGTGCTGCCCGCCCCCGTCGGCGGCGTCATCGCCCGCCGCAGCGTGCAGGTGGGCCAGCGCGTGGCCCCGGGCGCCGCGCTCATGACCGTCGTGCCGCTGGACCAGGTCTGGGTCGAAGCCAACTTCAAGGAAGGCCAGCTGCGCAAGATGCGCATCGGCCAGCCGGTCAAGATGGTGGCCGACCTGTACGGCAGCTCGGTCACGTATCACGGCACCATCGCCGGCCTGGACGCCGGCACCGGCAGCGCCTTTGCCCTGCTGCCCGCCCAGAACGCCACCGGCAACTGGATCAAGGTGGTGCAGCGCGTTCCCGTGCGCATCGCCCTGAACCCCGACGACCTGAAGACGCATCCGCTGCGCGTGGGCCTGTCGATGGACGTCGAAGTGGACGTGGGCAAGCAGGAAGGCGAAGCCCTGACCGCCGCCGCCCGCAAGGAACCGGCCTGGTCGACCCGCGCCTTTGAACCTGCCCATGACGAAGTGGACGCGATGATCAACAAGATCATCCAGGCCAACCTCGCCTCTGACGAATTCACCCCGCAGGCGGCCCAGTCGCCCGCTGCCAAAGAAGGCTCGGCGCGCGGCGCCAAGTAAGGAAGCGCTCCCATGAGCACCCCCGCACAGCCCGCGGCCGGCGGCGCCCCCGCCGAACCGACCGTACTCCCACCCGGCACCTACCCGCCGCTGGAAGGCGCGACCCGCATCATCGGATCGATCGCGCTGTCCACGGCGGTGTTCATGAACGTGCTGGACACCTCGATCGCCAACGTCTCCATCCCGACGATTTCCGGCGACCTGGGCGTCAGTTCCAGCCAGGGCACCTGGGTCATCACCTCGTTCGCGGTGGCCAACGCCATCACCGTGCCCCTGACCGGCTGGCTGACCCAGCGTTTCGGCCAGGCGCGGCTGTTCCTGATCTCCACGCTGCTGTTCGTGCTGGCCTCGTGGCTGTGCGGCTTCTCGCCGTCGCTCGAAGCCCTGATCGCCTTCCGCGTGCTGCAGGGCGCCGTGGCCGGCCCGATGATTCCGCTGTCGCAAACGCTGATGCTGGCCAGCTTCCCGAAGTCCAAGGCGGGCATGGCACTGGCGGTCTGGTCCATGACCACCCTGGTCGCGCCCGTGGCCGGGCCGCTGCTGGGCGGATGGATTTCCGACAACTACACCTGGCCCTGGATCTTCTACATCAACGTCCCGGTAGGCCTGTTGGCCGCCTGGATCAGCTGGCGCATCTACGGCAACCGCGAATCGCTCACCCGCAAGCTGCCCATCGACAAGCTCGGGCTGGTGCTGCTGGTGGTCTGGGTGGGTTCGCTGCAGATCATGCTGGACAAGGGCAAGGAGCTGGACTGGTTCGCCAGCCCCACCATCATCGCCCTGGCAGCCATCGCCTTCGTCTCGTTCGTCTTCTTCCTGATCTGGGAACTGACCGACGCGCATCCGGTGGTGGACCTGCGCCTGTTCAAGATCCGCAACTTCACCGTCGGCGCCGTGACGCTGGCGGTCGCCTACGGCGTGTTCTTCGGCAACGTAGTGCTGCTGCCGCTCTGGCTGCAAAGCTACATGGGCTACACCGCCACCTACGCCGGCCTGGTGACGGCACCGGTGGGCCTGCTCGCGATCCTGCTGACGCCCATAGTGGGCAAGATGCTGGCTACCCGCGACCCGCGCCAGATCGTCACGGCCGCGTTCATGATCTTCGCCCTGGTCTGCTTCATGCGGTCGGGTTTCAACACCCAGACCGACGTGCGCACACTGATGATCCCGACGATCATCCAGGGCGCGGCCATGGCGGCGTTCTTCGTTCCGCTCACTTCGATCACGCTGTCCAGCATCGAGCCCTGGCGCATTCCGGCGGCCTCCGGCCTGTCGAACTTCCTGCGGCTGACCGCAGGCGCGTTCGGCACGTCGATCGCCACCACGCTCTGGGAAAACCGCGCGACCCTGCACCACTCGCAGCTGACCGAGGCCGCCAAGCCCGGCCAGGCGGCGTTCGACCAGACGCTGAACGCGTTGCAGAACGGCGTGGGCATGTCCCACGAGCAGGCGCTGAGCACAGTAGATCGCATGATCAACGCTCAGGCGTTCACCATGTCGGCCGTTGATGTGTTCTACGCCTCGGCCGTGATCTTCCTGATGCTGATTGGCCTGGTCTGGTTCGCCAAACCACGCTCGACCAAGGCGGGCGGTGGCGGCGGTGCGGCCGAAGCCGCGGCGGGCGCCCACTGACGCGCACGGCACCCCCGGTAAAGCAAAGGGCCTGGCAAGAAATTGCCAGGCCCTTTGTTTTCAGTTCTTCAGCAAGGCTTGCCACGCTTGCCGCTCGATCACATCCGGCGGTATCGCACTGACGGGCGACAGATTGATCACCGACACGCCCCGACCGCGCCATTGCTGCGCGGCAAAGCGGAACGACGGTTCGATGAGGCGGGCGAAATTGCGCGCCAGGCGGCTGGTCTGCGGCGTGGCGCCTTCGTCGTAAAAGCGCATGCCGTGCTGCAACGTCAGGTCCAGGCCATGCAGGTATACCTTGCGGGCCCCGCCAGAAATCATCACCTGCAACGCCACATAGGCCACGGTGTCGGCGTCGAACACGCCCAGCGACGCATTGAAGCTGTAGCCCAGGCCCTGCTTGGCGTCCAGCAGTTGCAGATCAGGCGAAGCCGCCACCATGCGCTTGAGCACGGCCGGGGCCGCGCTGCGCTGATAGGCACGCTCGGAGATCAGCTCGATGATGCAGATGCGGCAGCGGATCAATTCTTGCGGAATCCCCTGCATGATGTAGCGCAGCACTTCGGGCAGCACATACAGCGTCAGGTCACAGGCCACGATCTCGCGCACCAGATCAATGCGATCGCGGACGAAGTTCTGGTCGATGATGCAGTAATACTTGAACGGCAGATCGAACTTGCGGGCAAGCGCGATCGAGCCGTTCACGCCCATGGCCGCCCGGATCTTCAGGCGGTCGTAGGGAATCTCGGCGATGGAGGGTCCGCTCAGGATCAGGTGCATCTCGTCGTCGGCCGGGTCGTAGCCCTGCTCGAGCGGCGTGATGGGCAACGACCGGCCAAAGGCGCGAAAGCCGCTGATCACCCCGGCCGAATTGCGCCAGATGCGAACGAACGGCCACAGATGCTGGTTGTGCCGCTGCGTGCGCGACCGCATCATGCGGAACAGCTTGCGAGCGAAACGGTCGGCACGGCTGCCACCCACCTGAGTGGAGGTAGAAGCAATGGAGTCGACCATGTCCTCGGCCCCCTGAAAACGCACGGCTAGCCCGCCGCGATCAGCGACGCAATGGCATCGCCGACTTCAGCGGTGGAAGCCGTGCCCTTCATGTCGCGCGTGCGCGGGCCATCGGCCAGCACGGTTTCAATGGCGCGGACCACGGCCGCGGAGGCCTCGGGGTAACCCAGGAAGTCCAGCATCAGCGCGCCGCTCCAGATCTGGCCGATCGGGTTGGCGATGCCTTTGCCGTAGATGTCGGGGGCGGAGCCATGCACGGGTTCAAAAAGGGACGGGAACTTGCGTTCCGGGTTCAGGTTGGCCGACGGCGCGATGCCGATCGTGCCCGTGCAGGCCGGGCCCAGATCGGAAAGAATGTCGCCGAAAAGATTCGACGCCACGACTACATCGAACCAGTCAGGGTGCTGCACGAAATGCGCGCACAGGATGTCGATGTGATATTTGTCCCAGCGCACATCCGGATAGTTCCCGGCGATATCCGCCACCCGCTGGTCCCACCAGGGCATCGAAATGGAAATGCCGTTGGACTTGGTGGCCGCCGTCAGGTGCTTGCCCCGCTTTTGCGCCAATTCAAACGCGAATTTCAGCACGCGGTCGGCGCCGATGCGGGTAAATACGCTTTCCTGGATGACCACTTCGCGTTCGGTTCCGCCAAACAGGATGCCGCCGCTATTGGAATACTCACCTTCGGTATTTTCACGAACGATGAAAAAATCGATCTCGCCGGGCTTGCGGTCGGCCAGCGGCGACGGCACGCCGGGCATCAGACGCACCGGACGCAGATTGATGTATTGATCGAATTCGCGGCGGAACTTGAACAGCGACCCCCACAGCGCCTCGTGGTCGGGCACGGTGGCGGGCCAGCCGATGGCGCCGAAGAAAATCGCCTCGTGCTGGCCGATCTGCTGCTGCCAGTCGTCCGGCATCATCTTGCCGTGCTTGGCGTAATAATCGCAGCTCCAGTCGAAGTGGTCCCACTGGAAATCGATGCCAAAGCGCGTCGCGACGGCCTCGAGCACCTTCAGGCCTTCCGGCACGACTTCCTTGCCGATACCGTCTCCGGGAAGCACTGCAATCTTGTGTTTCTTCGCCACCGCTCTATCCTTTCGATTCCTGGGTTACACCGCCCAGAATCATAGGCATAAATGGCGGCAACGCAATACCCCCAGTTACAAAACTTGGGGGTAAGCGGGTGTTCCAGAGATGGAATACAGAATTCAGCGGCGGGTTTTGGATCCCAGCAACGAACCGAGTATGCCGCGGGCGAGTTCGCGGGCAATGGAACGCGCCGTGCTTTTGGCCACCGACTGCACCACACCGTCGCGCTTGCCGCCACGCGGCCCCGTCGAGCCGAACAGGACATCGTTCAGGCCATCCATGAAGCCGCCGCCCTTGTCTTCCGGGGCTGGAGCGGGCGACGGCGCCCCCGCCGTCGGCACGGGGGCTGCCGGGTCCTGCCTGGCGGGCGCCGACGCGCGCCCGGCCAGCACCTCGTAGGCGGATTCGCGGTCGATGGCCTGGCCGTACTTCGTCGTCATCGGGCTGGCCTGGCGCAAGGCCTGGCGTTCCGCGTCGGTCGCGGGGCCAATGCGACTGGCGGGCGGCACGATCCAGGCGCGTTCGGTCGGCATCGGCCGGCCCTTGGCGTCCAGCAGCGACACCAGGGCCTCGCCCACGCCCAACTCGGTAATGGCCGCTTCGATATCCAGGCCGGGATTGGGCCGCATCGTCTGGGCGGCGGTCTTGACGGCCTTCTGGTCGCGCGGGGTGAACGCGCGCAGCGCATGCTGCACCCGGTTGCCCAATTGGCCCAGCACGGTATCGGGAATGTCCAACGGGTTCTGCGTCACGAAATAGACGCCCACCCCCTTGGACCGCACCAGCCGCACCACCTGTTCGATCTTGTTCAGCAGCGCGGGCGGCGCGTCATTGAACAGCAGGTGCGCCTCGTCGAAGAAGAACACCAGCTTGGGCTGTTCCATGTCGCCGACTTCGGGCAGCTTTTCATACAGGTCGGCCAGCAGCCACAACAGGAAAATCGCGTACAGCCGCGGCGCCTGCATGAGTTTGTCGGCGGCCAGCACGTTGACGATGCCGCGGCCCTGGGCGTCGGTGCGCATCAGGTCGGCCACGTCCAGCATGGGTTCGCCGAAGAATTTCTCGGCGCCCTGGGATTCCAGCGCCAGCAGGCCACGCTGGATCGCCCCCACGCTGGCCGAAGACACGTTGCCGTAGCGGGTCTTGAGTTCGGCGGCGCGGTCGGCCACGTTCTGCAGCATCGCCCGCAGGTCTTTCAGGTCCAGCAGCAACTGGCCTTCGTCGTCGGCCACCTTGAAAACCAGGGTCAGCACCCCTTCCTGGGTGTCGTTCAGTTCCAGGATGCGCGCCAGCAGCAGCGGGCCCATATCGGTGATGGTGGCCCGCACCGGCACGCCCTGCTCGCCGAACACGTCCCATAGCGAGACCGGGCTGGCGCCCCAGGCCGGCTCGGCCAGGCCCAGGCTTTTCAGGCGTTCCTGCAACTTGGGGCTGGCCGCCCCCGCTTGCGAAATGCCGGTCAGGTCACCCTTGACGTCGGCCATGAAGACCGGGGTGCCCAGGCGGGAAAAGGATTCGGCCAGCACCTGCAGGGTGACCGTCTTGCCGGTGCCGGTGGCCCCGGTGATGCAGCCGTGCCGGTTGGCCAGGGCGGGCAGCAACGCCAACTCGGTCTGCGCGTTCTTGGCGATGACGATGGGGTCGGGCATGAGCAACTCTCCGGGCCGGGGGGGTATCAGATGCCCAAGTGTAGAGCCTGCCGTGGCGCTTGTGCGTGGCAATATGGACACAGGCGACAGGGTCCCGGGCGCGCAGGCCGCTGGCACGGTAAAATGCCGTTTTGCAGACAATTTATCTGGGAAGCCATGGCCGGACACAGCAAATGGGCCAATATTCAGCACCGCAAAGGCCGCCAAGACGCCAAACGCGGAAAGCTCTGGACCAAGATCATTCGTGAAATCACCGTGGCGGCGCGCGCCGGCGGCCCCGACCCGGACAGCAATCCGCGCTTGCGCATGGCCTGGGACAAGGCCACCGACGCCAACATGCCCAAGGACAACATCCAGCGCGCCATCCAGCGCGGAGCGGGCGGCGCCGACGGCGACGCCTACGAAGAAGTGCGCTACGAAGGCTACGGCATCGGCGGCGCGGCCGTCATTGTCGACTGCATGACCGACAACCGCACCCGTACCGTCGCCGAAGTGCGACACGCCTTCGCCAAGAACGGCGGCAACCTGGGCCAGGAAGGCTCGGTGGCCTTCATGTTCAAGCACTGCGGCCAATTCGTGTTCGCGCCCGGCACGCCGGAAGACAAGGTCATGGAAGCCGCCCTCGAAGCCGGCGCCGAAGACGTCACGACCGACGAAGAAGGCGTGATCGAAGTCGTCTGCGCACCGCCCGACTACGCCGCCGTGCGCAGCGCCTTCGACGCCGCCGGCCTGAAAGCCGAAGTCGATGGCATCGTCATGAAGGCCCTGAACGAAACCGAGCTGGCCGGCGAAGACGCCATCAAGATGCAGAAACTGCTCGACGCCCTGGAAGGCCTGGACGACGTGCAGGAAGTCTATACCACCGTCATTTTCGACGAAGCGCAGTAATTCCATGGCCCTGGCGCGCTGAAGGCCCCCGCCTTCCAGGCGCCACGCTGTCACCGGATCCGGGCCCGCCCGGGTCCGTGGCCTATTTCTCGGGCAGGTGTCTCGCGACACTCGACTGGCAACCTTAAGACTCACGCAACATGAAACTCCTGGTAATTGGCTCTGGCGGCCGCGAACATGCCCTGGCCTGGCGACTGGCCCGCTCCCCGCGCGTACACAAGGTGTACGTCGCTCCGGGCAACGGCGGCACGCAACGGGCCGAGCAAATGGAGAACATCCCGTTCACCAATGCCGACGAACTGGCCGATTTCGTCCAGCGCGAAGGCATCGCCCTGACCGTCGTCGGCCCGGAAGCCCCGCTGGCTGCTGGCGTGGTGGACGTCTTCCGCGCCCGTGGCCTGAAGATCTTCGGCCCGACCAAGGCTGCCGCGCAGCTGGAAAGCTCCAAGGATTACGCCAAGGCCTTCATGGTCCGGCACAACATCCCCACCGCGCGCTACGAGACCTTCACCGACCCGGCCCTGGCCCACGCCTATATTGACCAGGAAGGCGCCCCCATCGTCATCAAGGCCGACGGCCTGGCCGCCGGCAAGGGCGTGGTGGTCGCCGCCACCCTCGAAGAAGCGCATGCCGCCGTCGACGCCATGCTGGGCGATGGCTCCATGGGCGCTGCCGGCGCGCGCGTCGTCATCGAAGAATGCCTGGTAGGCGAAGAAGCCAGCTTCATCGTCATGTGCGACGGCCGCAATGTGCTGGCGCTGGCCACCAGCCAGGACCACAAGCGCCTGCAGGATGGCGACCAGGGTCCGAACACCGGCGGCATGGGCGCCTATTCGCCCGCCCCCATCGTCACCCCCGAACTGCACCATCGCATCATGCGTGAAATCATCCTGCCGACCGTGCAGGGCATGACGCGCGACGGCATTCCCTACACGGGCTTCCTGTACGCCGGCCTGATGATCGCCCCGGGCGATGATCCCGACCGCGACATCAAGACGCTGGAATTCAACTGCCGCATGGGCGACCCGGAAACCCAGCCCATCATGATGCGCGTCAAGAGCGACCTGCTCGACGTGCTCGAGCACGCCGTGGACGGCACGCTGGACCGCGCCGACATCACCTGGGACCGCCGCACGGCCCTGGGCGTGGTGCTGGCCTCGCACAACTACCCGAACACCCCGCGCACGGGCGACGTCATCCGCGGCCTGCCGGCCGACGCCGATGACTGCATGGTGTTCCATGCCGCCACCGAACTGGACGGCGAAGACACCAAGACCACCGGTGGCCGCGTGCTGTGCGTCACCGCGCTGGGCGACTCGGTCAAGATGGCGCGCGACCGCGTGTACGAAGCCATCGACGGCATCCACTTCGACGGCCGCCAGTACCGCAGCGACATCGGCTGGCGCGCACTGAAGCCGTCCCAGCAAAAGCCCAAGTCCAACGCGTAACCGGAAAGCGCCGATGAACGCATTGCCCGTCGCCACGGTCCGCGACTACCTAACCGGCCTGCAGTCCCGCATCGTCGCCGCCCTCGAGGCCGCGGAAGGCAGCGCCTTCCGCGCCGACGAATGGACTCGGGCCGAAGGCGGTGGCGGCCTGTCGCGGCTGCTCGAAGGCGGCGCGCTGTTCGAACGCGCGGGCGTGCTGTTCAGCCACGTCAAGGGCACGAAGCTGCCGCCGTCGGCCAGCGCCCATCGCCCCGAGCTGGCCGGACGCGGCTGGGAAGCCATGGGCGTGTCCATGGTGCTGCATCCGCGCAATCCGTACGTGCCCACCACGCACATGAACGTGCGCATGTTCGTGGCCGCGGCTCGCCCCGGCCACGACGAAGCCGACGTGTTCTGGTTTGGCGGCGGCATCGACCTCACGCCCTACTACCCGTTCGCAGAAGACGCGCGCCACTTTCATACGGTCTGCCACGACGCCCTGGCCGGCCACGGTGCCGACTACTACCCGCGCTACAAGCGCTGGTGCGATGAATACTTCTTCCTGAAGCACCGCAACGAAACCCGCGGCATCGGCGGCATCTTCTTCGACGATCTGAACGCCCCGGGCTTCGACGCGTCCTTCGCCTTGACCCGCTCGGTGGGCGACGCCTTCCTGGCCAGTTACCTGCCCATCGTCGAACGTCGCCGCGACACGCCCTACGGCGAACGCGAACGCGATTTCCAGGCCTACCGGCGCGGCCGCTATGTCGAATTCAATCTGGTCTTCGACCGCGGCACCCTGTTCGGGTTGCAATCGGGCGGCCGTACCGAATCGATCCTGCTGTCCATGCCGCCCCTGGCGCAATGGCGCTACGACTGGCACCCGGAACCCGGCACCCCGGAATACGAACTGGCCGCCTACCTGACCCCGCGGGACTGGGTGTGAAGCGCATCGGACTGCTGGGCGGCAGCTTCGACCCCGTCCACGTTGCACACATCGCATTGGCCGAAAACGCCCTGCGCGCACTGGGCCTGGCCCAGGTACAGCTCATCCCCGCGGCCAATCCGTGGCAACGGGCTGCCCTGCACGCCACCGAATCGCAACGCCGCGATATGCTCGAACTGGCCATCGCCGGACACGACGGGCTGGTGGTCAACCCCATCGAACTCGAACGCGGCGGCGCCACCTACACCATCGACACCCTGCGGGCGCTGCCGGACGACGCCCGCTATGTCTGGCTGCTGGGCGCCGACCAACTGGCCAACTTCTGCACCTGGCGCGACTGGCAGGAAATCTCCCGCCTGGTGGACCTGGCCGTGGCCACGCGCCCCGGCACGCCGCTGACGCCGCCCGCCGACCTGGCCGCCTGGCTCGACAGCCTGGGCCACTCGCTCGAAGAACTGCCATTTGCCCCGATGCCGGTGTCGGCCTCGCAGATCCGCCAGCGCCTGGCGCAGGGCGAATCCACCGATGGCCTCCTGGCCGGCCCCGTCGCCGCGTATATTGCGGCGCACCATCTTTACCGATAAACCCACACCCGCCTGGGCGCACAGCGCCACGGAACCGGCACCTGCTGTCCGTGCGCGGGTTATATTTGCAGCTATGGATATACAGAAACTCCAACGCGCCGTCATCGACGCCCTCGAAGACGTCAAGGCGCAAGACATCAAGGTCTTCAACACCACGCATCTGACCAGCCTGTTCGATCGCGTCGTGATTGCAAGCGCCACCTCCAATCGCCAGACCCGTGCGCTGGCCTCCAGCGTGGCGGATCGCGGCCGCGCACTCGACCTGTCGGGCATCACGATCGAAGGCGAGGATACCGGCGAATGGGTCGTCGTCGACCTGGGCGACCTCGTGGTCCACATCATGCAGCCCGTCATCCGCCAGTACTACAACCTGGAAGAAATCTGGGGCGGCAAGCCGGTGCGCGTCAAACTGCTGCCCGAATCCACCCGGGCGGCGCCGATCGTCAGCGACGGCGCCTACGACGACGCCGACCAGTAAGGCCCGGCGTGAAACTGATCGTCGCCGCCGTGGGCACGCGCATGCCGGACTGGGTGCAGACCGCCTGGGACGACTATGCCAAGCGCCTGCCGCCCGACTGCGCGCTGGAACTGCGCGAAATCAAGCCTGAACCGCGCACCACCGGCAAGACACCCGCCCAGATGATGGCCGCCGAAGCCAAGCGCATCGACGCCGCGCTGCCTGCCGGCGCCCTGCGCCTGGCACTGGACGAACGCGGGCGCGACCTGACCACCATGGCCCTGTCGCAAAAGCTCGAACAATGGCGGGCGGGCGGCCAGGACGTGGCCTTTCTGGTCGGTGGCCCCGATGGCCTGGATGCCGACCTCAAGGCCTCGTGCAGCGGCCAGTTGCGCCTGTCGTCCCTGACCCTGCCGCATCCCATGGTGCGCGTGGTGCTGGCCGAGCAGCTCTACCGCGCCTGGGCCATCATGACCAACCACCCTTATCACCGCGCCTGATCCGCGCCCGGCGCCCCAGCCAGGCGCGTGGCGGGCCTACCCAGCCGCCCCGTATGACTGAATCCGCTCCCGCCCTGCCCGCGCGCCTTTATCTGGCTTCCGCCAGTCCGCGGCGACGCGAACTGCTGACGCAGATCGGCCTGGCCCACGAGGTCTTGCGCGTGCCTGCGCCGCCCGGCGAAGACGAACCCCAGCATGACGGCGAAAGCGCCGCCGACTACGTCCAGCGCACGGCCCGCGACAAGGCCCTGCGCGGCCGCGACTGGCTGGGCGCCCAGGCGCTGCCCGTCCTGCCGCTGCTGGCCGCCGATACCACCGTGATCCTCGACGGCCAGGTGCTGGGCAAGCCGGCTGACCGGGACGATGCCGTCCGCATCCTCGGCGCGTTGTCCGGCAATGCACACGAGGTGCATACTGCCGTCGCGCTCTGGACGGGCGATCGCCTGCTGGAGGCCGTGTCCATTACCCACGTCTGGATGCGCGCGCTGACGCCGGACGAAATCGGCCGCTATTGCGACAGCGGCGAACCCTTCGGCAAGGCGGGCGCCTACGGCATCCAGGGCCTGGCCGGCACCTTCATCTCGCGTATCGACGGCAGCTACACGGGCGTCATGGGCCTGCCGCTGTTCGAAACCGCCAATCTGCTGCGCAGCGCCGGAATTCAGATTCCCTGACACGGATCGGCATGAAAAAGCCCCCGGCCAGTCGGCTCGGGGGCTTTTTCTTTGCTACCCCGCCGTTCTCATTGAACGCCAGGGGCAACTTGTCGCGGCGTTCAACCTTGCGAGGTCGACACGCGCGCAATCGCTTGGGGGTCTGTCGCGGCGGGGGCCTCGCCTTCCAGCGCGGCATGCAGCTTGTCCTTGTCCAGCTCGCCTTCCCAGCGCGCCACCACGACGGCGGCCGTGGCGTTGCCGACCAGGTTGGTCAGCGCGCGGCATTCGGACATGAAGCGGTCCACGCCCAGGATCAGGGCCATGCCGGCCACCGGCACCGTCGGCACCACCGACAGCGTCGCGGCCAGCGTGATGAAGCCCGCGCCGGTCACGCCTGCCGCACCCTTCGAGCTCAGCATCGCCACCAGCAGCAGCAGGATCTGGTCACCCAGCGACAGCGGAATATCGCAAGCCTGGGCAATGAACAGCGCTGCCATCGTCATGTAGATGTTGGTGCCGTCCAGGTTGAACGAGTAACCGGTGGGCACGACCAGGCCGACCACCGACTTCGAACACCCGGCGCGTTCCATCTTCTGCATCAGGGTCGGCAGAGCCGCTTCCGACGAGCTCGTACCCAGCACCAGCAGCAGTTCCTCACGGATGTAGCGCACCAGCTTCAGAATGGAAAAGCCGTTGTAGCGCGCCACCATGCCCAGCACAACCACCACGAACAGCACGGCCGTCGCGTAGAACGTGCCCACCAGCATCGCCAGGTTGATGATGGACTTGATGCCGTACTTGCCGATGGTGAACGCCATGGCGCCGAAAGCGCCGATGGGGGCCGCCTTCATCAGGATGGCCACCAGCTTGAAGATGGGCTGGGCCAGCGCCGTCAGGAAATCCAGCACGGGCTTGCCGCGTTCGCCCACCTGCGCCAGCGCGATGCCGAACAGCACGGCCACGAACAGCACCTGCAGGATGTCGCCGCCGACGAAGGGGCTGAAGATCGTGGTGGGAATCACGTTCAGCAGAAAGCCGGTGATCGTCGAATCATGCGCCTTGGCGACATAGCCCGACACCGCCTTCTGGTCCAGTGTCGCCGGATTGATGTGCATGCCGGCGCCCGGCTGCACGATGTGGCTCACCACCATGCCCACGATCAGGGCCAGGGTCGAGAACACCAGGAAGTACAGCATGGCCTTGCCCGCCACGCGGCCGACCTTCTTCAGGTCGCTCATCGCGGCGATGCCGGTGGCGACCGTCAGGAAGATCACCGGCGCGATGATCATCTTGACCAGCTTGATGAACCCGTCGCCCAGCGGCTGCATCGACTCGCCGAGTTCCGGCTTGAAGTAGCCCAGCAAGATGCCGATCGCGATCGCGAAGAGCACCTGCACGTACAGGATTTGATAGAACTTGAGCTTGCGCGCAGGCGCGACTTGATCTACTTCGATCATTGGGATTTGTCCCCACCAGGGGCCCCAAGCGCCTTGCGATGCGATGCAATGGCTGCCGGGGCGTTATCTCTTTTAAAGCCTTGCGTATCTCCGCAGGCCATTTCACCCGGGTGCGCAATGCCGCCAGGCTTACCGAGGTATATGCAAATGCCGTGCCAGGTGGCGCCAATCCTGAATCTGCCCTCAAGTTATTGATTTTGCTTGTTTTCTTTTCCATCCTGGCATCTGTGCACGTTATAGTTGGCGAAATTCCACACAAAAACCAGATAAAATGTGCGGAAAACCACACACACCCATGCCCTCCGATCCCTCACCGTCCAAGGCGTCCACTCGCCCGTCATCGAGTGGCCCGTCGCAGGCCAGCGCGCTTGCCGCCGCCAGGCCGCGCGGCATTACCTGGCCATGGGCGCTGCTGATCCTGCTTGCGGTCGGCATCGTCTTCGGCACCCTGCACGCCGCCAGTGAATGGGCGCGTGACGGCGCCCTGAAGGAAGCCGCGCTGCAAGCCCGCGGCGCAGGCCAGATCAACGCCGCCCTCTTGCGCAACAACCTGGACAAATTCCGCGCCCTGCCCTTCGTGCTGACCCGCGATGTCGACCTGCGTGCCACGCTGCAGAACCCCACGCCCGCCCAGATCGAATCGCTGGACGAAAAGCTCGACACGCTGAGCCGCGGCGTGGGCGCATCCGCCATCTACGTCCTGGATCAAAGTGGCTACGCCCTCGCCGCCAGCAACTGGCGCGAGCCCGCCACCTTCGTCGGGGTCGATTACCAATTCCGCCCCTATTTCAAGGGCGCCGTGGCGCATGGCTCCGCGGAGCATTTCGCGCTGGGCACCATCAGCCACGAAGCCGGCCTGTACTTGTCGCGGCGCGTTGACGACACCAACGGTGCCATGCTGGGCGTGGTGGTGCTGAAGGTCGATTTCCGCGATCTCGAAGCCGACTGGCGGCAATCGAACGCCCCGATCTTCGTCACCGACGAACATGGCGTGGTGTTGCTGGGCAGCCTGTCCGACTGGCGCTTCCGGGTGCTGTCGCCCTTGGCGCCCGAGATGGCGCAGACATTGCGTACCAGCCTGCAATTCGGCGATGCAATGTTCCAGCCGCTGCCGCTGCGTCCGCCCCTGAAAACCGTCAATGGCGGCCAATTGGTGCGCACCGACGAGGCCCTGCCCCAGATTGCCGCAGGCGCGCCCTTGCTGCACACCACGCTGCCCATTGTCGAATCGCCGGGTTGGACCCTGCATCTGCTGTCGCCCGTGCAATCCGCCTTGAACCGCGCCACGGCCAACGCCCAGCTCGGCGCCCTGCTCGCCCAGGCCGTGCTGTCGGCCGTGATCGGCATCTTTCTGTACCGTCGCCACCGCAACCGCGAACGTACCGCGCAGCAGGCGGCGGTGCGAGAGCAACTGGCCGCCCAGGTCGAAGAACGCACCGCCCAACTGCGCGAAGTGAATCAACAACTGCTGACGCAGATGGACGAACGCCAACGCACCGAAGCGCGGCTGCACACCATGCAGGACGAACTCGTGCAGGCCAGCAAGCTGGCCCTGCTGGGCCAGGTCGCTGCCGGCGTCGCGCACGAGGTCAACCAACCCGTCGCCGCCATTCGCGCCTACGCAGACAACGCCGCCGAATTCCTGCGGCGCCAGGACACCGCCTCGGTGCAAGAGAACCTGGGCACCATCGCCTCGCTTACCGAGCGCATTGGCCACATCACTGGCGAGCTGCGCGCGTTTTCACGCAAGGCAGGGGCCTCGGTCGGCCCCACCAGCCTCAAAGAAGCGCTGGACGGCGCGCTGCTTCTGGTCGGCCCCCGAGCCCGGCGCCAGGGCGTCGTACTGCAACGCCCGCCCACCGAACCCGATTACCGGGTACAGGCCAACCGTATCCGTCTCGAACAAGTGCTGGTGAACCTGCTGCAGAACGGCATGGACGCGCTGGAAGGCCAGGCCGACGGCCGCATCATCATCGCCATGCAAGACATGGGCGCCTCGGTGCAGTTGTTCGTCAATGACAACGGCCCAGGCCTGTCATCCGAAGCCAGTGCGCGCCTGTTCACCCCTTTTCATACGACCAAGGCCGAAGGGCTGGGACTGGGCCTGGTCATTTCCCGAGACATCATCACCGAATTCGGCGGTGACCTGCGGGCCGCCCATCCCACAGACGCCATTTTCCCCGCGCCCCACGGCCCCGGCCGCGGCGCGATGTTCACGCTGACGCTGCGCAAGTCGCCGCCCACGATCCATGACCCGCGATCCTGATTCTTCTTCCTTGCCGACCCCCGCCAGTGGCGCGGCGCCCACGGGCACTCCCGCTGCGGTCACGTCCGCGCCAGGCATGCCGCCCGACGGACCCTCCTTCTCGCCAGCATCCGCTGGCAACCTGGACAAACTGCTGACGCCGCGTGTGGCATTCATCGACGACGACGAAGACCTGCGTCGCGCCAATGTCCAGACGCTGAAGCTGCACGGCATTGCGGTAGAGCCCTACGCCAGCGCACGCAGTGCCTTGCCTGCCCTGAACCGCGACTTCGACGGCGTGGTCGTCACGGACATCCGCATGCCCGACATCGATGGCCTGCAGCTGTTCCAACGCCTGCGCGCCATCGACCCGGAAATTCCCGTCATCCTCATCACCGGCCACGGCGACATCGCCACCGCCGTGCAATGCATGCGCGACGGCGCCTACGATTTCCTGGCCAAGCCTTACCCGCCCGATCGTCTGGTCACGGCCATCACGCATGCCGCCGAAAAGCGCCACCTGGTGCTGGAAAACCGGCGGCTGCGCGAGGCCGCCTTTGCCGTGGAAGCCGACGAAGTGCCCTTCATCGGCACCACCCCCGCCATGCAACGCATCAAACAGACGCTGCGCCACATCGCCGATGCCGACGTGGACGTGCTGGTAGAAGGCGAAACGGGCACCGGCAAGGAAGTCGTGGCCACCGCACTGCACCGTTTGAGCCGCCGGCGCCATCATGCGCTGGTGGCCATCAATTGCGGCGCCCTGCCCGAAAGCGTGATCGAAAGCGAATTGTTCGGCCACGAGGCCGGCGCGTTCACCGGCGCCCAAAAACGACGAATCGGCCGCATCGAGCATGCCAGCGGCGGCACGTTGTTCCTGGACGAAATCGAAAGCATGCCGCTAGCCGTGCAGGTCAAGCTGCTGCGCGTGCTGGAATCTCGCCAGATCACGCCGCTAGGCAGCAACGATGTCCGCAATCTGGATCTGCGCGTCGTTGCCGCCACCAAGGAAGATCTCGGCAGCCCCGCCATCCGCGCCAAATTCCGCGAAGACTTGTTCTACCGCTTGAACGTCGTCACGATCCGTATTCCGCCGCTGCGCGAACGTCGCGAAGACATTCCGCTTTTGTTCGCCCACTATCTGGGTCACGCGTCGCGCCGCTTCCAGCGCGACATCCCGGACATGCCTGCCGACATCAAGCATCATCTTTTGACGCATGACTGGCCAGGCAATGTCCGTGAACTGGCCCATTTCGCCGAACGCTTCGTGTTGGGTGTGCTCAATGCCCCCACTCCGGCGGCACCTATACCGGATACGGCTCCAGGCACCTTGCCCGAAAAGATGGAACGCTTCGAAGCCCAGCTCATCCGCGAAGCGCTCACGGCCCACCAGGGCGACGTACGCGCCACACTGGAAACATTGGGCATTCCGCGCAAGACGTTCTACGACAAGCTCCAACGTCACGGCATCGACCGGCAAGACTACACCGGTACGCCGCTGGCCTGAGCGCATTCCATGCTCGATGCTCACGCAAAAGCCCCTGGGCGGCGCAGCCGCCCAGGGGCTTTTTTGTATTGTTGTGTTTGT